>NZ_JAMYLN010000033.1:0-66620 GCF_040318035.1 Mesorhizobium sp. M1329 | reverse complement strand
TCGGGAGAGAACTTGTTGGTCGTCTTGCTTGTCATGGCTCCACCTTCTCAGGAGTTGGAGCCTCCGATCAACCCGGGGCGGTTCAGAGCAATCTGGACGGAGCGTTTGAGGTTGCTGCCGAGCAACTCGAAAGGGGATCGGTGTTGCTGGTCGACGACGTGGTCGACTCTCGTTGGTCTTTAACGGTGATCGGCGCGCTCCTTCGGCAGGCCGGAGCAGGGCCAGTCTTTCCGCTTGTGCTGGCGTCAGCGTCAGCGGCGGAAAACTAAAGGAAAGTGATGGGAGTGTTATCGCCCGATACCCAGGCAACCTTGCTACTGGTAGGTCAATTTGCTCGCTCGCCCGAGGTGAAGCCGCTTACGATAGCGGAGTATAACCGGCTTGCGAAGCAACTGCTCGATTTAGAGATGCGCCCGGCGGATATCGTGCGCCAGGTGCCAAAGAGTCTCATAATAGATTCAGATCGGATCTCGAAACTGTTGGCGCGTGGAACGTCGCTTGCATTGGCTGTTGAGCGTTGGTCGCAGCTCGGGATTAAGGTGATCGGCCGAGGTGACGCGTTTTATCCCTCACTGCTAAAGAAAAAACTTCGCAGTGCCGCCGCGCCGATCCTCTATCTCGCTGGTAATTCGGAACTGCTCGACGCCGAAGCAGTTTGTATCGTTGGTTCACGCAACGCGTCAGAGTCCGGATTGGAGTTTGCGGCCCAATTAGGACAGCGCTGTGCTTCGGAAGGCTTAGTCGTGGTGTCGGGCGACGCTCGTGGAGTCGACCGTGTAGCTATGGAAAGCGCTATTGAAGCGGGAGGCAGCGTCACTTCGGTTTTGGTCGATGCGCTCGCGAAAGCGGTCCTTGCTAAGCGAAATCGTGACCCAATTCTTTCGGGAAAGCTCGTCCTCGTCACTCCTTACGACCCCGACTCTAGCTTCACCGTCGCAAACGCTATGGATCGCAATAAGTACATGTACGCGCTCGCGTCCGCGGCGGTGGTGGTCGACAGCGATACCAAGGGCGGTACCTGGACGGGTGCCGTTGAGAACGAGAAGCATCGTTGGACGCGAGCCTTCGTTCGGTTAGCGAACGACGCCGCGCCCGGAAACCAGCGTCTAGTCCACCTTGGACTGCGGCCCATCGCGAACCTTGAGAGAAGTGGGTCTCAGAGTCTAAGACAGTTCCTATTTTCGGACGCCGAGGGTGGTTCTTCGCAACTCGGCCTGCCAGTAGAGCCCACGCCACCCGCTATCGAGGCGCCGCATTCGGCCAAGTCCTTGTATGATTTCTTTATCGAGGCTCTTACCGAGTGGCTGACTGACGGGCCCCAGTCAGACACTGCAATCGCGGAGCGATTTGAGCTCGAACGAGAGCAAGTCAGGTCCTGGCTCGACCGGGCTCAGGGATCGGGCGTTGTTCAAAAGCTCCAGCGACCGACGCGGTTTGCGATTCAACTTGACCCACCTAGCTCTGGAAAAACGGAGGTGAATTCTTAATTGCGATATTATCGCCTCTTCGATATCCCAGGTGCGTAGTACTGAAGGTATCAAGACTCTCAGACCCTGCAATTCCCCCAAGATTTGAGGAGAACCTGTCGAAGAGTGGTCTGCTACGTGCAGGGAGGTCAGAGTATTCCGGCCTTGATCGACATCAGGGGCTGGCTGCGTGTTGCAAATCATGAACGCGGCCGGTGCCAAGCGTCCGCTCATGGCGCAAACGCCCGGCGCAACACAAACTCCCGCGACCTGCCGTTTTCAGCAACTTGATGCGCAAGCGGATGGCTGCTCGTTCGAGATCCCGACCGATAGCGGCTTTGCTGACCAGTCTGCATCCGATCGCCGGCTTCCCCACCCCCCTCACGGCACAAATATCAAAAACACATACGTGCAAAACACCACCAGATGCACCAGCCCGGTCAGGAACGTCGTTCTTTCCGTGCTGAAGCTCACATTGCAGATGAAGAGCGCCAGGACCAAAAGCACCGTGTCGGTCGCCGGCAGCCCCAGTGTCAGTCCTCTTCCGGTCAGCAGGCTGGCGGCGGCTATGCCTGGTATTGTCAGGCCGATCGTGGCGCAGGCCGAACCCATGGCGACGTTCAGGCCGCGCTGCAGTTCGTTGTTGAGCGCGGCACGAACCGCCGAGATCGCCTCCGGCATCAAGACCAAGCCCGCGATCATTGCGCCGACAATGGCGTCCGCCTGGGCCACCTGGTAGGCGACGAGAGCGTCTTCGACACTTGCCGCGACCTGCTCGGCCAGCATGACGATGCCGATCAGCCCGATCAGCAGGAGCAGAGCGCCGGCGGCGAGGCTTTCGTGGGCGTCGGCTCGCACCGCGGCGCCGTGTGCTTGTGCGTCGATGAAATCGTCGCGGTGGCGGACAGTCTGCGCGAACAGAAAACCCGCATAAAGCAGCACCGAAAGCACGCTGACGAAGCCGAGTTGCGCCGCCGAGAACGTGCCGGGATCGGTGGTTCGCGTGTAGGTCGGCAGAATGAGCGTCATGACGCTGAGCGCGACCAGAACCGCCAGGTAGGCGCTGGTCCCTTGGCGGACGATCGCCTGCTTGCGATGGCGCCAGCCGCCAAACGTCAGACACATGCCGACGACGCCGGTGGAGGTGATCATCACCGTCGAGAACACGGATTCGCGCGCAAGCGTCGGGTTGTTGGCGCCGTGCAGCATGATCGAAACGATGATCGACACTTCGATTGCCGTCACGGCGATGGTCAGCACCAACGTGCCGTACGGCTCGCCTACCCGCCTGGCCACCGCCTCGGCGTGGTCGAGCACGACGAAAATGGTGATGAACATGATCGCGCTCGACAGCGCGCCGATGAATATCCTGGTGCCCAGCGACCCTTCGTCCACCGATACCCCGCTGGCCCTGACCGCGACCGCCATCGCCAGGGCGGCC
The DNA here is from genome assembly GCF_040318035.1 of Mesorhizobium sp. M1329. Classification (NCBI taxonomy): domain Bacteria; kingdom Pseudomonadati; phylum Pseudomonadota; class Alphaproteobacteria; order Hyphomicrobiales; family Phyllobacteriaceae; genus Mesorhizobium; species Mesorhizobium sp. M1329. The sequence goes on along the minus strand of NZ_JAMYLN010000033.1, from coordinate 63,713 downwards.
AGCGGCATGCCGTAGGAAACCGCCGATCTTGCCAAACCACTCATTGTCATTCTTCTGCGTTCCCGCGGTTGCAGCCGTTGTTGCGCACTGCAACCATTCCCGCCCAGAGCAATCGCATATCATGGGTCATGACGTGCCCCCGTCGCTGCGTACCCTACCCCCTAACCCTCCCCACGCCCCTTGTGGGGAGGTGGGGTCCGCTTCGACAAGAATCCTCCTGCCCAGGGACACCTCCTGTCCCGGCACAAAGCTCACGCGTTAGCCGGGCGTGTTGGCCTTGACGACCTTCTTGCATTCGGGCGTCAGCTCGCTCATGTGATCGGCCAGGCATTTGACGACGCGGCCACCGCCCGGCAACACGCCCTTGCACAACTTCTGGTAATCTGCCTGGCAGGCCTCACGCTCGGCCGCCGTCTGCGCCAGCGCCGTGGTGGCTGCCATCTGAGTTGCCAGGAAAAGCACGCTTAACCCAATCCGCATGGAACACCCCCCTCAAACATGTTGCCCAAACAACGCCTCCGTCACGCTATACGAACGGAAGCCTTTTCACGCCGTCTTCTGCGTCACTAATCCCAGTTCATCGATCATCGCCTGGCGCATCAGGTATTTCTGCGGCTTGCCGGTCACCGTCATCGGCAATTCGGTGCGGAAGCGGATGTAGCGCGGGATCTTGAAATGGGCGATCTGGCCGGCGCAGAAGGCCTTGATCTCCTGCTCCGTGGTGATCTGGCCGGGCTTCAGCACGATCCAGGCGCACAGTTCTTCGCCATATTTCGGGTCGGGAATGCCGAACACCTGCACCTCCTTGACCTTGGGGTGGCGATAGAGGAACTCCTCGACCTCGCGCGGATAGACGTTCTCGCCGCCGCGGATGACCATGTCCTTGACCCGGCCGACGATGTTGCAATAGCCCTCGGCATCGATGGTGGCGAGGTCGCCAGTGTGCATCCAGCCGTCGGCGTCGATCGCCTCGCGGGTCTTTGCCTCGTCGTCCCAATAGCCCTTCATCACGGAATAGCCGCGCGTGCAGAGCTCGCCCGGCGCACCGACCGCGACGGTGGCGCCTTCGGCGTCGATCGCCTTGACCTCGACATGAGGATGGACGCGGCCGACGGTCGAGACGCGCTTTTCCAGGGGATCGTCGACGCTGCTCTGGAACGACACCGGGCTGGTCTCGGTCATGCCATAGGCGATGGTCACCTCGGCCATATGCATCACCGACACTACCTTTTTCATCACCTCGATCGGGCATGGCGAGCCGGCCATGATGCCGGTGCGCAGGCTGGTGAGATCGAAGGAGGCGAACTCCGGATGGTCGAGCAGGCCGACGAACATTGTCGGCACGCCGTAGAGCGCGGTGCAGCGTTCCGTTGCCACCGCCTTCAGCGTGGCGCCGGCATCGAACCCCTCGCTCGGGAAAACCATGGTCGCGCCCTTGGTGACGCAGCCCATCGTGCCCATCGACATGCCGAAGCAATGGTAGAGCGGCACCGGGATGCACAGCAGGTCGTCGACGGTGAGCCGGATTGCCGCGGTGACGAAATTGCCGTTGTTGACGATGTTGTTGTGGGTCAGCGTCGCGCCCTTTGGCGCGCCGGTCGTGCCTGAGGTAAACTGGATGTTGATGGCATCGTCCGGTTTCAACCCGTCGGAGATGCGGTCGAGCCTGTCATGCTCGTCGCGCCCAGCCATCGCCAGCACGTCGGCGAAGTTGAACATGCCCGGCGAACTCTCCTCGTCCATGCGAATGACGATCTTCAGCGACGGCAGTCTGTTGGCATCGAGCTTGCCCGGGGTGGCCTTGGCGATCTCCGGCGCCAGCGTCTCGATCATGCCGAGATAGTCGGAACTCCTGAATTTGGCGGCGGTGACCAGCGCCTTGCAGCCGACCCTGTTCAAGGCATATTCCAGCTCGACCAACCGGTAGGCCGGGTTAATGTTGACCAGGATCAGGCCGATGCGGGCGGTGGCGAATTGCGTCACCAGCCATTCCCAGCGGTTCGGCGACCAGATGCCGACGCGGTCGCCTTTCTCGAGGCCGAGCACCAGGAAGCCGGCGGCCAGCGCATCGACGGTGTCCGACAGTTCCTCCCAGGTGAAGCGCTTGTCCTGCTCGACGAAGACGGCGGCATCGAGCGTGCCGTATTTGCCGACCGTATCGGCAAACAGCGCCGGGATGGTCAGGTTGAGCAAAGGCACGCTGCGGTCGCCCGAGACATGCGCCGTGCCGTCGACAGGCGCAATGAACGAACCGCCCTCGCGATTGCCGCGCAGGCTGGTGGCATTCTTCAACTCGTCGAGATTGATCGGCATCGCCGTGTCCTCCGCAGACGGGCCGAGCCTATCAGCCCGGCGGGGTGGTGGAAATCCCGTCGATGGTAGGGCTGGGTGGGAACTCGCCCTGCCGGGCCGAAAACAAAAAACCCGCCTCGGCGGGCGGGTCTTCGGGGCCAATTGGCACCATAGCGAGATTAGTAGCATAGCTGCCGGCACAAAGCAAGAACAAAATTGCTGTGTCTTCGGGAAATCGCTTCAGGTCGGTGCCGCGGCTTGACCGCTGGATCCAGCGTTGGTGGTTGGCGAAAGCCGAGGCGATATCCGATCTCCCCCCTTGCGGGGGAGATGCCCGGCAGGGCAGAGGGGGGTGCGAAGGATCGCCAAGTTCGACTTCAGCCACCCCCAACCGAGAACGGATGAGGCTCCGATTGGCTGACAGGTCGGCGGGACAGCACCCCCCTCTGGCCTGCCGGCCATCTCCCCCACAAGGGGGGAGATTGGCAGCTTCGCCGACGGCGCCTGCTCCGCAATCGTCAGCCTGCGTTCACCAGCGCCATCCTGGCCGCAATATCGCGCAACACCGCCTCGTCGGCCGCCGCCCGCATCTTCCGCGACGCCACGAGGCAGGCCTGCGAGCGCAGGATCAGGCCATCGGCCAGCACCTTGAGATGGTTGGCGCGCAGCGTCGCGCCTGACGTGGTGATGTCGACGACGATGTCGGCCAATCCGGCTGCCGGCGCGCCTTCGGTGGCGCCGAGGCTTTCGACGATGCGGTAGACCTGGATGCCGTGCTTTTGCGAAAAGAACTGCTGGGTCAGGCGCCAGTATTTGGTGGCGATCCTGAGCCGCCGGCCATGGCGCTGACGGAAATCGGCAGCGACGTCGTCGAGGTCGGCCATCGTATCGACATCGAGCCAGATGTCGGGCACGGCGACGACGACATCGGCATTGCCGAAACCGAGGCGGGCGATGATTTCGGCGCGCGTTTCGCAATCGGCAAGGTTTTCGCGCAGCAGATCCTCACCGGTGATGCCGAGATCGACCGAACCCTGGCCGATTTCGCCGGCGATTTCGGAGGCCGACAGGAAGGCTATCTCGACGCTCTCCATGCCATCGATACGGGCGCGGTATTTGCGCTCGTCGCCGGGCAGGCTGACGGCAAGCCCGGCCTTGGCCAGCACCTCCAGCGCCTGCTCCTTGAGCCGGCCTTTCGACGGGATCGCCAGCGTGATCATGGTGCCGTCTCCCGCAGCGCCTCGATGCGGTCGAGCCAGACGGAAAAGCCGACGCCGGGGATCGGCGTTTTGGCGCCGAGCAGCGTCAGCAGCCGGTCGTAGCGGCCACCACCGGCGAGCGGCCGGTCGCCGCCTTGCGCCGCGATCTCGAAGACGAGGCCGGTATAATAATCGAGCGGGCGGCCGAAGGCGGCATCGTAGCTGATTTCAGACATCGGCAGGCCGAGGCTTTCGATGGCCGCCGCGCGGGCCGAAAAATTCTCCAGCGCAGCCCCCAGCGAAAGCCCGGCATCGGCGGCGAAAGTTTCGAGCGCCCCGGCGGCGCTGTCGAGCGGCACGTCGATCGCCAGAAAACTCTTCAACGCCGCGAATGCCTCGCTCGACAAGCGTACGCTGCGCAATTCGGCCTTCTCGATCAGCCGCCGCGCGATTTCGGACGGCGAACGCCCGGCCGTTGCCGACAGGCCGGCCTCTTCCATGCCGACGGCGATATGCGCCGAAAGAGCTTCCAGATCGCCGTCGAGGACAAGGCCGGCGACCGCGCCGGCGAGCTGGCTGTTGCGCGGCGGATTGGCGAGGTCGGCAAGGGCTGCCTCAAGCATCGGCGCCGAGCCGAAGGCGCGGGCCAGCCGCATGCGCCAGCCGCGCGGCAGGCCAAGCGCTGCCAGCACCGCCTCGAAGATGGTCTGGTCGCCAAGCGTCACCGCCAGCTCCCGGCCGGGCAGCACCAGCGAAAGCAGCGCATACGCATCGGCCAGCGAGCGCGCGTCGGCGGCGGCCGTGTCGCGGTCGCCGAGGTCCTCGATGCCGGCCTGGAAGAACTCGTTGCCGCCCTCGCGGCGCTGGCGAAACACCTCGCCGAGATAGGAATAGCGGCGCGGCGTGCCGGCCTGGCTGGCAATATGGTCGAGGCAGACCGGAATGGTGAATTCCGGCCGCAGACAAAGCGTCTGCCCGGTCTCGCTTTCGGTGAGAAAAATCCGCCGGCGCAAATCCTCGCCGGCCATGTCGAGGAACGGATCGGCCGGCTGCAGAACCGCGACCTCGACCGCATGGCTGTTGCGCGCGGCGAAGAGCGTCGCGATGTCTGATGCGATGGCGGGATAGCGGGAGGTCATGGGGATGTGGGGCGCGAGGCACCCCCCTCTGGCCTGCCGGCCATCTCCCCCGCAAGGGGGGAGATTAGTCTCGTCGCCGCCGTCGCCAAATTATCAAAATAGCAAAGGAGGCGCCGACGGCGAAGCTGCCAATCTCCCCCCTTGCGGGGGAGATGGCCGGCAGGCCAGAGGGGGGTGCTCACGCGCCACCTTTCGCCCGGTCGGCCGCCTGCGCCGCCAGTATCTTCTTCACCTCGGCGACCAGCTCACTCTCCGCCACCGTCATCTGCGCCGGCCGTGCGGCGCGCCATTCGGCGTTGTCGGCGATCTCGGCCGACATTTTCGCGCCCTCGATCAGATCCTTGATCTGCACCTCGCCCTTGGCGCGCTCGTCGCCGCCCTGGATGACGGCGATCGGGCTGCCGCGGCGGTCGGCATATTTCAGCTGCGCCTTCATGCCGGCGCCGCCGAGATACATTTCCGAGCGGATGCCGGCGGCGCGCAGCTCGGCCACCATCTTCTGGTAGCGGCCGAGGCTTTCCGTATCCTTGTCCATGGTCAGCACGACGACCGGCGCGATCACGTCCGAAGTATCGAGCTTGCCGAGGTTCTTCAGCGCCGTCATCAGCCGCGAGACGCCGATGGAAAAGCCGGTCGCCGGCACCGGCTCGCCACGGAAGCGCGAGACCAGACCGTCGTAGCGACCGCCGCCGCCAACCGAGCCGAAGCGCACGATCTGGCCGTCCTCGTTGGGGATCTCGGCCAGCAGCTCGGCCTCGTAGACCGGGCCGGTGTAATATTCGAGGCCGCGGACGACGGAGGGGTCGATGCGGATGCGATCCTCACCGTAGCCGCTTTGCGCGACCATGGTTCTTATCTGCTCCAACTCTGCAAGGCCCTCAACAAACGAGGCGTTCGTGATGCCCAGATGTTCGAGTTTCCTTTCCTCGATAAGATTGCTGAGACCGGGGTTGATGGATCCCAGTGTCTGGACAATTTCTTCGGGATCGTGCTGCGCCATGACTGTGAAATAGCTGATCACGACGTCGATCTGCGTATTGTCCAGCCCAGCACCCTTGGTGAAATCACCGCTCTCGTCCTTGCGCCCCGCGCCCAAAAGCAGGCGCACGCCCGCGACGCCAAGCTTGTCCAGCTTGTCGATCGCCCGCAGCACGGTCAGCCGGCGGCCGATATTCTCGTCGCCGCCAAGGCCGATCGCCTCCAGCACGCCATCGAGTACTTTGCGGTTGTTGACGCGGACGACGTAATCGCCGCGCTTGATGCCGAGCGCCTCCATCACGTCGGCCATCATCATCGCCATCTCGGCATCGGCTGCGACACCCGGCGTGCCGACCGTGTCGGCGTCGAACTGCATGAACTGGCGGAAGCGGCCAGGACCGGGCTTCTCGTTGCGGAACACCCAGCCGGAGCGATAGCTGCGATAGGGCTTCGGCAGGCGCTCGAAATTCTCGGCGACAAAGCGCGCCATCGGCGCGGTCAAATCGTAGCGCAGCGACAGCCACTGGTCGTCATCGTCCTGGAACGAGAACACGCCCTCGTTCGGCCGGTCCTGGTCGGGCAAAAATTTGCCGAGCGCATCGGTGTATTCGATCAACGGCTGGTCGACCGGCTCGAAGCCGTAAAGCTCGAAGACCGAGCGGATCGTGGCCATCATCTTCTCGACGGCGCGCAGATCGTCGGCGCCGCGGTCGACAAAGCCGCGCGGCAGCCGCGCTTTCATCTTTTCGGATTTGTCGGCCATGGGATGGGTACTTTGCCAAGCAATTGGTGACTTATTTCGGGTCGGCGTGTCCTACCGATGCAGGCCGGAGAAGGCAAGGGTTTGCGCTTCTCCCTGCTCCCCCTGCGCGAGAAGGCAAGAAAAAGAAGCTGAAACAATTGCGCCATGCGCGCGGCATCGTGCCGACACAATCCGGGCCGATAAGCGCGCCGAAACAAGGGGTCGGGGCCATGGCCACGCTAGAAAAGTTCGACATCATCGATAGCGGCGCACGCGACGCCTCGGTCCGGCTGCGGCCGGCCGATGGTTATGCGCCAAAAACGACGAAGCAAATCGCCGGACCGTTCGAGATCGCGGCGCAACAGCGCAGCGGGCCGACCATGCGCGACGTGCTGATGACCGGCCTGCTGGTGATCTATCCGGTGTTCGCCGCGCTGGCGGCCATCCTCGCCGGGTTTTTCCTGGCCGGCGCCGGCGGTGCCTGAGCCGCTATTTCGGCCGCTTGAACGCCTTCCGCTCCGCCTCGACCGGCTCGCGGCAGACGCAGCCCTCGAGATGGTCGTTGACCAGCCCCATCGCCTGCATGAAAGCGTAGACGGTGGTCGGGCCGACAAAGCTCCAGCCGCGCTTCTTCAGCTCCTTCGAAATGCGGACCGAGACGGCCGTCGTCGGATTGGCGCGCAGATGGGCGAGATCGACGATCTCGGGCCGCTCGTCGGGGCCGGGCTCGAATTTCCAGAACCATGCGGCCAGCGAGCCGGCCTCGTCGATGAGTTCGCGGGCGCGTTTGGCGTTGTTGATGGTCGAGACGATCTTGCCGCGGTGGCGGATGATCCCGGCATTGCCAAGCAGGCGCTCGACATCCTGGTCGGTGAAGGCGGCGATCTTGTCGACATCGAAGCCGGCAAACGCCTCGCGGAAATTGTCGCGCTTGCGCAATATGGTCAGCCAGGACAGGCCCGACTGAAAACCTTCGAGGCAGATCTTTTCGAACAGCCGGCGATCGTCGGCGACCGGCCGGCCCCATTCGTGGTCGTGGTAGTGCAGATAATCCGGCAGATTGCCGTGCCAGAAGCAGCGGGCGATGCCGTCGGGACCGGCAAGCAGACCTGTCTTTTCATCCATGGCGGAATTCCGTTCGTGTCTTGGCGTTAACGCGTTTTGACGCTGCCTTTACCGCGGCTTTACCAGATTCCTGAACCGGGCGGTAACCACACCAAAAGCTTTACTGACAGATCGGCATTTTACGCATTCCGATTCATGTTTCGGTTGCCGCTTCGCGCCCAATGTCGGCGAAATCGGGGAGGCTTTGCACCCCGGCATGTTCGACGATCAAGGTGCGTTGCGATGAAGACATTCTTGTTCCCACTGTTCGGCGCCGCGGCCATGCTTGCGGCCGGCGCCGCCAATGCCAACGACCGCTATGCCGAAAGGCCGCCGGTGGTGGTCAGCCCCGACCTTTCGGCGCCCTGGGTGCTGCAGCTCGGCCATGCGCCGGGCATCGTGCGGCAGAGCCGGCAGGAGACGCAGCCGCAACGGCGCTACCGGCGGCTGGCCGAACCGGATCAGCTGCGCACCGCAGCGGTGCAGGCGCCGGCCAAGCGCATGGTGATGCGGCCGCAGATCGACCCGATCTATCTGCCGCAGGAAGTCGCCTATGACGGCCCGCAGAAGCCGGGCACCATCGTCATCGATACGCGAGAGAATTTCCTCTATCTGGTCGGGAAGAACGGCAAGGCGCGGCGCTACGGCGTCGGCACCGGCAAGCCGGGCTTCGAATGGTCCGGCACCCACAAGATCACCAACAAGCGCGTCTGGCCGGACTGGCGGCCGCCGGCGGTAATGATCGCCCGCGAAGCCGCCAAGGGCCGCTATCTGCCGACCTATCTCGCCGGCGGTATGGAAAACCCGCTCGGCGCACGCGCGCTCTATCTCGGCTCGACCGAATACCGCATCCACGGCACCAACCAGCCCTGGACGATCGGCGGCGCGGTGTCGTCGGGCTGCATCCGCATGCGCAACGAGGACGTAGTCGATCTTTACGAACGCGTGAATATCGGAACAACGGTGGTGGTGATATAGTTGCCGCAGCGAATCATCTGGTCTAGAAAGACATTAGCTTTGGCTTTCTGAGGCCAGATGAATGAATAACGGGGGACGGGCCGTGTGGGGATGCGGCCAGTCACGAAAGGGCAGCGCGGCAAGCCGTGCTGCCCTTTTTGTTTCCGCCAACGCCAGCAAGAATTGACGGGAAGATTTTGCCGGCACGTCGCGCCACCGGCATGGCGGTTCGTTTTTCGCACTGCCTTTTCGCCGTTGCTTTGCTATGTGGCGGCTAAAATCCAGATAAAGGCCCCATCCCGATGTCCCTTTCCGACGACAGCCGCTATCTCAGAGGCGGCCCGGTTGCCCAACGCATCATCGCCGGCGTGCGCGAGGACGCGGCGATCGCCACCGCCGAAGGCTTTCCGCCCAAGCTGGTGTCGATCACCGTCGGCGATACCGCGGCGGTCGACGTCTATGTCCGCAACCAGCGCGCCAAGGCGGGGCTTGCCGGTATCGGCTTCGAGGAAAGGCGTTTTCGCGCCGACATCACCGCTGGTGAACTCGAAGCGGCAATCCACGGCCTGAATGCCGATCCGCGCGTCACCGGCATCATCATCCAGCGGCCGGTGCCGGTGCACATTCCGATCAAGACACTGCAGGCGGCGGTGCATCCGCTCAAGGACGTCGAGGGCATGCATCCGGCCTCGATCGGCAACATCGTCTATAACCAGCTCGACCTGGCGCCCTGCACCGCCGCCGCCTCGGTCGAACTGCTCAGGGAAACCGGGCTCGACCTCAAGGGGCTCGAAGTGGTGGTCGTCGGCCATTCCGAGATCGTCGGCAAGCCGATCGCGTTCCTGCTTATGAGCGAAGGCGCGACGGTGACCGTCTGTCACCACATGACGCGCTCGGTGGCGGCACACGCACGCCGCGCCGACGCGCTGTTCGTCGCGGTCGGCAAGCCGCGGCTGATCAAGGCCGACATGGTCAAGCCGGGCGCCGCCGTCATCGATATCGGCATCAATTCGGAAATCGGGCCGGACGGCGAGAGCCGCATCGTCGGCGACGTCGATGCCGAGAGCGTCAGGCATGTCGCGTCGTGGATCACGCCGGTGCCGGGCGGCGTCGGCCCGATCACCGTGGCGATACTGCTGCGCAACACGATGGTGGCGCTCAGCCGCCAGCGCGCCCGCTACCAGGCAACCTACGGCACGGCGGACAGGCTGGCGGCGGAGTAGGCGCCGTCGCATCACTCGGCCGCGATGACCGCCCGGTCGTCGCGAACGCCTTCGGGCTTCGGCCCACCGTAGGCCCAGTCGAGCAGCTTTATCGTATGCACCACCGGCAGCTTGGCGGCAGACGCGATCTGGGTGATGCAGCCGATATTGCCGGTGGCGACGATTTCGGCACCGGTCGCTTCGATATTCCTGACCTTGCGGTCGCGCAACTGAGCCGAAATCCCGGGCTGCAGGATGTTGTAGGTGCCGGCCGAACCGCAGCAGAGATGCCCTTCGCGCGGCTCGCGCACGACGAAGCCGGCACGGGCGAGGAGTTCCTTCGGCTGGCGGGTGATCTTCTGGCCGTGCTGCATCGAGCAGGCCGAGTGATAGGCGACGATGGTGCCCGGTCTACGCACCGGTTCCGGCAGGTCGAGGCTTGCCAGATATTCGGTGATGTCCCTGGCCAGCGCCGAGACGCGCGCCGCTTTGTCGGCATAGGCCGGATCGAGGCGCAGCATGAAGCCATAGTCCTTGATGGTGGTGCCGCAACCCGACGCGGTGATGACGATGGCATCTAGCCCACCCTGGTCGATGGCGCGCGTCCAGGCGTCGACGTTCCGACGGGCGGAGGCCAGGGCAGCGTCCTCGCGTCCCATGTGATGCACCAGCGCCCCGCAGCAGCCCTCGCCCTCGGGCACCACGACCTCGACACCAAGCCGGGTCAGCAGCGAGATCGTCGTGTCGTTGATGCTGGGATCGAGCACCGATTGCGCGCAGCCGGTGAGGATGGCGACGCGGCCATTTTTCTTCGTCCCCTGCCCCGCATGGACGCCCGGCAAGGCCATCGGCGAGCCTGCCGGGACCGACGCCGGTGCGAGCCTCAGCATGGCGCCCAGAGGCCTCAAGGCCTGGATTTTCTCAAACAGGCCGGCGAATGGCTGGCCGAGTTTCGCCAGCTTGAGCGCGGCGCGGAAGCGCGAGGGATAGGGCAGCACGAAGGCCAGCATGGCGCGCGTCAGGCGATCGGCCAGCGGACGCTTGTAGGTCTCCTCGATATGGGCGCGGGCATGGTCGACCAGATGCATGTAGTTGACGCCCGACGGGCAGGTGGTCATGCAGGCGAGGCAGGACAGGCAGCGGTCGATATGGGTGACGATCTGCTTGTCTGCCGGACGGCCGTTTTCCAGCATGTCCTTGATCAGGTAAATCCGCCCGCGCGGTGAATCCAGTTCGTTGCCTAATGTCACATAGGTCGGGCAGGTGGCGGTGCAGAAGCCGCAATGCACACATTTGCGCAGGATCTTCTCCGATTCCGCGACATGCGGATCGGCGAGCTGGGCAGCTGAGAAATTGGTCTGCACGTAAACGAATCCTTACCGTTTGAGCATGATCTTTTCCCAAAACCGGTATCCACTTTTGGGGATCATGCTCATAATCCCAGAAACCAGCTTTCCGGGTTTTTGACCGGCTCGCCGCGCTGTAGCGCCTGCAGGCCGAGAATACAGCGGGCGATGAACCAGACGGCGACGGCAACCATCAGCACGACACCGACGACCACGACCATCAGCAGCGCCGAGATCAGTGCATAGAGCAGGCCGATCCAGAAGGTGCGGATCAGGAATGTGTAATGGCTCTCGACGAAGCCGCCGGCCTTGCCGCGATTGATATAGGCCAGGACGATGCCGACAATGCCGCTGACGCCGATGGCTAGGCCGGCGAGATAGAGGATGTAGATGACCAGCGCATTGGTCGGACCGGGCTCCAGCCAGCGGTCGGTCTGGCGTGACGTACCGTTTTGACCTGGATCGCTCATTGGGCTCCTCCCTCGGTTGCCGGCGAAAGAGTAGCAGAGCCTGCGCCCGGCGCCATCCGGCCGGGATTGAGGATATTCTTCGGGTCGAATTCGGCCTTCAGCCGCGCCGACAGTGCTGCCAGTTGCGGCGCTTGCGGTTCGAACACCGGAACGGCGGCGCGGTGCGAAAGGGTTGCGCGCACCAGCGTCGCATGGCCGCCGCCGTGCCTTCTGATCAGGCCGCGCAACAGGCCGGCCTCGGGATCGTCCTGCTGCATGCGCAGCCAGATCAGCCCGCCCTGCCAATCGTAGAAGGCATCGACCGCGGCCTGCATGCGCAGCGCCAGCACCATAAGGTGGCCCTGCGACGGCGCCATCGAGACGCGCCATACCGGCCTTTCGCTGCCATCGGCGAACGGCGCGCAATCGCGGATATCGCGCCAGACCGAATACGAGACCGAACCCGAAATCTCATGCAGCGGCCCGGCGTTTTTCAGCAGGTCTTTCAGCGCGGCGATGCGGTAGGCGACCGACGGGCCGAAGCCCTCGATGCGCAGCAGCGTCGCAGCATCGCTGCCGAGACTTCCGCCGGCGACCCGCGCGGCGACCCGTTCGGGAAGATGGGCAGCGCTTGACACTTCGGCGCTCGAGCCGAGCGCCAGCGCCATGGCGGCGACGGCATGATCGTCGAGCAGGCCGCGGATCGCGAGCGTGACTTCGGTCTCGGCTGAAGGCAGCACCTTGAAGGTGACATCTGTGAACATCGCCAGTGTGCCCCAGCTGTTGGCCATCAGCTTGGACAGATCATAGCCGGTGACGTTCTTGACCACGCGGCCGCCGGACTTGAAGGCCTCGCCGCGCCCGGAAACGGCCGCTATGCCGAGAATGTGGTCGCGTGCAGCACCGGCCTTCAGCCGGCGCGGCCCGGAAAGGTTCGCGGCGAGTGCGCCGCCGATCGTGCCTCGCCCTGGCTCACCGCCGAGCAGCGGGCCGTAATCCATCGGTTCGAAGGCCAGTTGCTGGCCGTTTTCGGCAAGCAGGCTTTCGATCTCGGCCAGCGGCGTGCCGGCTTTTGCCGACAGCACCAGTTCGGCCGGCTCGTAAAGCATGACGCCGGAGAGTTTGGAAAGGTCGAGCGTATGCTCACTCTGCTGCGGCCGGCCGATGCCGCGCTTGGAGCCGTGGCCGACGATTTCGAGCGGCGAGTCTTCCGCCGCTGCCCAAGCGATGGTGGAGAGGGTTTCCGCGGCGGTTGATGGGGTGAAGGTGGTCATGCGGCGGGTGCGCCAATCGTAAATGAAGAGAAGCCGCGATCCTTCCCACCCCCCTCTGTCCTGCCGGACATCTCCCCCGCAAGGGGGGAGATCGGATGTCGCTTCGGCTTTCGCCAACCACCAACACTTGAAGGCGAGCAGGACGTTGAAGCAGCCAATCTCCCCCCTTGCGGGGGAGATGTCCGGCAGGACAGAGGGGGGTGTTCAAGCGCCAACCCTCAAAACCTCGGAATGTCCGGAAACGCGGTCTGCCCGCGATGCACGTGCATCCGCCCGAGTTCGGCGCATCGTCTTAGCTGCGGAAATACCTTGCCCGGGTTGAGCAGATGGTTGGGGTCGAAGGCGCATTTGACGCGCATCTGCTGGTCGAGGTCGATCTGGTTGAACATTTCGGGCATCAGGTCGCGCTTCTCGACGCCGACCCCGTGCTCGCCGGTCAGGACGCCGCCGACCTTGACGCAGAGCCGCAATATGTCGGCGCCGAAGCTTTCCGCCTTGTCGAGTTCGCCCGGCACGTTGGCGTCATAGAGGATCAGCGGATGCAGATTGCCGTCGCCGGCGTGGAAGACATTGGCGACGCCGAGCCCGTATTTCTCCGACAGTTCGCGCATGCCGGCGAGGACGCGCGGCAGTTCCTTACGCGGGATGGTGCCGTCCATGCAGTAATAGTCGGGCGAGATGCGGCCGACCGCAGGGAAGGCCGCCTTGCGGCCGGCCCAGAAACTCAGCCGCTCCTGCTCCGACTGCGAAATGCGGCATGTGGTCGAGCCGTTCCTGTAGGCAATGGCTTCGACCAGGCCGATCAGGTGATCGACCTCGACACCCGGCCCGTCCAGCTCGACGATCAGCAGCGCCTCGACATCCAAGGGATAGCCGGCCTGGACGAAATCCTCGGCGGCGTGGATGGCCGGGCGATCCATCATCTCCATGCCGCCCGGAATGATGCCGGCGCCGATGATGTCGGCGACGCATTGGCCGGCCTGCTCGCTGGTCGGGAAGCCGATCAGCAGGGCACGCGCCGTCTCCGGCTTCTTCAGGATGCGCACGGTGACCTCGGTGACGACGCCGAGCAGTCCTTCGGAGCCGGTCATCACGCCGAGCAGGTCGTAGCCCTCCGCGTCGAGATGGCTGCCGCCGAGGCGCACCACCTCGCCATTCATCAGCACCATCTCGATGCCGAGCACATTATTGGCGGTGAGACCGTATTTCAGGCAGTGCACGCCGCCGGAATTTTCCGCGACATTGCCGCCGATCGAGCAGGCGATCTGGGAGGATGGATCGGGGGCGTAATAGAAGCCCTCCTGCTCGACGGCGGTGGTGATGCCGAGATTGGTGACGCCGGGCTGGGCGACGACGATGCGGTTCTGAAAATCGATCTCGAGGATGCGGTTGAAGCGGCTCATCACCAGCAGCACCGCGTCCTCCAGTGGCAGCGCGCCGCCGGACAGCGACGTGCCGGAGCCGCGCGGCACGACGCGGATGTTGCGGTCGCTGCAATATTTCAGCACCCGCGAGACCTGCGCCACGGTTTGCGGCAGCACCACGACCAGCGGCAATTGCCGGTAGGCGGTGAGCCCGTCGCTCTCGAAGGCGCGCATTGCATTGGCGGCGTCGACGACGCCCTCGCCCGGCACGATGATGCGCATATCGGCGACGATCTCGTCGCGCCGGCGCATCGTGGCGTCGTCTGGTTTCGGCATGGCAAGGCCGGACATCGACAGCCTCCTTCGATCGACTGGTAAAAATCTTTTACCAGCGACGGCTGTCGGTTGCAAATGCCGCTTTGGCCGGGATAGGAGGCCTGTGGCCGGGACAGCCTTCCGCAGCGGCAATCTGCCGCTGCGCGCCCCGCACTACTCGCCCGGCTGCTTGCCGGGTTCGGAGTGCATGCGGCGGACGCGGCGCACGCCCCACCAGACGAGCAGGACGGCGAGCGGCACCGAGGCGGCGGTGACCATTTCCGGCGCAAAGGCATGGCCGAAGATCGAGGCGCCCTTAGCGACGTAGCCGATGAGGCCGACGACATAGTAGGACACCGCGGCGACCGAGAGCCCCTCCACCGTCTGCTGCAGCCGCAATTGCAGGCGGGCGCGATTGTTCATCGATGCCAAGAGATCGCGGTTCTGCTTCTCGACCTCGACGTCGACCCAGGTGCGCAGCAGCGTGGTAGCACGGGTGAGCTTCGTCGACAGGTTGGCCTGACGCTCCTCGACCGAACGGCAGGTACGCATCGCCGGCGCGACGCGCCGCTGCAGGAACCCGCCCCAGGTGTCGTAGCCGGGCACCGCCTCTTCCTCGAGCGCCTCCAGCCGTTCGCGGACGATGCCGTCATAGGCGCGGCTGGCGCCGAAGCGGTAGAGGCTGGAGGCGGCATCGGCCTCCAGTTCGGCGGCCAGTTCGGTCAAGTCGGCAAGTAGCGTCTGGCTGTCGCGGGTCTCGGCGACCTTCATTTCCAGCGTGGTCTGGGCCAGCCTGTCCTCGATGCGGCGGGCACGCCCCGAAAGCGTCAGCGCTAGCGGCAGGCCGAGCATGGCCAGCGTGCGGTAAGTTTCGATATCGATCAGCCGCTGCGACAGTGCCCCGGTGCGCGCCGGCGTCAGGCCGCGGTCGAGCACCAGCATGCGGGTCAAGCCGTCGCCATCCTGACGGAAATCGGTGACGATGGCCGCGTTGCCGCGCTCGACCAGCGAATAGCACAGGCTGGTCGGGTCGAAACCGGCGATCAGTTTTTCGTTCGCCGGCGTCCATTTGCGGATTTCCAGCCTGATGCCGGAAATCACCGTGCCCGGCGGCGAAAACCCGTTGCCGAAGGGTGTGTCTTCTTGCCCCCTGCCGTTTTCGGCGAGCGGGCCTTCCCAGAGATAGGTCGAGAACTCCGTGTGGCGTTCCCAGCGCAACGAGCCCTTGCCCCATTTCATCGCGTGGTGGCGGGCGTGAGGGTCGGGCGCGGCGATGCCGAGGCGTCGCGACAATTCGGAAAGCACGGCCTGATCGACACCGGATCCAGCTTCGGTCATGAAGGATAGTTGCACCAGCACGCGCGGCTTTTCGACCAGCGGCTGCGGCCGCGCGTGGACCTCGCCAAGCGCGCCGGGGCGACCTTCATGCGCCGGAAAACCCATGACGCTGCCGCCCACGGCTTTGGCGCGCAGCTGGAATTCGAGGTTGGAAGGGTCGGCGTCTGGCACGGCTGGTCCCCAGAGCTTCTCTGAGCCCTTTGGCAATGATTCCCTCTAGAGCGGTGCATCGTTTCACGGAAACGCCGAACCGCTCTATCTCTTTGATTCTGTGCAATTCCGGACGGAAAACCGTTTCACACTTTTCCTGGAATTGCTCTAGAGGCAATCTCGAGAGGACGCAAACACCAGTTTAGCTCAAGCTGATATGAAGCCGCGGCTGTGAAACCGACCTGGCGCGGGCAAATTGGATAAATAATTTGACCAGTTGGCGACGCTGGCTTTATCTTGCGCGACATCGGTTCAACCCCCAGGCATCCCGTTTGAGCGACATTTTCTCCCGGATCGAGCATTCGCGCACCGCCGACGAGGTGGTGCAGCAGATCGAGAGCCTGATCCTCGAAGGCGTCCTGCGCACCGGCGACCGGCTGCCGGGCGAGCGCGAGCTGGCGCGCCAGTTCGAGGTGTCGCGGCCGATCCTGCGCGATGCCTTGAAGGCGTTGGAAGGGCGCGGGCTGTTGACGACACGGCCAGGCGGCGGCACCCATGTCGCAGATGTCATCGGCCAGCTGTTCACCAAGCCGGTGACCGACTTGATCTCGATGCATCGCAAGGCGGTGACCGACTATCTGGAGTACCGCCGCGAGATCGAGGCGGTGGCGGCGGAATATGCGGCGCGGCGCGCCACATCGGACGATCTGGCGCTGCTCGACCGCATCATGGCACGTATGGACGAGGCGCACCGGACCGGCAATTTCGACGACGAGGCGGAAATCGACGTCGAGTTCCATCACGCGATCTGCGAATGCGCGCACAACATCATCCTGCTGCACACGCTGCGCTCCTGTTATCGGCTGCTGTCGGAAGGCGTGTTCCAGAACCGGCGGCTGGTGTTCAGCGTGCCGGGCGCGCGCGAGGCGCTGCTTTCGCAGCACCGGGCAATCTACGCCGCAGTCAAGGCCGGCGATCCGGCCGCGGCACGGCAGGCGGCGATGGACCACATCTCCTACGTCGAACGGTCGATGGCAGAGGCCGAGCGCAGCGGCGACTGGCAGCGCGTGTCGCGGCTGAGGCTCAGGCAGCGCTCCGAGCCCGGTGACGGTGACCCGGCAAGAAAACAGCCGTAGGCACCGCCCAGAAAATTCAACGACGAACCAGCGACGAACCAGCGGAAAAGATCCATGAGCAGCATTCTCACCATCGCCGACCTCAAGGACCTGGCGCGCCGCCGCGTGCCGAAGATGTTCTTCGACTACGCCGATTCCGGCGCCTGGACCGAAAGCACCTACCGCGCCAACGAAGAGGATTTCCAGAAGATCAAGTTCCGCCAGCGCGTGCTTGTCGACATGGACAACCGCTCTCTGGAATCGACCATGATCGGCGAGAAGGTGACGATGCCGGTGGCGCTGGCGCCGACCGGCATGACCGGCATGCAGCATCCGGACGGCGAGATGCTGGCGGCGCAGGCTGCGGAAGAATTCGGCGTGCCGTTCACGCTGTCGACGATGAGCATCTGCTCGATCGAGGACGTCGCATCGGTGACCAGGAAGCCGTTCTGGTTCCAGCTCTATGTGCTGCGCGACAAGGATTTCGTCTTCGATTTGATCGACCGCGCAAAAGCGGCGAAATGTTCGGCGCTGGTGCTGACGCTTGACCTGCAGATCCTCGGCCAGCGCCACAAGGATATCCGCAACGGGCTTTCGGCGCCGCCGCGAATGACGCCGAAGCACCTCTGGCAGATGGCGACAAGGCCGCGCTGGTGCGTCGGCATGGCCGGGACAAAGCGCCGAAGCTTCCGCAACATCGTCGGCCATGCCAAGGGCGTCGGCGACCTCGCCTCGCTATCGTCGTGGACGAAGGAGCAGTTCGATCCGCATCTGTCGTGGAAGGACGTCGCCTGGATCAAGGAGCGCTGGGGCGGCAAGCTGATCCTGAAAGGCATACTCGACAAGGAAGATGCGCTGATGGCCGCCAGAACGGGCGCCGACGCCATCATCGTTTCCAACCATGGCGGCCGCCAGCTCGACGGCGCCTCGTCATCGATCATGGTACTCGAAGAGATCGCCGATGCCGTCGGCGACACGATCGAGGTGCATATGGACGGCGGCATCCGTTCCGGCCAGGACGTGCTCAAGGCACTGTGCCTCGGCGCCAAGGGCACCTATATCGGCCGGCCTTTCCTGTACGGACTCGGCGCACTCGGCAAGGAAGGGGTTACCAAGACGTTGGAAATCATCCGCAAGGAGATGGACATAACGCTGGCACTGTGTGGAAAGCGTCTGGTCACCGACATGGGCAAGGATCAGCTTCGGCGCTAAAGTCCCGTGACGGCATGACCACGGAGGCGACGCAGGCATTGACGGAGCCCGGCATCAGTTTCTACGAGGCGCGCGGACCGCAAGGCATGCGCCTTTACGCGATCGGCGATGTGCACGGCCGGCTCGACCTGCTGACCTCCATGCACCGGCGGATCGAGGCGGAGCTCACTCAAAGGCCGTCGACCGATTGGCGCGTGATCCATCTCGGCGACTATGTCGACCGGGGCCCGGACTCCAGGGGCGTCATCGATTTCCTGATCGACGCGCAAAGACGCGATCCGCGTCACCTGATGCTGGCCGGAAATCATGATCTCGGCTTCCTCGATTTTCTCGATGTCCCCGACCCGGACGGCCTGTTCATGCGCTATGGCGGCATCCAGACGGCGCTGTCCTATGGCGTGTCGCTCAGTGGGAGCAGCGCCTGGTTTGGCCGCGCCGATGCGGCATTGCGGCAAGGGCACGCCGCACTGGTCGAGGCGGTGCCGCAGAACCATGTCGAGTTCCTGGGCTCGCTGCCCTTTTCAGTGACGTTCGGCGATTTCTTCTTCTGCCATGCCGGCATCCGGCCTGGCATTGCGCTGGAAAGCCAGAGCCCGCAGGACCTGATCTGGATCCGCGAGGTCTTCCACGATCACACCGGTCTTCATCCCAAGATCGTGGTGCACGGCCATACGCCGGTGCCCAAGCCCGAGATCACAGGCAACCGCGTCAATGTCGACACCCTCGCCTGGCAGTCGGGAAACCTCACCGCGCTCGTCGTGGACGGCACGGACAAGCGGATCATGACGGTGGCCGGCGAGAGGGCCTAGGCCGTGCTGCCATGCGGCCAAGGCTCAGCCTATCGCCCGGGTAGACTCGCGGACGACCAGGTGAGGCTGATGGATGTCCCATGCACCTGTGGCAACTTCCTTCTGGGTGATCTGCCTTAACAACATTTCGACGGCGCGGCGCGCCATGGACAGGATCGGCGTAACCACCACGGTTGGCGCCGGGTCCAGGACAGCAGCGAATTCCAGATCGTCGATGCCGACGATCGAAAGGTCGGCCGGCACTTTGATCTTCAGTTCGCGCACCGCGAACAGGATCCCAAGCGTCATCAGGTTCGAGATCGCTATCAGCGCCGTCGGCCGGTCACGGCGCTGGAGAAGCTCGATCGCCCGGTCATGCGCCTGGGTTTGATCGAAATTACCGGCGAGCTGAAGGCCCGGTTCAACCGGCACTCCATGCTCGGCGTGCGCCTGGAGGTAGCCGCCAAGACGATCGTCGTTGGTCGCCAGTCCGGCGATGCCGGTGATGATGCCGATTCTGCGATGCCCAATGCCAAGGAGATGGTCGGTGGCGAGCCGCCCTGCCTCGATGTTGTCGGTCTTGATCACGTTGTAGGGCAATCCCTCGACAAACATGTCGAGCAACACAGCCGGCACCTGGATCTGGTCGACGAGGCGGCTGCCGTGTTCGGCATCGGAGCGCGTGGGAATGATGACAAGCCCGGCCACGCGCTGGACGCGCAGCATCTTGAGCACCTGGCTCTCGCGCTCCGAATCCTGTCCGGTCGAGTAGACCACCGTCATGTAACCCGCGATAAGGCAGATATTCTCGATTTCCCGGGCAACCGCCGCGAAATGCGGGTTGGCGATGTTCGGCACGACGAGGCCGATGAGCTGCGAATTCCCGCTCCTGAGCGAGCGGGCAGCGCCGTGCGGCACGTAACCGACCGCGGCAATCGCCTTGTTGACCTTCTCGATGACCTGCTCGCTGACCGGAGCCGAGCGGTTGAGAACCGCCGACACGGTGGAGATCGCGACGCCGGCGCCACGCGCTACGTCCTTGATCGTCGCCATGCAACTGCCCCGCCCATCTGATTGCCCCTTCATCTCATTGCACTTGCCAACCACTCTCGCCTGCGTAATACTCGAAACGTTTCGTGCTTACAATCAAGCTGCCGACGACCGGTCAGGGAGGATTTGGAGCGGTTCGTATTCGAAACGTTTCGACAGCAGATTGATGTATAGCGCGTCGGGAGAACGCAAGGGAGGATTTCAATGATCAAATTGTCACGGCGTACGCTTTTGCTGTCGTCGGCCGTACTTGCCGCCGGAGCGGGAATGAGGGGCGCATTCGCACAGTCCGACCAGACCGCGACCCTGAAGCTTCAGGGCTTCGGCAGCGATGCGGAGCTTTCAGCCGTCACCAACGCGGTTGCTC
This sequence comes from Mesorhizobium sp. M1329, assembly GCF_040318035.1. NCBI lineage: Bacteria > Pseudomonadati > Pseudomonadota > Alphaproteobacteria > Hyphomicrobiales > Phyllobacteriaceae > Mesorhizobium > Mesorhizobium sp. M1329. The sequence goes on along the minus strand of NZ_JAMYLN010000033.1, from coordinate 43,332 downwards.
GTTTCAACAAGAAATATCCCAACGTCACGGTCGACATCTCGATGGACCCGATCTCGAACGGCTGGGGAGATTACGTGACGCGGGTGATAAGCGAATTCAACGCGGGCAGCGCGGCCGATGTTTACGGCACCGCCATCGAGACCTTCCAGGCTTTTTCGTCGCGCGGCCTGTGGCTCGGCCTCAACGATTTCGTATCCGCCAATTCCGGCTTCTCTGACTTTGCGCCCAGCCTGTTCGCACAAGCCTCGTACAAGGGGGAAATCCATTACATCCCCATCGGCTGGAACAACATCATGATCAATTACAATCGCGATCTCTTCGACAAGGCCGGGATTGCCTACCCCAAGCAGGGCTGGACCTGGGAGGAATTTCGCGAGGTCGCCAAGGCGCTCACCGTCAAGGACAGCGCCGGCAATGTCAGCGAGTTCGGCTACGAGGTGCCGAACCAGAACTTCTTTATCCAGCCCTGGTTCTTCAGCAACGGCACCGGCGTGCTCAACGACGACTGGACGGCCTCGAACATGCTCGATCGCAAGGTTGCCGAAAGCCTGCAGTTTCTCCACGACCTGATCCATGTCGACCGTGTTTCGCCCATCCCGGGCAAGGAGACCATGGACAATCAGTTCATGGCCGGACAAGTGGCGATGATCAGCCGTGGTCACTGGATCGTGCAGAACGCCAAGACCAACAAGGTCAACATGGACATCGCCATTCCACCGAGCAAGGAAAGCGACACGACGGTCATCGGTTTCGGCGCTTACGCCATCTCGAAGGCAACGGAGCAGCCGGATCTGGCCAAGGCGCTGGTGCTCGAACTGACCAGCGAGGAAACGCAGAAGGAAGAGGGCGAGAAGGGCGGCGGCGTGCCGGGACGCAAATCCGCGGCGGAGACGGCTGCGTTCCTGTCATTCCCGCCCAGTGCGGCGCTGTACTACCAGACACTGCCCCACACCAAGGCGGTGCCGTCTCCAGCCAACTTCCAGGAAGTCGAGAAGATCTTCATCCGCAATTACACCGCAATGATGGCAGGCGAGGTATCGATCGCGGATGGCTGCAAGCAGGCCGATGCCGAACTCAACGAGTCTTTTGCCCGCCTCAAATAGAGGTTGGCCTGAGAACCCCATGCCCTCCCCGGCGCTCTGCTTCACCGACGCGGACGGCGTCGGGCGTAGCGCGCCGATCTCCTCAACACCTGAATGCCAGAGGACTTTGTGGCAAAAATGATTGCGAAGCGGCAGGGTTTCGATCTGGCCCGCGCCCAGGCACTGACCGGGTATCTGTTCGTGCTGCCCACTTCGGTGCTCTATCTCACTTTCGTCCTGATGCCGGTTATCATCACTTTCATCTTGAGCTTCAGCTATTACGACCCGATGCTCGGTTCGCGCTGGGTCGGCTTCGATAACTTCACCCGCTTCTTCACCAATCCGCGTTCGCTGCGGATCTTCTGGAACACCCTGCGCTTCGCCTTCTTCGCGGTCACCTTCAATGTATCCATCGGCCTGCTTTTGGCCGTGGCCCTCAATCGTGCGATGCCAGGCTGGCTGCTCTATTTCTTCCGGCTCGCCTTTTTCATGCCGGTTATCATCGCCGTCGCCTTCGTCTCGATCGTATGGAGCTATTTCTTCGCCGACGACCTCGGCGTCATCAACTATTTCCTGCGTCTCTCCGGCATCCGGCCGGTGCATTGGCTGACCGACAGCAACAACGCCATGATGTCCATCATCATCATGGACGTCTGGAAGAATACCGGGTTCTTCATGGTCATCTTCATCGCCGCGCTGCAGGGTGTGCCGAAGAGCATCACCGATGCGGCACTGATGGATGGGACGCCTGCCTGGCGAACGTTCTTCCGCATCATCCTGCCGTATATTTCGCCGGTCGTGTTCTTTGCCATCGTCTACGCCTCAATCGGCGCCCTGCAAGTCTATGAATCGATCGTCATCCTTACGCAGGGCGGGCCGGGGGACAGCACGCGATCGCTTTCGATCCTCATCGTCGAAGAAGGTTTCGGCAGTTTCCAGATCGGTTACGCCGCAGCCATTTCGGTGGTGATGACAGTGATCATCCTCATCATAACGGCGATCCAGCAACTGCTGTCGCGCAAATGGGTGCAGCAATGAGCGCCGCCTCGGCCCTGCAGACGCGCGCGGCCAAGCGCTGGATCGATGCGGCGATCATCGCGGTGATGGCGGCTCTCGCCGGCGGCATGCTGCTGCCGTTCTTCTGGTTGTTCTCGATGTCGTTTCGCCCGGTGGCCGAAGCCTACAAGCTGCCGCCGAGCTTCCTGCCGCCCAGCCTCGATTTCGCCAACTACGCGCGTGTGCTGGCATCGCGCGTGCCGTTCCTGCAGATCTATGCCAATTCGCTGCTGGTGGCGGTCGTGGTGACAATCGGCCAGCTCGTCACCTGCACGCTTGCCGCCTTCGCCTTTGCCCGCCTCAGCTTCCGGGGTCGCGACGCGCTGTTCTTCATCCTGCTCGTCGGCCTGATGTTTCCGGCCCAGGTGACGATCCTGCCGATCTATCTCGGCTACGCTCGGACAGGGCTGATAAACCGGCCGATCGGTCTTGCGCTCATGTACCTCACCTCGAGCTTCGGCGTGTTCTTGATGCGTCAGTTCATGCTGAGCCAACCCAAGGCGCTCGAAGAGGCCGCGCTGATGGACGGCGCCGGCTATTTCAAGATTTTCTGGCGCATCTCGCTGCCGCAGTTGCGGCCGGCGTTGTCGGCGCTCGGCATCATCACCTTCACGCAGACCTGGAATTATTATTTCCAGGCCCGTGTGCTGCTCGGCAAGGAGCAGTCGATGACGCTGCCGGTCGCCATGGATGTTCTGCGCGGCTACCTGGCGGCGGGCAATCTCTCGCTGGTCATGGCCGCCATGAGCATGTCGATCCTGCCGGTCGTCCTGCTGTTTCTCATCGCCCAGAGATTTGTGATCGAAGGGATCACGATGAGCGGGATCAAAAACTAGAACTGTCATGCCAGTCGAGGAAATACTCATGTGGGACGACCTTGTATCCATCGATCCGCGCTTTGCCTACAAGGGCGAGCGCACCCGTTACATTGCGTTTCCATTGGGTGGAATCGGCTCCGGCGGCTTCTCGATCTCGGGAAGCGGGCGACTGATCGACTGGTCGATCCGCAACCGCCCGGCGCTGCAGGGCTACAACGGCTATTCGCATTTCGCCATCAAGGCGGAAAGAGGCGGCGAACTGGTCGACGCGCGCGTTCTCAACGGTCCTTATGATCTCAATCCGTCCGGCGCACCCGGCCTGCGCAAGATGTTTGACGGTTTTGGCCATGGTGCCAACCGGCAGACGCTGGTCGGTGTGCCGCATTTCAAGGAGGTCGATTTCTACGGCCGCTTTCCCACCGCCGATCTGGTGTTCAATGACGAGCGCTTCCCCGGCGCCGTCCGCCTGACGGCGCTGTCGCCGTTCATCCCTCACAACGATCACGACAGTTCGATGCCGGTTGCCATGTTCGAGTTCGAACTCGTCAACGACACCAAGGACGAACTGACCTACACGCTGGCCGGGACGCTGGGGAACTATGGCTCCAACAGCGGCATCCATACATTCGAGCGGCAGGACGGCCTGAGCACGCTGCGCCTCACATCGTCCGACCAGACGCTGAAGCCGGCGGATCGCGGCGACCTGACCATCGCCACCGACGCGGCCGATGTCGACCACACCGATTATCATTATCGCGGCCAATGGTTCGACAATTTGGCCGTATTCTGGAAAGAATTCGCGCGTCCCGGGCGGCTGCCCGAGCGGCGCTACGACCAGCCTCGAACGTCCAGGCATATGAGCCTGCAGCCCGAACACGGCACCTTGGCGGCGCGCGTCACGGTTCCGGCCGGCGGGCGAAAGAAGGTGCGCTTTGTCATATCCTGGAATTTTCCGATCGGCGACATCTATTGGGCATTCCGCACCTCGCCCGATGCGCCGATCCCGGATCGCGAAACGCCGACCTGGCGCAACTACTATGCCAACCACTGGGCAGGCTCAGAAGCGAGCGCACGCGATGCGCTGCGTCGCTGGGATGCGCTCGCCGGTGAGACCATGGCCTTCCGGGACAGTATCTTCGGCTCGACATTGCCGGCCGAGATCAAGGATGCCGCAACCGCGACGCTTGCGCTCCTGCGCACCGCGACGGTGATCCGGCTGGAGGGCGGTGAGATCTGGGCGTGGGAAGGCCAGCACACCCAGGACGGCTCCTGCGAGGGAACCTGCACGCATGTCTGGAACTACCAGCAGGCGCTGGCGCATCTGTTCCCAAAGCTGGAGCGCACGCTGCGCGAGACCGAATTCACCTACAACCAGCTGCCCACCGGCGGCCTTACTTTTCGCCAGAAGCTACCGCTCGGCGCCGGTTTTGACATCATCGGCCCCTGCGCCGACGGGCATTTCGGCGCGGTGATCAAGACCTATCGCGACTGGAAGCTGTCGGGCGATACAGAATGGTTGAGACGCTACTGGCCGAATATCCGGCGTGCGGTCGAATATGCGTGGAGCGAGGATAATCCGGACCGCTGGGATCCGGATGAATCAGGCGTTCTTTCCGGCCGTCAGCACCAGACCCTCGACATGGAACTTTTCAATCCGAACTCCTGGCTTGGCTCGATGTATGTGGCGGCGCTGCTTGCGGCATCTGAAATGGCGACGGCGCTGGGCGAGGCGGATTTCGCCGATAGATGCGGCAATCTCGGTCGGAACGGCGCAAGCTACATCGACGAGAAGCTGTTCAACAGCCGTTGGTTCGTCCAGGACATCGATCTTTCCGACAAAAGCGTGCTGGCGCCGTTCGACGTCGGCCGCAAGGCCGGCGTACTCGCCGACGGTTTCATGGAGACCTATTGGTCGGACGAGTATTCCGAGCTGAAATACCAGATGGGCGAAGGCTGCGTCACCGACCAGATCCTCGGGCAATGGCACGCCGAGGTGGCGGGGCTGGGCGGCTTCCTCGATGACCGCAAGGTCGAGGCGGCGCTCAAGGCGGTGCACGCCAACAATTTTCGCCCGAGCCTCGAGAACCACTTCAACCCAGGCCGAAACTATGCGTATGAGGACGAGGGTGGATTGCTGGTGGCGACCTATCCCGAAGGTGTGCGCCAGCCGATGGTTGCAGCACCTTATGCCGAGGAGGTATGGACCGGCATTGAATATATGGCGGCCTCCCACATGATCATGCGCGGGCTGATTGACGAGGGCCTGAGCATCGTTCGCGCCGCTCGCGACCGGCACGACGGCTCGCGCCGCAATCCCTGGAACGACATCGAATGCGGTTCCTATTATGCCCGCTCCATGTCCGCATGGCAGTTGGTCAACGCCTGGGCGGGCCTCAGCGCCGACCTCGTCGCAGGGCGCATCAGCTTTGCGCCCAAGGACCGGGGCGACTACACGGCGTTCTGGTCGGCCGGCAACGCCTTCGGCGAACTGAGCCGCAAGGCTGGAGAGCTGACGCTCGCGGTGCTTGGCGGCAGCCTCGACATCTCTGAAATTGCCGTTGCCGGTCTTGGCGTGCATCGGCTTCCGGAGCGCCGGGCAATCGGCACGGGAGCGCGCCTGGTCCTGCAATTTGGGTCCGGAACCCCGGCGGTGGCATGATGGCTGCGATTGAACTCAGGGATGTCAGGAAAAGCTTCCAGGCGCTCGAGGTGATTCACGGCATCAACCTGGCGGTCGACGAAGGCGCGTTCACGGTGTTCGTTGGCCCCTCGGGCTGCGGCAAGTCCACTCTGCTCAGGATGATCGCCGGCCTTGAAGAGATAAGTTCAGGAGAGATCCGCATCGACGGCAAGCGCTGCGACCACCTGCTGCCGTCGGCGCGCGGCATGGCCATGGTTTTCCAGTCGTATGCGCTTTACCCCCACATGAACGTCGCGCAAAACCTGCGTTTCGGCCTGGAGAACCTCAAGCTGCCGAAACCGGAGATCGACGCGCGGGTGGCCAAGGCGGCGGGTATCCTGGAGATTGCGCATCTGATGAAGCGGCGGCCAAGCCAGCTGTCCGGCGGGCAGAGCCAGCGCGTCGCCATTGGTCGTGCGATTGTCAAGGAACCGAAGGCGTTTCTGTTCGACGAGCCGCTGTCCAACCTCGATGCCGAGCTGAGGGTAAAGATGCGTGGTGAGCTTGTGTCATTGCACCGCCGGCTCGGCTCGACGATGATCTATGTCACGCATGACCAGGTCGAAGCCATGACCATGGCCGACCAGATAGTGGTCCTGCGAGACGGGGCGGTCGAGCAAGTGGGATCGCCCATCGACCTTTATGCCCGCCCCGCCAATCAGTTCGTCGCCGGCTTCCTCGGCGCACCGCAAATGAACTTTGTCCAAGGCAAGATTGGCAGGCTGAACGGCTCCTTGGGCCTGACACTTGGCGAGGGCGTGACCGTTGCGCTGCCCGGCCGCAGTGTCGAGTTGCCGGACGGCACACCTATAACGATCGGCGTCCGCCCCGAACATGTCGAGATAGGCAGCGGGCCGCTCAAGGCCCGGATCGAGACGACAGAAATCCTCGGTTCGGAAACCGTAATCCATGCACGACTTGACTCGGGGCTGGGCTTCACCGTGACGCGACGGGGAATATCCGGCGCCAAAGCCGGCGAGGATTTGTCGCTTGCGCTGCCCGCCGCCTTTGTTCACCTGTTCGACGACAAGGGCATGGCGGTCGGCGCAACGTCGGACTGGCGCAGCGACTATGTGAGGTGACGTCGATCAGAGCTCGAAGTCATTCGTCGACTGACGTCCAAAGTGGGTGACGTCCGGAGCGGGATCCATCCAAATTGAATCGGGATCCTACGCAGTTGCCGCATTTCTGGGACGCCAAGTGAGTCCGCTTGGCTGCAAAAGCTCTAGCGAAGCGCGGCGGTGACGCCGTAGCCGTCGACGGCATTGTGGTCGTTGGCCGCGTCGGCGGAATAAATACCGAGGCCGCACAACACGATAGCCGACAACATGACAAAGGACAAAAAGGCTGCTTTCACGGACGTCATCTCTTGTTGAGCTTCCTGCATCTATGCACGAGCGGGTTACCAATGCGTTGAAACGCAAAACACGTCGCAAATGTCTGACGGTTTCGCGCTTCTAGGTATGTTCTGTATCGGCGGTGTGTCGCGCGGGTCACAGGAAAGGTTCATCGCGGTTGCACGCAAGATGCAGAGCGGGCGCCTTTTAGGCTGGCCGACAGACACAGGCCAAGGATGAAACGCGTTATCCCCGGAGGATTTGCCCCCGCGTGCCAAATATGCAACGTCGCCAACTACGCTGACTGTATGAGCCGTCAGATCGTCGCCACCCAGGCGCGGGCGATGGCCAGGCCGGCGGCATCGGCTTGCGGTCCGTTGCGGGCCATTTCATCGTCGAGCCGGACGGCCCATTCCGGATTGCGTTCGGCGATCAGCGGTGCGAAGGACGTGCTCCAGTCGCGAACCATCGGCCGGTCGGCCTCGAAATGGAACTGGAAGCCGTAGACGGCGCGGCCGATGCGGAACGCCTGGTTCTCGGCGACGGCGTTGCCAGCCAGTCGCACGGCCCTCTCGGGCAAGACAAAGGTGTCGTCGTGCCATTGGAAGATCGGGAATTTTTCGGGCAAGGCGGCGAGCACCGGATCGGCCTGCGCCGCCGCGGTAAGCGCGACCTCCTGCCAGCCGAATTCCGAGGCACCGCCTATCTGGTTCTCGCCGCCAAAGGCGCGCGCTACCAACTGGCTGCCAAGGCAGATGCCGAGCACCGCGCGATCCCTCTCGCCAAAGTCGCGCGTCAGATCGAGCAGACCCGCGAAATAAGGACAGAGCTCGTCGTCCAGCGCATTCTGGGCGCCGCCGAGCACCACCATAGCGTCATGCTCGCCGCTAGCTTGCGGCAGCGCGTCGCCGCGATAGGGCCGGCGCAGGTCGATATCGGCGCCCGCCTCGACCAGCGCCGCGCCGATCTGGCCAAGGCCCTCATTGTCGAAGTTCTGGACCACCAAGACCCGCATCGAAACCTGCTGACATTAAATTGATGCAACGAGCGATATCATGGCGCCAGCATTGCAGCCAACAGGGAACGCCTATGCCACTGCAAAACCGGGTCGATCCATTCGGCGCCATCCATGCCGTACCGGAGCGCGGCCTGTTCATGGGCAATCGCGGCATTATTCACGACCCCGAGACGAGAACGCTGTTGAAGAAGCGCTGGGCGCTGCAAGCCTGGATCATCTGCGCCTGCGAATACGGCGACGTGCGGCGCGAGCCGATGGGGCGCAACCGGCAAAGCGACGACCAATTGGGCGGCAAGGCCGGCTGGACCGAGCTGTTTTTCCTCGACGAGGTGACGGCACTTGCCGCCGGGCACCGCCCCTGCTTCTTCTGCCGGCGCGAGCGAGCCAGGGATTTTGTCCGGCGTTTCGGCGACGCCTTCGGCATTGCCGAGCCACGCGCGCCGCAGCTCGACAAGCGCCTGCACAAGGAGCGGCTGGCATCGGGCGGACAGGCGCCGAGACTGAAACCGGAGGCGCTTGCGGACTTGCCTGACGGCACGATGATCTCGTCGGGAAACAGGACGTACGCCCTGTTTGACGGCGCCGCGCTGCCCTGGAGTTTCGGCGGCTATGGCGAACCGGTGGGGTTCGGCGGTTTTACCGACAGTCCAATCCGCGTGCTCACGCCGGCGACAACTGTTTCGGTGCTAAGGCAGGGCTACGAGCCTGTCTGGCATCCTTCCGCCGAGGCTTGACGACGAGGGTGACGTTGCCGCATTCCTCGGCGATGCGCGCCAATTACAAGATGCAGCGGCTGTTCGTGCCGGACGAGCTTGGACCGGACATCGAGTTCGACGTCGGCCCGCAGCAGAGCCATTATCTCTCGCATGTGCTGCGGCTCGGCGAAGGCGCCGAAATTCTGGTCTTCAATGGCCGCGACGGCGAATGGTCGGCGGCAATCGCCGCGAAATCGAAGAAGGCGGTGCGCCTGAAGATGATGGAACTGCAGCGGCCGCAGCCGCCGCTGCCCGATCTCGTCTATTGCTTCGCGCCGCTGAAGCAGGGGCGGCTCGACTACCTCGTGCAAAAGGCGGTGGAGATGGGCGCCGGCATCCTGCAGCCGGTCATCACCCAGCATACGCAAGTGGCAAAACCAGGCATCGAGCGCCTGCGCGCCAATGTCGTCGAGGCGGCCGAACAATGCGGCATATTGGCGGTGCCGGAGCTGCGCGAAGCGGAAAAATTCGAGCGCCTGCTCAGCAACTGGGACCGAGAGCGGCGGCTGATCTTCTGCGACGAGGACGCATCGACCAACAATCCCCTGCCCGCATTGCAGGCGGTGCGGGAGGGAAAGCTCGGTCTGCTGGTCGGACCGGAGGGCGGCTTTTCCGACGATGAACGCAGGATGCTGAGAGCGCTGCCCTTCGTTACCGCCATTCCGCTCGGGCCGCGCATCCTGCGAGCGGATACGGCGGCGGTGGCAGCTTTGGCGCTGATCCAGGCGACAATCGGGGATTGGTGATCAATTCCCGTTACCCTCTGGCTCAGGATTTTTCGCTTGATCGGCTACTGACATTTCGTCCATCTAGCGCCGGCAGTGGCCGCGTGTCCTTTCGGGCGCGCAAAGGACGCTGTAGCATTTGATTGGGCACCTGATCCCTTCCGAAAATCGAAGCCGATTTTCGGGGTCATGTGCGGAGGGCTATTATGGCGCGCGATACTACCGATTTCCGGCCGATCGAAGGCGTCGACGAACTCGTCGAGCACCTGGCCGAAGGCAACAAGCCGCGCGACAAATGGCGCATCGGCACCGAGCACGAGAAATTCCCGTTCTATGTCGACGGCAATGCGCCGGTGCCCTATGGCGGCGAGCGCGGCATTCGCGCCATCCTCGAAGGCATGCAGGACAAACTCGGCTGGGACCCGATCATGGATGCCGGCCGCATCATCGGCCTGGTCGAGCCGACCGGCCAGGGCGCGATTTCGCTGGAACCCGGCGGCCAGTTCGAACTTTCCGGCGCGCCGCTGGAGACGATCCACCAGACCTGCCGCGAAGGCAATGCGCATCTGGCGCAGGTGCGCGAGATCGCCGAACCGATGGGCATCCGCTTCCTCGGCCTTGGCGGCAGCCCGAAATGGTCACTGGCCGAGACGCCGAAGATGCCGAAGTCGCGCTACGAGATCATGACCCGCTATATGCCCAAGGTCGGCACCAAAGGTCTCGACATGATGTACCGGACCTGCACGATCCAGGTGAACCTCGACTTCGAGAGCGAAGCCGACATGCGCCGCAAGATGCAGGTGTCGCTGAAGCTGCAGCCGCTGTCGACGGCGCTGTTTGCCAACTCGCCCTTCACCGAAAGCCGGCCGAACGGCTTGCAGAGCTGGCGCGGCGAGATCTGGCGCGACACCGACAATCAGCGCTCCGGCCTGCTCGAATTCTGCTTCTCGCCCGATTTCGGCTTTGCCGACTATGTCGAATGGGCGCTCGACGTGCCTATGTATTTCGTCATCCGCGACGGCCAATACCATGACATGACGCACATCACCTTCCGCCAGTTCATGACGGGCGCCGCCCGCAACGAATTGCCGGACGGGCTGCCGACGATGGGCGATTGGGCGAACCATCTGTCGACGCTGTTCCCGGACGTGCGGCTGAAGCGCTTTCTCGAAATGCGCGGCGCCGATGGCGGGCCGTGGCGGCGCATCTGCGCGCTGCCGGCCTTCTGGGTCGGGCTGCTCTACGATGCGGCGGCGCTCGACGCCGCCAAGGCACTGACCTCGAGCTGGAGCTACGACGAAGTGCTGGCAATGCGCAACGCGGTGCCGGAACAGGGCATTTCGGCGCCCTTCCGCAACACGACGTTGCGCGAGATCGCCCGCGACGTGCTCGTCATCTCGCGCATGGGACTGAAGAACCGCGGCCGCAAGAACCGCGACGGCTATGACGAGACCTCGTTCCTCAACACGCTGGACGAGGTCGTCGCGCGCGGCACGACCAGCGCCGAAGAGATGCTCTCGGCCTACCACACACGCTGGGGCGGCTCGATCGAGCCGGTGTTCATGGAATACGCGTATTAACGCTTCGCTATCGGCTTGGCCGATGGTCCGGCAAATTCGCTTCAATCAGTGATGGAAACGAACTAGGCTTCTCCAACGAGGATTTTCCCGGAGGAGAAAACAATGCCTTCCTTGTTCGATATTCTGGCACAGGCCCAGAACGGCAACGGCATGCAGGCGCTGGCCCAGCAGTTCGGGCTGTCGCAGCAGCAGACGCAGGCGGCGGTCGCGGCGCTGCTGCCGGCCTTTTCGCAGGGCCTGAAGCGCAATACGTCCGATCCTTATGGACTCGGCTCCTTCATGACGGCGATGGCCAGCGGCCAGCACGCCAAATATTTCGAGGATGCAAGCCGGGCCTTCTCGCCGCAGGGCCTCGATGAAGGCAACGGCATTCTCGGCCATTTGTTCGGCTCGAAGGACCTGTCGCGGGCCGTCGCCAGCCAGGCCGCCCAGGCGAGCGGCGTCAGCCAGCAGGTCCTGCAGCAGATGCTGCCGGCAATCGCCTCGATGATGATGGGCGGGCTGTTCAAGCAGACCACCAACCAGCTGGGCGGACAGATGCATGCGGCAGGCAGTGGCGGCAATCCGCTTGGCGAGCTCATCGAGCAGATGATGCGGCAGGCGGGCGGCGCCCAGGCGCCGGCCCCTCAGCCTGCAGGCCCCACGGATAACCCGCTCGGCAAGATGCTGCAGGACATGTTCGGCGGGCAGCAGCCGCAACAGACGCAGAGCCCTTACGGCGACAACCCGCTCGGCAAAGTGCTGCAGGACATGTTCGGCGGCGGGCAGCAGCCGCAAAGCCAGCCGCAGCAGACACAGAGCCCTTATGGTGACAATCCGCTCGGCAAAGTACTGCAGGATATGTTCGGCGGCGGCGTACCACAGCCGCAGCAGCCGCAGAACCAGCCCCAGCAAACACAGAACCCTTATGGTGACAATCCGCTCGGCAAAGTACTGCAGGACATGTTCGGCGGTGGCGCACCGCAGTCTCAGCCGCGTCAGGCGCCGCAGCAGCCCCAGGCGCCGCAGCCGCAGGCCAATCCGAGCGGCAGGCCGAGAAATCCGTTCGACGACCTGTTCGGCAAGATGTTCGAGACGGGCGCCCAGCAGCGCGACGACTACCAGAAAGGCATGGAGTCGATCTTCGACCAGTTCAAGCAGGGCATGGGCCGGCGGTAGAACCTGTTCCATCCCGATAAAAATCGCGATGGGGCTCTGTCAGTGCCGCCCAAAAAGAAAGCCCGGTCCTGGGAGGACCGGGCAGCGCGCAGGCTGGCCGGGGGGATCCGGCAGGGAGTGGGGAGCCTGCGTAACTTGGTGGCGTCGTGCCTCAAAAAGGTTCAACGCGCCCGAACGACGAAATCACGCGATCACACCACCTTGCGGGCAAGATCCTCGATCGTTTCGGCGCGCTCGACCGCGATGACGCGAAGCCGTTCGGTAGGATCGCGGCCAAAGGGCACACCGACAGCGACGTGCAGGTCGGCGCGGGTCAGGCCGATGTCGGCGAGCTCGGCATCCGACATCTCGCCGAGGCGATAAAAGGCGCGGCGGTTTTTCCAGGCGCGGTAAACATTGGCAGCGGCATTGGCCACGCGCGTCGCAACGGCCGGACGCGAAGTGATGCGCGAGGTCTCGGTAGCGAAATCAAACGTAGCCATGTCGGTCTCCTTCACATTCGAACGGGCGAAACCGGTCGATCGGGCGCTGGCGACAGCGGCCGTTCCGGCTTCGATTCACATGCCTTCATGTGGACAATCGGAATTTGCCATGGCGCGATTGATTAATCCAACGAATGTTTCTAATCTTTAGCATCAGCGTCAATGATGGATTAGGCCAATGAAAGCGCCGCTCGATCTCGATCAGTTGCAGACCTTCATCTCGATTGTCGACACCGGCAGCTTTACCCGCGCGGCGGAAGCGGTGCATCGGACCCAGTCTGCGGTGTCGATGCAGATGCGGCGGCTGGAGGAACGGATCGGCAAGCCGCTGTTCGAAAAAGACGGCCGCACCAACAGGCTGACCGAGGAGGGCGACCGGCTGCTCTCCTACGCAAGGCGGCTGCTTTATCTCAACAAGGAAACACTGGCCGCATTCGACGACCGCCGGCTCGAAGGCACCATCCGCATCGGCACGCCGGATGACTATGCCGATCGCTTCCTGCCCGAGATCATGGCGCGGTTTGCCCGTTCCAACCCGCATGTCGAACTGACCGTTATCTGCGAGCCGACGCCGGGACTGGTCGAACACATCAAGCGCGGCAATCTCGACCTGGCACTGGTGACGCACAACGACGCGCGCGGCCAGTCGGAAGTGGTGCGGCGCGAACCGCTGTTGTGGGTCACCTCGGCCAACCACGCGACGCATGAGCAGCCGATCCTGCCGATGGCCTTCGGCCGGCCGAACTGCATCTGGCGGCGCGCCGCCGCCGACGTGCTCGACCAGCAGAACCGCGACTACCGCATCCTGTTCACCAGCTTCTCGGCTACAGTCATCGCCGCGGCGGTGCTTTCCGGCCTGGCGATCTCGGTGCTGCCGGAATGCGCGCTCAGGCCCGGCATGCGGGTGCTGGGCGAGGCCGACGGTTTCGGCGCCCTGCCCGATTGCCGCATCGGCATCATGCGCGGCCAGACCTCGCGGCCGGAGATCGTCGATGCGCTCGCGCGCCACATTTCGGAAAGCCTGGACAACATTTCCGTGCCGCTTGGCGAAGAGACCGGGACGTTCGATTTCGCCGCGCTAGCCTTCGCCAAGATGAAGCGGACCAAGCCGAACCAGATCCTGCCGGGCTGGTGAGGGATTGCAATTGGGGCAGACATCGAACACGGCCGCCTTGACGGCGGCCAACAACCGTCCCCCAATCTGCCGATGAGCGACGCAGCATCCGAATCACGCACCAACGCCACCGAATACACGGTGAGCGAGATTTCCGGCGCGCTGAAGCGCACGGTCGAGGACGTCTTCGGCAATGTGCGGGTGCGCGGCGAGATTTCCGGCTATCGCGGACCGCATTCCTCCGGCCATGCCTATTTCTGCCTGAAGGACGATCGCGCGCGGCTCGACGCCGTGGTGTGGAAGACCGCGATGAGCCGGCTGAAATTCCGTCCCGAGGAAGGCATGGAGGTGATCGCCACCGGCCGGCTGACCACCTATCCCGGAAAGTCCACCTACCAGATCGTCATCGACAATCTCGAGCCGGCCGGTGCCGGTGCGCTGATGGCGCTGCTTGACGAGCGCAAGCGCCGGCTGCAGGCCGAAGGCCTGTTCGACGCGGCGCGCAAGCGGCGTCTGCCATTCATGCCGCGCGTCATCGGCGTCGTCACCTCGCCGACAGGCGCCGTCATCCGCGACATCATCCACCGCATCAAGGACCGGTTTCCGCTGCACGTGCTGGTCTGGCCGGTGCGGGTGCAGGGCGAGACGGCTGGTGCGGAAGTGACCGCTGCCGTCAACGGCTTCAACGCACTGCCATGGGACGGCGCCATCGCACGGCCCGACCTGTTGATCGTGGCGCGCGGCGGCGGCAGCCTGGAGGATCTGTGGGGCTTCAACGACGAAGCGCTCGCCCGGGCCGTCGCCGCATCGGGCATTCCGGTGATTTCCGCCGTCGGCCACGAGACCGACTGGACGCTGGTCGATCTGGCGGCGGATGTGCGGGCGCCGACGCCGACAGGCGCCGCCGAGATCGCCGTGCCGGTCAAGGTCGACCTCGAAGCGACGCTTGCCGGCCTTGGCGCGCGGTTGAAGACCGCACTGTCGCGCAATTTCGAACGAAAGCGGCAGGCGGCGCGCGCAGCCGCCCGGGCGCTGCCCTCGCCCGACCAGTTGCTGGCGCTGCCGCGGCGGCGCTTCGACGAGGCGACGAGCCGGCTCGGCCGGGCGCTGTCGGTCAGCGTCGAGCGCAAGCGGGGCAGGCTTCTGGGGCAGCGGCTGACGCCGGCGACTTTGTCGCGACGCATGAACGAAGCGCGCACGCTGACCCGCCGCGACCTTGCCCGTGCGCAAGCGGCGTTCTTCGCCATCGTGCGCGAGCGTCGGGCGCGGTTTTCACGCACGGCGACGAGACTGTCACCGGCGCCGATCGCCAGACGGCAGAAACTGCAAGGCGATGCCCTGCTGGCACTGACACGGCGGCAGGACCAGGCGATTTCGCGGCGGCTGGACCGGCTGCGTGGAAAGCTGACGCAGGCCGACCGGCTGCTGGCGACGCTCTCGCACAAGGCCGTGCTGGCGCGAGGCTTCGCGCTGGTCAAGGATGCGGACGGCGCGGTGATCAAGCATGCGGCGGAAGTCGCGTCGGGAATGGCGCTTTCGCTGGAGTTCGCCGACGGCACCGCCGATGCAGTCGCCATCAGTGGCACGGCGCGGCCGAAGACGGTTGCCAAGCCCGCGGCCAAGCTCAAGGCGCCGGGCGGCCAAGGTTCGCTTTTCTGAGGAAGAAATGACCGACCCGCATCTTGCGACGCCCTCGGGCAAACTGCGCGCCCGTGCCTTCGCCATCCCATTCGAGGGCACGCCAGGCCGCTTCAATGCCATCACCGATGTGCCTGGCGTGACGGTCGGCTATACCACGCTGATCTCGGGGGATGGGCCGCTCGTCGTCGGCAAGGGTCCGGTACGCACCGGCGTGACCGCGATCCTGCCACGGCCCAGAGACGAGTTGGCCGTCCCTGCGTTTGCGGGCGTGTTCAGCGCCAATGGCAATGGCGAACTGACCGGCTCGCATCTGATAGAGGAGCTCGGAGGGTTCAATCTTCCCATCACCATCACCAACACGCATTCCTGCGGCGTCAGCCGCGACGCAACGCTGCGCTGGATGCAGACGGTGCTGCCGCGAGCGCTCGACAGCGCCTGGGCGCTGCCGGTGGCGGGCGAGACCTATGATGGCTTCCTCAACGATATCAACGGCCATCATGTGAGCTTCGAGCACGTGTTTTCCGCGCTCGAAACGGCTGAAACCGGGCCGCTCGAAGAGGGTAGCGTCGGCGGCGGCACCGGCATGATTACCTTCGGCTTCAAGGCGGGATCGGGCACATCCTCGCGCAGCGTCGACTGGAACGGAGAGCGTTTTACGATCGGCTGCTTCGTCCAGTCGAATTTCGGTGCGCGGCGAAACCTCGTGATCCGTGGCATCAGGGCTGGAGCGGAACTCGCCGAACCGGCGATCCGGGACAACACGCCGCGAGCGGAAAAGAGCTCGATCATCGCGATCGTCGCCACCGACGCGCCATTCATGCCGCATCAGTTGAAACGGCTGGCGAAACGCGTGCCGCTCGGCGTCGCGCTGACCGGCGGCTATGGATATAATTCATCCGGCGATATTTTTCTGGCCTTCAGCACGGCCAATGCCGATGCGGCGCGCGGCGCGGCCGGCAAATTGGCCAGCGCCGGTTACATACCGGATGCCGACATCAATCCGTTCTTCGACGCCGTCGTTCAGAGCGTGGAGGAAGCAATCCTCAACGCGCTGGTCGCCAATGAAGACATGACCGGGCGCGACGGCAATTTCGTGCCGGCGTTGCCTAAAACATGGCTCCAAGAGAGATTTGTCAAAGCTGCGCGGCGATAAGACCGCGCAACTGCATCAGACAGGCAATGTTCGCCCGGCAGGTTTTGCCGTCAGCCGGCGGGCTTATTCGAATGCCGCTCGTCCTGCTCGGCCTCGGCCGCTTCTTCGAGCCTTGAAGCAATGAGCTCCTGAATGTCGCCGACCTCTTCCTGGATATCCTCCAGGGGTATGCCGGCTTCGGCGGCCTTGGCCGCACATTCCCTGGCGAGGGTCTCGGCCTGCTTCTCGATTCTGGCTGGCGAGGGCTGGCAGTGGACTTTTTCGCCAATCCACCCGCGCAAGAACTCGATCGCGTGTTCACTCATACTGCTGTTTCCCTAGCGGCTATGCCGGTTGGTAATCATAAACGTCGGCATCTTCGAAAAGATGCGTGCTGCCATTCGAGCCGAGTCGGCTTCGCCCGGCAAGCCGAACTTGTCCGAGGTCCACAGAGCCGAAGGGAATGGAGGGTTCAAGGAGCACGTTCTAGTTCTTGAGGACTGATTCTCTCGAGGAAACTTTCGACCCGCGCTATTGTTTCTATTTGCTTTTTTTCGGTTTTCAAGCCGTTTTAGATCACAATAGATGTCACAATAGCTAGCACATTTACCGCGCTCTCGCTGGCACGACATAAAAGGCGAGCCGTCAAAGCCGCCGCTATATAGTGACAAGCATTTGCAATGTCGACTCTGCTCGCGGTCCTGCTTCTTTCCGCCGCGCTTGCTGGGAGATATGTGGTGTGACGGGCCTTGCAGTGCAAGCTGCCGAGCGCCTCATGCAAGGCATGCAACAGCGTCTTGTGGAACCCTGAAGTGCTTGTCTCAGGGCGGCTCTCTACCGCTGGCGATAAAGGATCATGCCGGCATGATAGAGGACGCCTTCGACGAACTCACCATCCGCGGTGAAGCCCGTATCGTCCCAGTATTCTATGTGATTGCCCTGCACTTCATAGCGTCCCCGATAGGCGCTCTCGCGGTCACCGCGCGCTTCGTCATGACGGCCGTTCGGCAGGAGTTCGTGCCTGATATGGCGATCCTCGGTGACCCACATTCCGACATAGGGGTGATCTTGGTGCGTCATTGGTTGCTCCGCAAGAATTGGAGTTGAAGGAAGGGTCAGGCCGGTTGGAGCTACTGCGACGGCAATACCCGTAAGCACTGCGGCCAAAGTGGATCGCATCAATGCGCCGCCTTCGTCGGGCGCACGACGATCTCGTTGACGTCGACATCGTCGGGCTGTTCGATTGCGTAGCGCACTGCCCTGGCGATGGCATCGGGTTGCAGCGCAATAGCACGCCAGGTTTTCATGGCGGCGGCAGCGGCTTCGTCGGAGATCGTCTTCGCCAGCTCGCTTTCCACCACGCCAGGATGAATGCAGGTTACGCGGATATCGTCACTCTCCTGGCGGAGCCCATCGGAAATCGCGCGGACAGCGTATTTCGTTGCGCAATAAACGGCAGCCGTGGGCGAGACGGCCAGCGCGCCGATGGAACCGATATTGATGATATGCCCGGAACCACGTGCCGTCATCTCGGGCAGGACCGCCGCGATGCCGTACAGAACACCCTTGATGTTGACGTCCACCATCAGCTCCCACTCGTCGACCTTCATGGCTGCCATGGCCGACAGCGGCATGACGCTCGCATTGTTGACGATGACATCGACCTGGCCCCATTCGGCCCGGGCGGCATCGGCGAATGCTGCGACATCCTCCCTTCTGGTGACGTCCAGCGCTCGCACGCGAACTGTTCCACCAGCTGCCTCGATTTCGGCCGCAAGCGCTTCAAGGCGGTCGGTGCGGCGTGCGCCGAGCATCAGCTTCGCACCTGCCACGCCAAGTTCGCGGGCAATGCCAGCGCCGATGCCGCTGGAGGCACCGGTGATCAGAACAACTTTGTTCATGGTCCTCGAGATGATCCTTTTGGTTCTGTGATTATTTTCACGACGTGAAGGGTGGCGCATGGGTGAGCTCCCGCAGTGCGCCGACCCTATTGGGACTCACTGGGCGGTGTAGCCGCCATCGACCAGAAGCAAGGCCCCGGTGATGAAGCTGGACGCCGGCGAGGCAAGAAAGGCGATGGCCTCGGCAACTTCTTGCGGCTGGCCGATCCGGCCGATCGGATGCGCATCGCCGAAGCTGCGCAGCATCTCCCGGCCATTTTCCACCACGCCTTCCATGATGTCGGTTTCGATCACGCCAGGGGCAACGGCGTTGCAGCGAATGCGCATGCGCCCATATTCGATCGCGATCACCTTGGTCAGCTGTGCGACAGCCGCCTTGGAGGAGGCATAGGCCGCCTGCGTCTCGAAGGCCGCGACGGCCGAGATCGACGAGACATTGACGATCGAGCCGCCACCGCCGGCGACCATCAATTCCACTGCGGCCCGGGCGGTGACAAAGCTGCCGCGCGCATTGATCTGCAGAATGCGGTCATAGTCGTCGACCGAGGTCTCCGTCAGACGTTTGTTGAGCGTGCGACCGGCATTGTTCACGACGATGTCCAGTCGTCCGAAGCGCTTCGCCGCGAGTTCGACCGAGCGTCTGGCCAGATCCTCGTCGGCGACATCGCCGACCAGGGTTGCCACGTCCTCGGCTTCCAACTCGCGTACGCTGTCGCTGAGATCGCTTGCCACGATCCGGGCGCCCCGCGCCCGCAGCAGTTCCGCCGCGCAGCGGCCGATGCCGCGTGCCGCGCCCGTCACGAGGGCGACTTTTCCATCCAGGTCCCAAGAAGAAGGGAGTGATGTCATGGGATATCTCCTTTGTCGACCGGCTTCGGCTTGGATCGGGAGGATCAAGCCTTCTTGCCGTTGCGACAGAGATAGAGCCATGGCATTGTCGCGATAACCCGCCCGCCGTTAACCTCGATGGTAAGTTTTACTAACCAATGGACATCGATCTCAATGCAATTGCCGTCTTCGTCGCGGTGGCCGAGGAACGCAATTTTCGCGCTGCGGCAGACCGGCTGGGCGTGACGCGCTCAGCGGTCAGCCAGAGCATCCTCAGGCTTGAACAGCGCCTTGGCATCGCATTACTGCAGCGCACGACACGCAGCGTTAACCTGACCGAAGCGGGCGAGCGCCTGCTGGCGAGCGTCGCACCGGCGATAGCCGATGTGAACGCGGCAGTCGAAGCCATCACGGAGTTTCTGGACCGCCCGCGCGGCCGCCTGCGGATCGCGGTTTCGTCGATCGCCGAGGCCTTTCTGTCAGGACCGTTGCTGGCGTCCTTTGCAGAAAAGTTTCCCGAGGTGCATCTGGATATTGTGGTCACCGACGAGGAATTCGACATCGTTGCCGAAGGCTATGATGCGGGAGTAAGGCTCGGCGAAGTGATCGAGCAGGATATGATTGCCGTGCCGGTGTCGGGCGATCAGCGACAGATGGCCGTCTGCGCCCCGCGCTATCTCGAAAAGTTCGGAGCACCCGCCCATCCGCGCGAGCTTGTGGCTCATCGCTGTATCGGCTGGCGGCCGGCGCCGGGAGTTTCGCCCTATCGGTGGGAGTTTGGCGAGGACGGGCGCGAGTTCGACGTGGCGGTTGCGCCCGAGATCACCACCAACGACATGTGGCTGATGATCCGGCTGGCCGTTGCTGGCGCCGGGATCACGTTTGGCATGGCGGACACATTCCGCCCCTGGATCGACCGCGGCGAGCTCGTGCCAATCCTCGACGGCTATTTTCCGCCGTTTGCCGGCTTCTATCTTTATTTTCCCAGCCGACGGAATATCGCGCCGAAGCTGAGAGCCCTCGTGGATCACCTGCGCGGTGCGCGTCAGGCGGGATCGCAGGTGACCGCGCCAGGATCGTAAAGATCGCTTGGCGCTATTGGTCAGAAACCCTGGCTGAAAGCTGAATGGTACCGTTGGCTGGGATCGAACCAGCGACCTCCGGATCCACAATCCGGCGCTCTAACCATCTGAGCTACAACGGCACGCTTGCCCGAGCGAGATCCAGACGGAACGTTCATTCTCCGGGACCCGCTCTGTCGTTCGGCGATGCGTCCATACGGGCTATCGGAGTTTAATTCAAGGCTTTTGGCAAAGCAAAGGATCGCTCCGGCATCGCGTCATTTTTCGCCGGACAAAGAAAAGGCCGGCGGGAGGAGGTGCCGGCCTTTTCCTGTTACGAGCCAGCGGGAGGAGGTGCTGGCTGGTTATCCCGGTGAGCAGAGGGAGGAGGTTCCACCCGCCGGGTATTCGCTTAAACCACTATATCGCACACCTATTTGTCTGACGAAATGCGACCTTTTGATGCATCGTCAAACTGTGTGCAAATATTAGGCGATCTTAATTTCTTTCACGGCCTTCTCGAAGGCGGTCTTGATCGGCTTGGATACGTCCTCGGCCGCCTTGGCAGCAACCGCCTGGAAGTCCTTGGCCTGCTCGACGGTCATTTCGACGCGCTTGCGCAGGAAAGCAGTCTGCAACTCAACGACTTCCGACAGCGACTTGGCGCCGATCAGCGCTTCGAAATGCGAGAAGCCAGCTTCGGCATTGGCGCGCAGGGCGGCAATGGTCTTGAGCGACAGGTCGCTGGACACGGTCTTGGCGGTCTCGTAGGTCGATTCCAGAGCCTTCTGGGTCTCCTCGGCGCCGGTCTTCAGCTTGGCATAGGCCTCTTTCGACTGCTCGACGCCCTTTTCGGCGAAGGCGCGCATCTGGTCGGTGGCCTTGGAAGCGTCGAAGCTCGGGAATTCAACGTTTTCGATCGTGTCAGTCTTGGTCCTTGACATTTTCCATCCTTTTCAGCGCAGCGGCTTTGACAGAAAGCCGTCTCGTTCATCTATCATGGCAACATAAAGGCAAATTTTGTGCATTGCAACATGTTTGTTGCATCGCACCATAAATTATTTGTCTCGCGGCGTTAACCACGCGCCTAGAGATTCCATTGGTTGCACGCTATGACTTGTGGACCTTCGCGCCGTCGGCTTTTATTAACAAAGCGTTAACCGCAAATTGCCCGCTCTGTGAGGGTCCCCAAGCGCATGCCGGCTGAAAACTACTCCTTCCTCGATGTCGCCGTGCTCGACGCGGTCCGCCTGCGCTTCGCCGCCGGCGACGCGATCGCCATTTTGTCGGCAGATCTCGAGCAGGTGATCTGGGCCAACGGCCCCGGCGCGGCGGTATTCGGCTATCCCGACATCGGCGCGATCATCGGCGCCTCGGCAGGTTTGCCGCTGATCGCCAGGCGCCAGATCATGGCGACCAGCGGTTTTCCGCAGATCGGCCTCGACCGTGCCATCACGGTCCGGCTGGCGACCGGCCTGACCAGCCGCGCGGTCGGCTTCCTGGCCAGCGCGGTGACCATGCCCGATGGCGAGGAAGCCATCGTGCTGGCGCTACCGGCGGCGCAGACCGGCTCGCGCAGCGCGGCCGAGATCGCCGATCGCGCCATCGGTGGCTTTACCGAAGACGGCCACTACATCGCCTTTGTCGACGCCAAGGGCAATATCGACGCCGCCTCGGACGGCTTTTCGGCGCTCGGTATCCGGCCCGAGACGCTGGCCGCGCTTGTCGCCGACGTGGCGAACGAGAGCGACCGCATCGTCAAGCGCCTGGTTCCGGGGGGATCCCGTTCCTATCCGGCGGGCCTTGCCCGGCTGACGGACGAGCGGCACCTGCTGGTGGTGATCGACGAGGACCGGCTTGACGGCGAGGCCCCTGCTGGCGAGCGTGCCGGCGCGGAAACCGAGCCAGCAGCGGCACCGAGCGGTGGCGATCTTCCCCAGCCAACGGATCAGGACAACGAGCAGCCAATCGGCAGCACCGGCGCGGCGGAAATCGACCCTGCAGCGATCGAAGGCACCTCCGCATCGGCGGAGCACGAACCTGTCGACGCGGCCGACAATCACCGCACGGTTGGCGAAGCGCCGACGCTGCATGACCATTGGTACTTCAATGCCGGCGACGACGCGCAGGGCCTGCCCGGGACAGCTGCGTCCGGCAAAGTCGAGACCAGCCCGGACGCTTCGCAGGCCGGCGCGGATAGTTCGCCG
Organism: Mesorhizobium sp. M1329; assembly: GCF_040318035.1. Taxonomy (NCBI): domain Bacteria; kingdom Pseudomonadati; phylum Pseudomonadota; class Alphaproteobacteria; order Hyphomicrobiales; family Phyllobacteriaceae; genus Mesorhizobium; species Mesorhizobium sp. M1329. The sequence goes on along the minus strand of NZ_JAMYLN010000033.1, from coordinate 20,757 downwards.
GAAAGCGCCGCAAAAGCCACCAAAGCCGCCTCCCCGGCCGAACACCGCGGTTCGGCGATCGATCGCACGGCGGCACCCATGCGTTTCGTCTGGCGTACCGACGCGGAGGGCCGGTTCAGCGCCCTGTCGCCGGAATTTGCCGAGCTCGTCGGCAAGCCGGCCGCCGACGTCATCGGCCGCCGCTTCGAGGATGTTTCGGCCGCCTATGGCCTCGATGCTTCTGGCGAGATTGCCGGCCTGCTCGAACGGCGCGACACCTGGTCCGGCCGCTCCGTGCTGTGGCCGGTCGCCGGCACCGATCGGAAGATACCCGTCGATCTGGCGGCCCTCCCGGTTTACAGCCGCAGCCGCGTTTTCGAAGGTTTTCGCGGTTTCGGCGTTGCCCGCAGCGGCGATGCGGTGGTCGATCCGGACGCGGCCGGCATGGCCCTTGTCGCCGAGGAGATACCTGCCGAGACCATCGGGCCGGAAGCCGTCGAACCTCTCCCCGAGACACCGAAACCCGCCGATCCGTTCAGGGGCGAAGTGCCGGCATTGACCATCGTGCCAAAGCCCGAGCGGCGCTTTGCCGACAAGGTGATCCGGCTGGCCGAGCACCGGCAGCCGGCCAACGACAAGGGCCTGTCGACGCTGGAACGCAGCGCGTTTCGAGAGATTGGCGAGCGTCTCAAGAAGGACAGCACCCCGGCCGAAGAACAGCCCAGCGCCGGAAGGCCGAAGCCGGTTGCGACCAAAGTCGAGGCAGCCGGCAAGGCCGACGAGCCAAAGCTGAAAGAAGCCGGCCCGACGGACAAGGGTGAGATGCCGGCGCAAGGTCCGGAAAGCGGGGCGGCTGCCGCCGAACCGCCCGAGGCCGATGCCGAAGACCAGAAGGATCTTGCCCGGCTCGACGGCGAGCAGCCTGATGAGGCGGTAGCCGAGGCGCAAGCCAGCGAACCCGTCACACGCCCTGTTTCCGGATCGCTGCTCGACTATGCCGACCGCGAACCAAGCGATGAAGCGCAGGAAGGCGTTGAGCCCAGCACGAACCGTCGAACGATCGTCGCCGAAGCGCCGCAGGATGGCAACGACGACAGCATGACAGCCGAAGATTTCCGTGACGCCGAGGACAGCGAGGATTGGTCCGAAGACAGCGCAGCCGACGTTGCCGGCCAGGTGCCGCCCAGCGAGCGGCCGCAGGCACCACCGCTCAAACTCGACGGCTTCGTGCCGTCGGCGTTTGCCGGAGAGGACAACAAGGGGCCGGATACCTCGATCCTCGGCAAGCTGCCAGTGCCGGTGCTTATCCATTCCGGCGACCAGCTGCATTACGCGAACGACGAATTCCTCGGCTTGACCGGCTATGCGACGCTCAATGCCCTGGACGAGGCCGGCGGGCTCGGCGCGCTGTTTGCCGACCCTTATGCCGACGACGGCAGTTCGGACGGCGGCGACCGCTCATTACGGCTGAAGACGCGCGACGGTCAGGAGTTTCCGATCGACGCGATTTTACGCTCCGTCCCCTGGGGAAACGGCAAGGCACTGATGCTGGTCGTACGCCGTTCCGGCGACGACGAGGCAGCAGCCATTCCACGTGGCGCCGCCGACGACCAAACGCAGCCGGATGTTTCCGAGCTCAAGGCACGCATTGCCGAGATGCGCACCATCATCGACACCGCCACCGACGGCGTCGTGCTGATCGGCCGTAACGGAACGATCCGTTCAATTAGCCGTCCGGCGGAGGCGCTGTTCGGCTTCGACAGCGACGAGGTGACCGGCAAACAGTTCGTCTCGCTGTTTGCGATCGAAAGCCAGCGCGCGGCGCGTGACTATCTCGAGGGGTTGTCGGAGCCCGGCGTTGCGAGTGTGATGAACGATGGCCGCGAGGTGATCGGACGCGAGGCGCAGGGGCGCTTCATTCCGCTGTTCATGACCATCGGCAGGCTGCCCAACGACAGCGGCTTCTGCGCGGTGGTGCGGGACATCACCCAGTGGAAGCGGGCCGAAGAGGACCTGACCCAGGCGCGCGCGGTCGCCGAGCGCGCCTCGTCGCAGAAGACCGATTTTCTGGCCCGCATCAGCCACGAGATCCGCACGCCGCTCAACGCCATCATCGGCTTTTCCGAGCTGATGGTCGACGAGAAATTCGGGCCGGTGGCCAATGACCGCTATCGCGATTATCTGCGCGACATCAACCGTTCGGGCAACCACGTGCTCGATCTGGTCAACGACCTGCTCGACATTTCGAAAATCGAGGCCGGCCAGCAGGAGATGGCCTATGAGGCGGTGTCGCTCAACGACACACTGGCCGAGACCGTGGCGATGATGCAGCCGCAAGCCAACCGGGAGCGCGTCATCATCCGCTCCAGCTTCGCCTCGCGGCTGCCGGAAGTGGTGGCCGATCTGCGCAGTGTGCGGCAGATCGCGCTCAACATCCTGTCGAACGCCGTCCGCTACACGCAGGCCGGCGGCCAGGTGATCGTGTCGACGGCCTACGAGATCTCCGGCGATGTCGTCATGCGCGTGCGCGATACCGGCATAGGCATGAGCCAGTCCGAGATCGAGCAGGCACTGAAGCCGTTCAAGCAGATCAATGCGCTGAAGCGCGGCCGCGGCGATGGCACCGGTCTCGGGCTGCCGTTGACCAAGGCGATGGTCGAAGCGAACCGTGCCCGGTTCACCATCAATTCGACGCCCGGCGAGGGAACCCTGGTCGAAGTCGCCTTTCCCTCGACCCGCGTGCTCGCCGGTTAGCTATAGCGGTGCAAAGAAAAAAGGCGTCCAACAGGACGCCTTGAATGATAGAATTGCTGTCACAACGGGGCTTGAGCGAATCAGATCCTCTCGGGGCTAAGAGGAACGGGATTTCTCCCTCAAGTTACGCACGACTATCGATGCCGGGCCTTAACAAAACCTTACCGCCACGCCGGAAAGTTTACCAATGTGTACCACTCATGAAATCTAGGTAAATTCCGAAGAGATAATTTGTTAACGATACCGGAGACCTCAAAACGGCTCCGACCTTGGACCCCGGGATCAGTCGGCGAGCTGCGGCAGGTTGCGGAACAGCTCGAGCGCTTCGGGATTGGCGAGCGCTTCCTTGTTCTTGATGGCGCGGCCATGCACCATGTCGCGTACCGCGAGCTCGGTGATCTTGCCGGATTTGGTTCGCGGAATATCGCTGACGGCGATGATCTTGGCCGGCACGTGGCGCGGGCTCGCCCCGGTGCGGATTTTCGCGCGGATGCGTTTTTCCAGCTCGCCATCGAGCTCGACGCCGGCCGCCAGCCGCACGAACAGCACGACGCGAACGTCATTGTCGAAATCCTGGCCGATGCACAGCGCTTCGAGGATTTCCGGCATTTGCTCGACCTGATTGTAGATCTCCGCCGTGCCGATCCTGACACCGCCCGGATTGAGCGTGGCGTCGGAACGGCCATGGATGATCAGGCCGCCGTGGGCGGTCCATTCGGCGAAATCGCCGTGGCACCAGACATTGTCGAAACGTTCGAAATAGGCGGCTTTGTATTTCCTGCCGTCAGGGTCGTTCCAGAATCCGATCGGCATCGCCGGAAACGCCTTGGTGCAGACGAGCTCGCCCTTCTCCTGGCGGAGCGGCCGGCCGTCATCGTCCCAGACATCGACGGCAAGACCGAGCCCGGGCCCCTGGATCTCGCCGGTCCATACCGGTTCGATCGGCACGCCGAGCACGAAGCAGGAGACGATATCGGTGCCGCCGGAAATCGAAGCCAGATGCACGTCCTTCTTGATGCCTTCATAGACGAAGCGGAAATCTTCCGGCGATAGCGGCGAGCCGGTCGAGGAGATGGTGCGCACGCTGGAAAGATCATGCGTGCGGATCGGCTTGAGGCCGGCCTTGCGCACGGAATCGATGAATTTGGCCGAGGTGCCGAAATAGGTCATCTTTTCGGCATCGGCGAAGTCGAACAGCGCATTGCCGTCCGGGTAGAACGGCGAGCCGTCGTAGAGCAGCAAGGTGGCGCCCGATGCCAGGCCCGACACCAGCCAGTTCCACATCATCCAGCCGCAGGTGGTGAAGTAGAAGAAGCGGTCGCCGTCGAGCAGGCCGGCATGCAGCCGTTCTTCCTTGACGTGCTGGATCAGCGTTCCGCCGGCCGAATGGACAATGCATTTGGGAATGCCGGTCGTGCCCGATGAAAACAGGATGTACAGCGGATGCGAAAACGGCAGCCTCTCGTAGCTGATAGGCCTGGCGGCAAAGGGTGACAGCGCCTCTTCCAGCGCAGCCGCCTTGCCGATGGTCGCCGCGACGTCGGTCGAGGTGCCGAGATAGTCGACAATGAGGACTTTGCGGACGGTGGCGAGCTTGCCCGCCACGGCCGCGATCTTGTCGGCGACTTCGATCGCCTTGCCATTGTACCAGTAGCCGTCCGGCGCGATGAATATGACCGGCTCGATCTGGCCGAACCGGTCGAGAACCCCCTGCTCGCCGAAATCTGGAGAGCAGGACGACCAGACCGCGCCGATCGAGGCGGCCGCCAGCATCGCAGCAACAGTCTCCGGCATGTTGGGCATCATAGCTGCGATGCGGTCGCCCTTCTTCACCTTGAGCGACAGGAAAAGCTGCTGCAAGCGCGAGGTCAGCGCTTGCAGCTCGTTCCAGGACAGCCGCCGCTCGACCTTGTCCTCGCCGCGAAAGACGATTGCGTCGCCAAGGCCGGTTTTCTTGAGGAGATTCTCGGCGAAGTTCAGCTTCGCATCAGGGAAGAAGGTCGCGCCGGGCATCTTGTCGCCATCGACCAGCACGCGTTCGCCCTTGTCGCCGACGATGCCACAAAAGTCCCAGACCAGGCTCCAGAAGGTCTCGCGGTCATCGATCGACCAGCGATGCAGGTCGGTATAGGAGGAGAAAGCCTTGCCGGCCACGCTCGCCGCGGCGTTCATGAAGGCAGTCATCGGCGCCGCGTCGATCTGCTCTTGCGTCGGGATCCAGAGCGGTGCGTCGTCAGCCATCATTGTTTCTCCGCAGGCTGCATCGCTTATGCATATCGCGATGCAGCAGAGCAAGATTTTGTTGGACCGCGCCGGTCAGGGTGTGCGCAAATGCCATCGCCGGGCCATAAAGACTTGAAATGCGTCAGCCGTCGGTTACACCCGTCGGGCGATTTTGTCGGAATGGAAGCATACGGGGCGATATGCCATCACCTTTGATCCGACGCGGAATATGGGCGATCGGCGCGGCCGTCATCGTCATCGCGCTGGTCGTCGCAGCCTTGCCGTTGATCGCCTCGACCCGCATCGTACGCGACCGTATCGCGTGGGAAATGAGCGCCTGGAGCGGTTTTCGGGTAACCATCGACGGCGCGCCGCGCATCGAGGTCTGGCCGAATTTCCGGGCGATCCTGAGCGACGTGACGCTGTCGCAATGGACGGAGACGGATGCGCCGCCCGTGGTCGAGGCCGAACGAGTCGAGGTCGACCTCTCGGCCATGGCGGCGCTGCGTGGCGATGTCGTGTTTTCGACGGCGCGGCTGGTGCGACCGACGATCCGGGTTCAGCGTACCGCGAGCGGGTTTTTCCTGCCTGCGATTCCCAGCGGCGGGCGCATTACGCGTTCGATCGATGCTGCCCGCGCGGTGATCAACACAAATCCCGCCAAGCCGGATCTCGGCAAGCTGCCGACAGATCCGTTCGGCACAGTCGAGTTCAGGGACGGCCGCGTGGTGACTGCCATCGGCGGCAAGGACCAGGAGATATTGAGCAGCCTGAGCGGCCAGGCGAACTGGGCCGCGATGAACAGCAATGCGACGCTGTCGGCGACCGGGATATGGCGCGGCGAAAGCGTTGCCATCGACGCCGCATCGCCGAACCCGCTCGTGCTGTTTGGCGGCGGCACGGCACCGGCCACATTTTCCTTCAAGGCGGCACCGGCCAGTTTTTCGTTCGACGGCCGCGCCAGCATGTCGGAGAACGGCTATTTCGACGGCCAGGCAAAATTCGCCGCACCTTCGCTCCGACGCGTGCTCGAATGGTCGCAGGCCGGCATCGCGCCCGGTGCCGCAATCGGCTCGATCTCGGTTTCAAGCAAGATCACGGCGACAGCCGGGCGGGTCAAATTCGAAAACACGGCCCTGACCCTCGACAACAACCCGGGAATGGGTGCGCTGGACTTCACCTATGGTGAGGCACTGCCGGTGATCTCCGGCACACTTGCCTTCGATACGCTCGACCTCAGATCGTTTCTCTCCGCCTTTACGCCGGTGCCATCCGCCGGCGGCACCGGTCCGGGCGAGATCGACACAAGCTTCGCCGACCGGATCAATCTCGATCTCAGGCTGTCGGCGGCGCATGCCACGGCCGGCGCCATCCAGCTTGCCGACGTCGCTGCCACCGCCCAGGTCAAAAATGGCCTTGCCGTCTTCGACATCTCGGATGCATCCGCCTTTGGCGGCAACGTCCAGAGCAGCGTCCGTTTCGACCGCAAGCCCGCCGGCACGGAAGTCGAGATCCGGCTGCTTGCTTCCGATATCGACGGCGGCGCTTTCGGCACCGCGGCCGGAATGACGCGGCTGGTACCGATCGGCACTGGAACCGTTTCGGTCATCCTCAAGGGGCCTGGCAGAACCTGGGATTCGATTTTCGAAAACGCCAATGGCTCGCTGTCCGCGACGTTCGGCGCGGGTGCGCTGAGCCGGCTTAACCTGCCGGCGTTCCTCAAGCACACCGAACAGGGCGGATTCTTCGCGCTGGACGACGTCTCGGACGGAACGCTGCCGATCGACGGGGCCGAGCTCAAGGCGAGCATTTCGAACGGCGTGGCGCGCATCGACAAGGCCGAGGTGAATTCCGCGCAATACAAGATCTGGCTTTCCGGCATCGCATCCTATGCCGGACGCGGGCTGGCACTGTCCGGCGGCATTGCCCAGCCGAGCCAGGCTGCCACGCAGACGAACGGCCAGGCGCCCAAGCAGTCGTCGTTCTTCGTCGGCGGCACGTGGAGCACGCCGTTCATCTCGCCGATAAGCCGCGGCGTCTCGGGAGAGTAGCGAGCCTTCAACCTCGCTGCGCGGCCCGCTCGTCGCGCTGGCGCTGCACCTCGCGGCGTTTGTTTGCGAGTGAAGCGATGATCACGCCAACTGCGACGACCGCGATCAAGATGGTGCAGGCCGCATTGATTTCCGGCGTCACGCCAAGGCGAACCTGGCTGTAGATCTTCATCGGCAGCGTCGTGGCGCCAGGCCCCGAGGTGAAGCTGGCAATAACCAAATCGTCGAGCGACAGCGTGAAAGCCAGCATCCAGCCGGAGACGATAGCCGGCATGATTACCGGCAGCGTGATCTGGAAGAAGGTCTTCACCGGTGGCGCGCCGAGGTCCATTGCGGCCTCTTCCAGCGAACGGTCGAAAGTGATCAGGCGCGACTGAACCACCACCGCGACGAAGCACATGGTTAGCGTGGTGTGGGCAAGCGTCACCGTGAGAAAGCCGCGGTCGAGGCCGACGGCGACGAAGAGCAGCAGCAGCGACAGGCCGGTGATGACTTCCGGCATGACCAGCGGCGCAAACACCATGCCGGAAAACAGCAGCCGGCCGCGAAAGCGCGTGTAGCGTGTCAAGGTGAGCGCCGCCAGCGTGCCGAGCACAGTTGCCACCGTCGCCGAGATGACGCCGACGCGGGCCGTCACCCAGGTCGCGTCCATCAGACCCCGGTTGTGGAACAGCGACACGTACCATTTCGTCGAGAAGCCGCCCCAGACGGTGACCAGCTTCGACTCGTTGAAAGAGAACACGACGAGCAGGACGATCGGCAGGTAAAGAAAGGCAAAGCCGAGCACGATCGATGTGATGTTGAAGCGGCTCCAGGTCGCGTTCATTGGTCCTGCTCCTGGGCACGCGCCTGGGCTCGCTGGAAGAGCATGATCGGCACGATCAGCAGCAGCAGCAAGATGACGGCGACGGCGGACGACACCGGCCAGTCGCGGTTGGCGAAGAACTCGTTCCACAGCGTCCTGCCGATCATCAGCGTCTGCGAGCCGCCGAGCAGGTCGGGAATGACGAACTCGCCAACGGCGGGAATGAACACCAGAAGGCAGCCGGCGACGACGCCGGGCAGCGACAGCGGAAAGGTGATCTTCCAGAAGGCGCTGGTCGGCGGGCAGCCGAGATCCTTGGCCGCTTCGATCAGTGAATAGTCCATCTTCTCCAAGGACGAATAGAGCGGCAGCACCATGAACGGCAGATAGGAGTAAACGATGCCGATGAAGATCGCCGTATAGGTGTTGAGGATGATCAGCGGCTGGCTGATGATGCCGGTTGCGAGCAGCAGCTGGTTGAGCAGGCCCTCGGGCTTGAGGATGCCAATCCAGGCGTAGACACGGATCAGGAACGAGGTCCAGAACGGCAGGATCACCAGCATCAGCAAGGTCGGGCGGATCGTCGCCGGAGCGCGTGCCATGCCATAGGCGATGGGATAGCCGATCAGCAATGTCAGGACGGTCGAGATGGCGGCGACGATGACGCTCGTCACATAGGCATTGAAATACAGCGCGTCCTGCGTCAGCCAGGTATAGTTGTCGAAATTGAGTGCGCCGAATTCCGAAATAAACCCGGAAATGCCGCTGCGGAAATCAAGCACCGGCGTGTAGGGCGGCATGGCGATCGCCGTCTGCGACAGCGAAATCTTGAAGACGATGATGAAAGGGACGAGAAAGAAGAACAGCAGCCAGAGATAGGGGACGATGATGACGAGCCGGCTAACGAAGGCTGCTCCCAGCCTGACCAAGGCGGATTTGCCGGCAGCGCTTGCCGGAAAGCTTGTTGCGGCGGTGACAGCGGACATGATCAGTCCCTACCGTGTCAGGACGACGCCGGCGTCGGGGCGGAAAGAAACCCAGGCGCGGTCGTTCCAGGTCAGCGGGTCCTCGGTGAGGCGTGCCGCATTCATGGTGCTCGCCCGCACGACCTGACCGTCATCCAGCCTGACGTGATAGACGGTCATGTCGCCGAGATAGGCTATGTCGTAGACCTCGCCCTCGATGGCGTTGACGGCACCGGCCGGTTTCGTGGAGGACACCTTGATCTTCTCCGGCCTGATGGCGAAGGTGACGGATGTTCCGGCGGCCGCACTGCCGGCATTTTCGGTGCGGATGGTGATGCCGTTGCCGGCATCGATGCTCGCACTGCCGGCCTCGCCAGCCGCGATCTTGCCGTCGAACATATTCACATTGCCGACGAAGCCGGCGACGAAGCGGGAACCCGGCGCCTCGTAGACCTCGGCCGGCGTCGCCACCTGCATCACCTCGCCCTTGTCGATGATAGCGATGCGGTCAGCCATCGTCATCGCCTCTTCCTGATCATGAGTGACGACGACGAAGGTGAGGCCGAGGTTCTGCTGCAGGTCCATCAGCTCGAACTGGGTTTCCTCGCGCAACTTCTTGTCCAGCGCACCAAGCGGCTCGTCGAGCAGCAGGACTTTCGGCCGCTTGGCGGCGGAGCGGGCGAGCGCGACGCGCTGGCGCTGGCCACCCGACAATTGGTGCGGTTTGCGCTTGGCGAACTGCTCGAGCTTGACCAGCTTCAGCATCTCGGCGACGCGCTTGTCGATGTCGGCCTTGGCCATGCCTTCCTGCTTGAGGCCGAAGGCGATGTTGTTCTCGACCGTCATATGCGGAAACAAGGCGTAGGACTGGAACATCATGTTGACCGGCCGCCGGTAAGGCGGAATGCCGCGCAGATCCTGGCCATCGAGCAAGATGCGGCCGGCGGTCGGCTCCTCGAAGCCGGCGAGCATCCTGAGCAGCGTCGATTTCCCGCAGCCTGAGGCCCCGAGCAAGGCAAAGAATTCGCGTTCGAAAATGGTCAGCGACAGATTGTTGACCGCTGTGAACTCACCGAATTTCTTGGTGACGTTGTCGAACTGGATGTATGGCTTGGCGTTCGGATCGTTCCATGGCGCGAAATCCCTGCGGATGCTGCCAAGCGATTTCATGTCCCACTCCGTCCTGCTGCTTGCCCCATGAGAAAGCGCCCCGGCAGCCAGCTGCCGGGGCATGGTCAGATTGTTATTGGCCGGTGACGATCTTGGTCCAGGTGCGGGTGATGATGCGCTGGGTCTTGGGATCGTAGGGCGAGACGGTGTAGAGTTTCTGCAAGGTGGCGGCGTCCGGATAGATCGCCGGATCTTCCAGGATCGCCTTGTCGATGAACTGCTGCGAAGCCTTGTTGCCGTTCGCGTAAAGCACATAGTTCGACGATTTGGCGATCACTTCGGGCTTCATCATGTAGTTCAGGAACTCATGCGCTTCGGCGACATGCGGCGCATCGGCCGGGATCGCCATCTGGTCAAACCACATCTGGGCACCTTCCTTCGGCACGGAATAGCCGATCTCGACGCCCTGCTTGGCTTCGTCGGCGCGGTTGCGGGCCTGGAAGACGTCACCCGACCAGCCGACAGCCAGGCAGATGTCGCCATTGGCCAGGGCGTTGATGTATTCGGAAGAGTGGAACTTGCGGATATAGGGCCGGACCTTCAGCAAGGTTTCTTCGGCCTTGGCAATCTCATCGGGCGACGTGCTGTTTGGATCGAGGCCTAGATATTTCAGTGCCGCCGGTATGATGTCGGCCGGCGAATCCAGCACATAGACGCCGCAGTCTTTCAATTTGGCCAGGCTTTCGGGATTGAAGAACACGTCCCAGCTGTCGATCTTGTCGGTGCCGAGTGCTGCCTGCACCTTCTTGATGTTGTAGCCGATGCCAACCGTACCCCACATGTAGTTGATCGAATATTCGTTGCCGGGATCATATTTGGCGGTCCGTTCCATGACCGTGTCCCACATATTTGAAATGTTCGGCAGTTTCGACTTGTCGAGCTTCTGGAACACGCCCGCCTGGATCTGGCGTGCAAGGAAATTGCCGCTGGGCACGACGACATCGTAGCCGCTGCCGCCGGCGAGCAGTTTCGTTTCCAGGATCTCGTTGGAATCGAAAGTGTCGTAGACGACCTTGATGCCGGTTTCCTTGGTGAAGTCGTCGATGATCGAACTGTCGATATAATCCGACCAGTTGAAGACGTTGACGACGCGATCCTCGGCATGTGCGCCCAAGGTAAAAGCTGCCAAAAACGCCGAAGTCGCCGAAAGCCAGAGCGCTTTGCGGATCATGCTATTCTCCTTTGATGAGTGTTCCGTCGCCAGCTCGTCGCGGCGTTCGCGCGGCTGGGCATTTGCTTAAGGGTATTGGGCTTGCAGGCAGGCGACAAGCGGGAATTGCCGGCGCCATTATAGTCCGTCGACGAGCCGACAGTGAAAACTTGGCGTGGCGTTGGTGGTGTTCCGGCGCCGTCGGAAGCTTTCGCTACGGCGCGGGCAGGAAGACGACGATGTTGTCCGGCCTCGATGCGGCCGGCATGGAGACTTGGCAAGATAAGCCTGTCTTGTTGTTGCCGTGATCGCAGCCTGCCCGCGCGGCTGCGACATTGTCAATGGTTCATCTCGCTTTGACGCGTGCGCTGCATCAATTAGGCGACGGCACACCGGTGACGCCCGCTCGCGCGGGCCGCGTCTGACGCTTGAACTCGAGCCCGATGTGGACGAGCAGCGCGGTGACGACGACCGCACCGCCGACGATGGTGCGCGCCGACGGCACCTCGGAATGGATGAGCCAGACCCAGATCGGGCCAAGGATCGGTTCGAACGTGCCGAGTAGCGCCGCGACGGCGGCCGGCACAAGCCGGGCTCCGGTGGCGAAGAAGGCGAGGCCGAGTCCCAGATTGATCACGCCAAAGGCAAAGAGGAAGCCCATATCGTGGCTGGAAACGCCCAGCGTCGACGCCTGCGATGCCGCAAAGGCGGCCGCCAGCATCGTGCCGAGGCAGGTCGCCGGGGTCATGCGCACATGGGCAAAGCGGCGCGTGATGACGGTGGCGATCGAGAACATGACAGCGATAAGGAGTGCCAGCCCGTCGCCGATCGGCGACACCGCGCCATCGAGCGATTCCGACACCATGATGGCGACGCCGGCAATGACGGCAGCAATCGCCACCCAGGTCGCCACGGCCACCCGTTCGCGAAACAGCGCCCAGGCAAACAGCGCTGCCAGAAGCGGCACGCCGGCCTGCATCAGGAGGATGTTGGCGACGGTGGTATAAGCAAGCGCCACGACGAAAGAGGTCGAGGCCGTGGCGAAGCAGAACGCCACCGCAAGACCGGCCAGGCCCATGCCGCGAAACAGCTTCAGCGTGCCACGCCAGCCGTCGCGCCAGACCATGAAGCAGAGCAGGAAGGCGGCGGCCCAGACCGAGCGCCAGAACACCACCGTCCAGCTGTCGCCGGCATCGATGAAACGGGCGATGGTACCGCCGAGGCTCCACATCAGCGCCGACAGGAACACCAGCAGGAAACCGATACGCTCCTCATTTCGCGGAGGCGAAACGGCGATCTGCGGTGATGATATGTCGGTCATGACTACGACTGTCGGCGATTTCGGGGCAGCACGATGCACAGCGGACGACAGAAACGTGCCTTAATCGCGTAACGCAAAGGCGGGGATCGGGGGTGATCCAGCATCGTGTTCCGTTTGGGGCACCCAGCAATCAGCAGGCCTGAGAGTTGAGCCGATGAAATCGATCTAGGAGGTTGTCTTGTTGCCGCGAATGAAGCGCCAGAGACCTGCCAAGGGAATCAGCAGGATAAGACCGAATTTTTTCAGCGCGATGAGCGCTACCACCAGAAATCCTGCCTTTGCCGCCAGTTTGCCGGCAATGAGGCCACCGATGCCAATCGCCGCAACCGTATCGACGCCCGGTCTGAAGTCCAAATATGTCTTGCCGGGCTTGAAGACAGCAAGATCAAGCACTTCATCGAGACTCTGCTTGATTTCCGGCAACTGGTCCACAGTTGCGATGTAGCTCATCACGAAAACGCCCTCCCTGCCGAGAAAGCGAACGTCGTAGTTAAGCGTGTGGACTGCATCGTTTCCGAACTGCAGTTCCTTGGCCCAGTGCAGGCGCTTGTTGACTGCGTCGTACACGGGCGGTGATGCCCAGCCGATCAGAGTGATGGGCGAATAGCCGTCCTTTACCCTTTGATCGTTGCCCGACAAGGTATCCGCCCGCATGTTGCGCAGCAGTTCATTGTAGTCGATGGATCCCGCCTCGCTGTCGTCGACGTAACCTATCTTCTCCCATCTCAGCTCTATTCCCCAATTGTTCTCGGCAATGGGGTCATTGCTGACTGGAAAGATCATGCCGAGCGATTCGGAAGCGGCGTCGGGTGGATTGCCCCAGGCTTCCGTCAGGACGGAGGCAGTATCTTTCTTGTTCAGAAAATAGAATTTGTCCTTGAGGTCCAGGTGCACGCCTTCGGCTAGGTCTATCGCGCCAGTCTTCGGATCGATCTTGTCCAGGAACGCTTTGCCGGCGTCATTATACTTTTGATAGGATTTGAAGAAGTCCGCGGACTTTTCCGCAAATGCGGGGCAGATCGAAAAGGCAAGCACCAAGCCAAGCCAAAAAAAAAACGTCCTGCCCATCCCTGATCCCCCGATCGTCGCCCAATTCGTCTTTTGATATCTCACGGCCGATGCTGAATCAATACTTCGACGATCAATGTCCCAAGGGACAGCTTGTTATTTTCCTGCCGTGAAACCGCGTATGATCTTCTCTGGCCAGCAATCTGCCACGGCCGTCACTGGAAATCGAAAGCCGACAGCCCAGTCACCATCTCGTCGAGGCCGAGCGGACGTGTCACGGGTGGCTCGGCGCGGGCGAGGCAGCCGATGCGTTCGCACAGCCGACAGGCAGGGCCTATCGGCGCCGCCGGCGCGGCGGCGCTCTGTCCGGTCTTGCCGATGGCGGCTGGCCCCGGCAATGCCGCTCCATAGACGACCTCGTCGCGAAAGCCGATGTCGCAGCCGAGCAGCAGCGCCGTGCGCCGCGGTCGCTCGGCAAACGAGCCCTGCGGCCCCTCGAGCGTGCGGGCCATGCAGAGAAACGCTGCGCCGTCGGGCATTTCCACTGCATCGACCAGGATCTGGCCGGGCTGGGCGAAGGCGGCATGGACCGGCAGCTTCGGACAGCCGCCGCCGAAGCGGCTTTGCGGAAAGCCGTGGCTGCCCGCCTTGCGGAACCGATTGCCGGCACTGTCGACCTCGAGCATGAAGAACGGCACGCCCGACGCACCCGGCCGCTGCAGCGTGGTCAGCCGGTTCGCCGCCTGCTCGAAGGAGACGCCGAAACGCGACCGCAACATGTCGATGTCATAGCGGGCACGGACCGCGGCGGCGTGAAAAGGCTGATAGGGCATCATCAGAGCGTGCGCGGCATAGCGACCGAGCTCGAAACGCGCCAGCCGGCGGGCTTCGTCCGTGGCCAGCTTCAGCGCCTGGATCTCGGCGGCGACAGCGACGCTCATGCGGATCAGGCAGGCCTCCATAGCCACCTCACGCAGCTGATCGAATGGCGACAGGCGCTCGGACAGAAACAGGCGCTGCGAGTGACGGTCATAGCGACGGCGCCAGTTGGGCATGGTGGCGACCGGCAGTACCTTGACGACGATGCCGAATTCACGCCGCAGCCAGGCCTTCAACGCACTGAACAGATCGTCGCCTGGATCGAGCACCGACGTGAATGCCTCGGCTTCTTCTTCGAGCGCAGCAAAATGGTTCGGCCGGCGTTCGAAAATCTCATGCACCTCGTCGATCGGCAGCCTGGCACCCGAGAGGGCGGTGGCCTTGCCCTCACGCGCGAGCAGCTCGTTGATATCCGACAATCGCTCGGCCTGCTCGCGATAGGCGCGAAACAGCTTTATGACAGCGGCGGAAGCGTTCGGCGCCGCCTCGGCAAGCTCGATGAGTTCCTGGTCGCCCGGCAGTTCGCCGGCGAGCAACGGATCTGAAAACACTTCCTTCAAGTCGGCAACCGACCCCCTCGCCTCGCCCTGCAATTCATGCGGGTCGACCTTGTAGACGGATGCCAGCCTCAGGATCAGTTGCACCGTCAGCGGCCGCTGGTTGCGCTCGATGAGATTGAGATAGGACGGCGAGATGCCGAGCCCTTCGGCCATCGCCGTCTGGGTCAGCCCTTTGGCGTTGCGGATGCGACGAATGCGCGGCCCGGCAAAGATTTTGTGGTCGGCCAATCGACTGCCCTTGACAGAAATTTACATCCGCCAATGGCATGGCGGTCTTTACAATCATGACAGATTTACAACTCTCATCAGTCAAACACAACACAGGTTTTCTCTTATTTTTTGGCTAATCTGGAGGTTTAGCTCGCTCGCGTCGAGCCGGCATGTAAATGATGTCACACATATGGCGCACATATTTTCCCCCGCGGCGCCTTCCGAAACCGGCATCAAAACCGCCTGGAGTGACCAATGACCGACTTTTACAACCTTGTCCCGTCGGCGCCGCAAGGCCGCTTTGATGGCATCGAAAGGCCCTATTCGCCGGACGACGTGAAGCGGCTGCGCGGCTCGGTGCAGATCCGGCAGAGCCTCGCCGAAATGGGCGCAAACCGGCTGTGGCAGCTCATCCACGAGGAGGATTTCGTCAACGCGCTGGGTGCAATGTCGGGCAACCAGGCGATGCAGCAGGTGCGGGCCGGGCTGAAGGCGATCTATCTGTCGGGATGGCAGGTCGCCGCCGATGCCAACACCGCTTCCGCGATGTACCCGGACCAGTCGCTCTATCCCGCCAATGCGGCGCCCGAACTGGTCAAGCGCATCAACCGCACCCTGCAGCGCGCCGACCAGATCGAGACTTCGGAAGGGAAGGGGCTGTCGGTCGACACCTGGTTCGCGCCTGTTGTCGCCGACGCGGAAGCCGGCTTCGGCGGGCCGCTCAACGCTTTCGAGATCATGAAGGCGTTCATCGAGGCGGGTGCGGCCGGCGTCCATTACGAGGACCAGCTGGCTTCGGAGAAGAAATGCGGCCATCTCGGCGGCAAGGTGCTGATCCCGACCGCCGCACACATCCGCAACCTCAACGCGGCGCGCCTTGCCGCCGACGTCATGGGTACGCCGACGCTGGTCGTGGCGCGCACCGACGCGGAAGCGGCAAAGCTCCTGACCTCCGACATCGACGAACGCGACCGGCCCTTCGTCGATTATGGCGCCGGCCGCACTGCGGAGGGCTTCTACCATGTCAGCAACGGCATCGAGCCCTGCATTGCCCGCGCCGTCGCCTACGCGCCCTATGCGGACCTGATCTGGTGCGAGACCTCCAAGCCCGATCTGGGGCAGGCCAGGACGTTTGCCGAGGGTGTGCGCAAGCATCATCCAGGCAAGCTGCTTGCCTATAATTGCTCGCCGTCTTTCAACTGGAAGAAGAATCTCGACGACGCGACGATTGCGAAGTTCCAGAAGGAACTCGGCGCGATGGGCTACAAGTTCCAGTTCATTACGCTGGCCGGTTTCCACCAGCTCAACTTCGGCATGTTCGAGCTCGCCCGCGGCTACAAGGAGCGGCAGATGGCCGCCTATTCGGAACTGCAGGAGGCGGAATTCGCCGCGGAAGCCAATGGCTACACCGCCACCAAGCATCAACGCGAGGTCGGCACCGGCTATTTCGACGCCGTCTCGATGGCGATCACCGGTGGCCAGTCTTCGACCACGGCCATGCATGGATCGACCGAGCACGCCCAATTCAGGCCGGCGGCGGAATAGCGGAATAGCAGACAAACAGAGGGAACGCCCAAACGGGCATGGCAACACAACAGACAGGGCAACACAGGGAGAAGACCAATGGCGTCGATAAGCCGCGTCAAGGAACGGGCCGAAGAGCAGGCCACCAGCATGAATGTCGACCAGCAGGCGACCATCCGAATGCTGGCAAACGATCTGCACAGGCTCAATCAGTCGGTGATGAAGGCGGTCGAGGCCGGCGTCTCGGTCGAGCTGGTGCGCTCGGCACGGCACCATGGCGGCGACGGCAACTGGGGCGATCTGCTGATCCCGGTCATCGTCACGCAACGGAACCACGACTGATGAATTCTACCGCACCGCGCCTATTTTGAGCGCATGTCATCGCACCTCGCACGCCGCGGCTCTGCCTAGTCCGGCAGAGCCGCTAATGCAACGATTTCAATGACAAGATCAGGCTGCGCAAGCGCTGCAACGCCAATAACTTCCGATGGCGGCGGGTTGTTGTAGCTGCAATGCTTCGGGCAGTGTTCGGCAAAGAATTCGTCCAAGACGTCCAGGCGAAAATTGGGCGAACTCAGCACGCCGCCATCGGGAAATGGCCCCTTAACAAAGAAGGTCAGCCTGATGAGATGCTCGAGCGCGCTGCCAAGCTCTTCCAGATCTGACTTGATGTTGGTGAGAATTGCGCGCCACTGTGCCGCTGCATCGCCAATGGCGGCGCCGCCGCTTTTGCCGATCGGATCGTAGTCCTCGGCGGTCGCGGTGTTTCCGGAAAGGTAGACGAATCCCTTTGCGCCGGTAACGACCGTACCCTTTCCCCATGGCATCAACCGGCCGTTTTTGAATTTCCTGTGAGTCACGAGTTCCATTGTCATCTCCCGTCGATAAAAGAGACGTGCCTAGCCAACGAGGAAGGGTAGTCCGGCGAGGCGATACGACAAGCTCGCGACAGACCTGCCTCGCCTTCGTTCAACCTTACGTCAAACCGGCTACAGCTGCGAGTTGACGTGTCGCGCTGCAAAGCCAAGCTTCGCTGAAGCCTGCCCGGTTGTGGTGGCAACTTCTCCTTCGGGCGGCGGTAAAGAAAAGCACTTAATTTTAATTTTATTGTTTCTTGCGATATTCTCCTGATATGCCATTTGAGCTTGACATGAGCAGTGATCTCACGCCAATTACCTCTCGAGTTTCAACCCTGCATTGAAACATTGAACAACGGCCTGCCCCGCCATGTGCCCAGCGAATCGCGATATCGAGACTGCAAAACAGCTGCCTTTCGTTAGCCGGGACATGGAGACGCGGATGCTCCCGGATTTCTCGCGGGTGCTGGTGGTCGGAAAATCACCGATCAACCGCGTCGTGGTTTCAAAGATCGTGGAGCGGTCCGGCCTCAAACCGATCTCGGAAACTCCCGAAACCGCGGCAAAGGCCTTGCGCGCGCTGATTCCCGGGGCTGTCGTTCTCGACGGCGGAGCGGAGAACGGGGACTGCGACGCCTTGCTGTCGGGTATCGATGCACTGCGAAGAGCGTCAGGCAGATCGCTTCCGTCGGTGATCCTGCTTTCGGTCAAGACCGGCACTCCGGAGAGCCTGGGCCTGTCCAGCGTCATCGATGCAGTGGTCGTCAAGCCGATCACCACCGAACGGCTGCAGCCGGTGATCGACCGGCTGATCGCAATTAGCCGCAATTGACGCCTACCGCGATGCCTCGGCTGAAGACCTGATCAATCAATCTCGCCGATATGCTCGATCAATCCCGGCAGTTCGCCGAGATTGGCTATCTGGCGAAAGCGTGGCGCCGAGACCGGCGGCTCAACATGTTCCAGCACCCAGGTCAGCTCGTGCGGAACGTGGATGCCCCAACTGCCGGCTTCGATGGCCGGCACGACGTCCGATTTGAGCGAGTTGCCGACCATCATGCCCTTTTCCGGGCCGTCGCCGTGGCGGCTGAAGATGCGGCTATAGGTGGCCGCGCTCTTGTCGCTGACGATCTCGACGGCATCAAACAGCTCGCCCAGGCCGGATTGCGCCAGCTTGCGTTCCTGGTCGAACAGGTCGCCCTTGGTGATCAGCACCAGGCGGTAGGCGCCGGCCAGCTTTTCCACGGTTTCGCGCGCATGCGGAAGCGGCTCGATCGGATGGCTGAGCATCTCGCGGCCCGCGGCGAGAATTTCGGCAACGGTTGAGGCCGGCACCTGGCCCTCCGTGACCTCGATCGCCGTCTCGATCATCGACAGCGTGAATCCCTTGATGCCGAAGCCGTAGACCGCGAGGTTGCGCTTCTCGGCCTCCAGCAATCTTGCCGAGATCCGGTCCGCCTCGGCGTGGTCGGCGAGCAGTGCGGCAAAGCGCTTCTCGGTCACGCGGAAGAACTGTTCGTTCTGCCACAGTGTGTCATCGGCGTCGAAGCCGATCGTCGTCAGTTTGCGGCTGTGTTGCATGCGGCCCATTAATTGCAGCGTTGCGGGAGGCCGACCCTAGACCAGGAGGCTTTTATCCGGAAGTCGTTGTGTTCCCCCGGTTATCGAGGCGCACGCCAGCTGGCTCCCCTTCCCTTTCGTCGTCGGCAACGGCTATACTCCACAATCTGCAACAAATCTGGTGATTGATGCCGCCTGCAAAAAAGGAAGTCCGTCCGTCGAGCCGCGGAGGACGCGCCCGCACGCCTGCCTTCGTGAAAAACCAACGTGGCGTCAAGAACTGGAAGGAAGTCAGCGCCTGGCTGGAATGGCGCGGCATCGAAGACATCGAATGCATCACACCCGACCAGGCCGGGGTTGCGCGCGGCAAGATGATGCCATCGAAGAAGTTCACCTCCAACACCTCGCTGGCGCTGCCTTCGGCGGTGTTCATGACGACGATCTCGGGCGGTTATCCGGAGGACGGCAATGGCTTCCACTATCCGGAGGACGATGGCGACCTCAAGCTGATGCCCGACCTCTCGACGCTGACCGTGGTGCCGTGGGAGGAGGACCCGACGGCGGCAGTGATCTGCGACCTCGTCCACCAGGACGGGCGCTCGGTCGAGTTCACGCCCCGCAATGTGCTGAAGCGCGTGCTTGCCGCCTATGACAAGCGTGGGCTGAGACCGGTCGTGGCGCCCGAGATCGAGTTCTACCTGGTGCGCAAGAACCCCGATCCGGACTATCCGCTGACCCCGCCAGTAGGTCGATCGGGACGGCCGATCGGCGGCGGCGCCGGCTATTCGATCGCCGGGGTCAACGAATTCGACGAACTGATCGACGACATCTACCATTTCTCCGAAAGCCAGGGCCTGGAGATCGACACGCTGATCCACGAGGAGGGCGCCGGCCAGCTCGAAATCAATCTGCGTCACGGCGATCCGATCGAACTCGCCGACCAGGTGTTCATGTTCAAGCGCACCATCCGCGAAGCGGCGCTCAAGCACGAAATCTACGCCACGTTCATGGCCAAGCCGATCCAGGGGCAGCCCGGTTCGGCCATGCATATCCATCAGTCGATCATCGACAAGAAGACCGGCAAGAACGTCTTTTCGGCGGAGGACGGCTCGGAGACCGAGGCCTTCTTCCATTTCATCGGTGGCATGCAGAAACATGTGCCGAACGCGCTGGTGATGTTTGCGCCCTACGTCAATTCCTACCGGCGGCTGACGCAGTCGGCCTCGGCGCCGGTCAACAACAAATGGGGCTACGACAACCGCACCACGGCCTTCCGCGTGCCCCGCTCCGACCCGGCAGCGCGGCGCGTCGAAAACCGCATCCCCTCCTCGGACGCCAATCCCTATCTGGCGATGGCGGCATCGCTCGCCTGCGGGCTGATCGGCATGACCAACAAGATCAAGGCCGAGCCGCCTGTTCTGACCACCGCCAACGAGGACCAGATCGACCTGCCGCGCAGCCTGCTCGAAGCCGTCGACCTGTTCGAGGCAGACGAGGAACTCTGCGCGCTGCTCGGCAAGTCATTTGCCGCCACCTATGCGGCGATCAAGCGAGCGGAATTCGAGACCTTCATGGAAGTGATCAGCCCGTGGGAGAGGGAGTATTTGCTGCTGAATGTGTAGTAGGGGAGTAGGGGAGTAGGGGAGTAGGGGAGTAGGGGAGAAAGGATGATTTCCAGTGAGAGAGTAGTAGTATTAACGTGTTAAAGTATGGACATAGAGACGTGTTCACCTGTGGTAGT
>NZ_JAMYLN010000032.1:0-69580 GCF_040318035.1 Mesorhizobium sp. M1329 | reverse complement strand
AGCGCCCGTCGCTTCACCGGCCCAGCAGGGCACAACCCACGCCGGAAACGAACTCAAAACTGGATAGAAACTGGGGGCAACGTCACCATAGCTGTCTAGAGAAGCAAGCTACAAGGGGGACTACAACCCCCTCGTCGTAGCTTTAGAGCAACAATAATCTAGCTCCCTTTCGACCATCTCAACGAAGCCTCTCGCCTTTTTGTATTGGTCATAAATCTCACTAGTCGTTTTTTCGACGGTGAAGCTTCCAAAATCCTGATGCACCAACCGGTTTCTATCTCGGCCGATCTCAAGAAATGCCTTCGCAGCCTCATCAAACTGGACGCGGTTTCTCACCAAAGACGTCATATGTTCCCTAAAGACGTCTCCAAACATTTGATAAAATTTGTTCGCGTTATTTTTATCCCAATCAAACCACGTGTGGTATTGCCGGCTTATAACTCGGGCTTTAATCAAGTCGCCAACCATCGTGTTTGCGCTGCTATTCCTTGCAAACTCTTCCACTATGTTGGCGAGCGCGTTTTCGAAATAGCTCGCCGCGCTTAGCAGTATCGATTTTCTCGAATTGCCGTCCAAGCTATTCTGAAGAGAACAGCTCGACCTAGGACGTCATAGGTCGCGACAAATTCCTCATATATAGTATCTACGACCCCCACCTGATCGCCTCATCAAAGGGATGAAATTATTTCCCTCGCCTTTGAAATTCTAGTTTCAACATTGGAGGTTCTCGTTGTTCCTTCTAGTGAAGCGAGAACGAAATCCTTGTCTTTCTCAAGTGACGTGACTTCGCTTGGATTTATGACGCCCTTGACCTTCCTTCTCTCTTTGAAGGCCGTTGAGCAAGCTGCCGTGAACACCGCTTCAAACAGCGCAATATTAAATCTCCCATTTCGGGGATTGGTGAACGCATCCATTTGAAGTTCTGCGCACGCCTTCAGGAAAGAGTGGAACAAAGCCTCCAAATACGAATTTTGCTCTTTCGTATGGCTCTCGCACATCCTAGAAAAGTGATTTAGAAATCTAACTAAAGATGGAGCATATTTGTCCCCATCGATCAACATCGCGAATCCCCGTAGAAGAATCTCTATATCCTTCATATGTAGATCTGGCTCGGTATTTCCTAGGAATTCCCTCCATTTCTTATCTTGATTTATTCTGTATAGCATATCGTAGAAATTGGAATGGTACATACTGGTGCGAATCTCTTGCGGCCTTAGATTAACCCCGCCGGTATTAAGCCTATTGAAAACTTCATAAATAGCCGAGTCGTCGTCTTCGGGGGAGTTTTGTCTCACAACAATATTTCTAATGGGACGAAGATCCAATTGCGTCTTATATTCACCGAGCGTCGAATAGTTCAGCCCGTGGAACTTGTTGGACTCGTTTGGGAGTCGGCCCGTAAGCTTCAGTTTGAAATCCTCGAAATATGCATCGTCATGAAGTATCTCATCAGGTATCCGACCATGTAAATCGAATATCGCCCTAAGTTCGATCCTCTTATCTGTTCTTGGGAAGCGTCGCTTCATGAAATAATAAATTGACATTAGCCGCTGTTGACCGTCTATCACTAGAAACTTATTTCTAGATTGTTCATAAAGAAATAACTGAGGAACAGGTATACCGATTATCAAGGACTCAATAAGTTTTGACGCCCTCGTTCGGTCCCATACATAGTTTCGTTGGAAACCCGGTATACGAACGGCGCCGGCTTCGATGAAGCTGTAAAGCGTTAATACATTGAAGTCGTTCGGGGTGGCCGTAATGTCGTATTCGTCGACTTGGCCCTCGTCTGCATCATCGGCATAGTCGTCAAACCAAGAGTCTGTGTCGTCGGACATTCAAATCTCCAAATCGCGCGAAGCGCGTCGTGTCCATTAATCACAAATCTCAACGAGGCGTCAAAGGTCTCAATTCAACAAGAGTTAGGGAATATACACCCGAGCTAATCAGCCACAGATCCATTAACTATCGCAACTTTGATCCGATATTTGACCCTCAATGCTGAAGCTGCCTTAGACAAGCCAGCCCTCAGACCACTCCTGTATGAGTTAGAGTCGGCGGCAAAAAGCATCAGAATATCGCGCAGCAGCCTCTTCAATCGCCCATCTTCAGCGCCTGAATAAACGCCTCTTGCGGGATATCCACTTTCCCGAATTGCCGCATCCGCTTCTTGCCCTCTTTCTGCTTGTCGAGCAGCTTGCGCTTGCGCGAGACGTCGCCGCCGTAACATTTGGCGGTGACGTCCTTGCGCAGCGCCGAGATCGTCTCGCGGGCGATGACCTTGCCGCCGATCGCCGCCTGGATCGGGATCTTGAACAGGTGGTGCGGGATCAGCTCCTTCAGCTTCTCGCACATCTGGCGGCCGCGCTTTTCCGCCGCCGTGCGGTGAACCAGCATCGACAGCGCGTCGACCGGCTCCTCGTTGACCAGGATCGACATCTTGACCAGGTCGCCTTCCTTGTAGTCGGTGAGGTGATAGTCGAAGGACGCGTAGCCCTTGGAGATCGACTTCAGCCGGTCGTAAAAGTCGAAGACCACCTCGTTGAGCGGCAAATCGTAGATCAGCATGGCGCGTTTGCCGACATAGGAGAGGTCGGCCTGGATGCCGCGCCGGTCCTGGCAGAGCTTCAGGATGCCGCCGAGATAGTCGTCGGGGGTCAGGATGGTGGCGCGGATCCACGGCTCCTCGATGGCCGATATCTTGACCACGTCGGGCATGTCGGCCGGGTTGTGCAGTTCCTTGACCGTGCCGTCATTCAACAGCAGGCGGTAGACGACGCTCGGCGCGGTGGCGATGAGGTCGAGGTTGAACTCGCGCTCCAGCCGCTCCTGGATGATTTCGAGATGCAGCAGGCCGAGGAAGCCGCAGCGGTAGCCGAAGCCGAGTGCGGCACTGGTTTCCATTTCGAAGGAGAAAGACGCGTCGTTGAGGCGCAGCTTGCCGACGGCGGCGCGCAGATCCTCGAAATCGGCGGCGTCAACCGGGAACAGGCCGCAGAACACCACCGGCTGCGCCGGCTTGAAGCCGGGCAGGGCTTGTGCCGTCGGGCGCTTGTCCTCGGTGATGGTGTCGCCGACGCGGGTGTCGGCGACTTCCTTGATCGAGCCGGTGAAGAAACCGAACTCGCCGGGGCCGAGCTCGTCGACATTGATGCGGGCGGGCGTGAAGACGCCGGTGCGCTCGACCAGGTATCTGGCGCCGGTGCCCATCATGCGGATGGTCTGGCCCTTCTTCAGCACGCCGTCGATGATGCGGACCAGCACGATGACGCCGAGATAGGCGTCGTACCAGCTATCGACCAGCATCGCCTTCAGCGGGGCCGTGATGTCGCCTTCGCGCGGCGGCGGCAGATCGTTGACGATCGCCTCCAGCACGTCGGGAATACCGAGCCCGGTCTTGGCCGAGATCAGCACGGCGTTTGAGGCGTCGATGCCGATCACCTCCTCGACCTGCTCGCGGATGCGCTCGGGCTCGGCGGCGGGCAGGTCGACCTTGTTCAGCACCACGACGATCTCGTGGTTGTTATCGATCGCCTGGTAGACATTGGCCAGTGTCTGCGCCTCGACGCCTTGCGAGGCGTCGACGACCAGCAGGGAGCCCTCGCAGGCAGCCAGCGAGCGCGACACTTCATAGGCGAAGTCGACATGGCCGGGCGTGTCGATCAGGTTGAGGATATAGTCCTGCCCATTGTTGGCGTGGTACTTCAACCGCACCGTCTGCGCCTTGATGGTGATGCCGCGCTCGCGCTCGATGTCCATCGAGTCCAGCACCTGCTCCTTCATGTCGCGCAGCTCCAGCCCGCCGGTCGACTGGATCAGCCGGTCGGCAAGCGTGGATTTGCCATGGTCGATATGGGCAACGATGGAGAAGTTGCGGATGTTCTTGATCGGCGTGGTCATGCGGCGCGCTTTAGCAGGGGCACGGTATATCGGCAAGCGGCGGAGCGCGGGTGCGACGGCGGCGAGGCAAAGTCGTTAAACTTTGATCCATGAGATTAGAGCATAGTTCGCGCCCGACGTGATAGCCCACCGGTCTATCGCCGTTTCGGGGGGTCGGAATGCCGCTGTCAGCACGCAAATTTCTCAGATCGGTGAGCGGCTCGTTCGCGCCGATGCTCGCCATCCTGCTTATCCCGATGGTTGCCGCATTGGGTTTTTCCATCGACTATACCTCGGCGGTTTCAACCAGGGCATCGATGCAGAACGCCCTCGATGCAGCATCGCTGTCGATCACGACGCTTGCTACAGACACGTCATTGGCGGACCGCCAGGTGAAACTGCAGGAGGCATACCTGGCCAATGGCGGGCAAGGCACGGCCAAGCTCGACAGCTTCGTCGTCGCCGCCGACGGCGCCGCCAGCATCAAGGCTTCGGCCGGCTTTGCCATGGCGACGAGTTTCATGCAGATCGTCAAGATCAACACGGTGCAGGTCGGCGTCGCGTCGGGAGTGACCAAGAGGCCGGCATTGGTGGAGGCTACGTTCAAGGTCGACAAGATCTCGGGCTGGTGGGACAAGACGGTGACGCTCTACGGCACGAAATCCGGGGACACTGTGGCCAACAAGCTGATGAGGATCTCCTACGCCTACAACAGGTTTGGCGATCCGAAAGGCTACGGAACCTCCTCTGTGTACACGATCAATGGAACGACGGAGACGCTGGTCCAGAAACAAGTATGCACGACCACCACGGTGCTCAGCTTCTACGGCTTGCCCACCGGCACAATCACTCAGATCAGCGGCACCAGGAAATACGCAACCACCTGCGTCAACACGATGTATCCCGCGACCGGCGCCGGTGCGGTGATCGACGTGAAGGACATGGATAACCTGTCTCTGGAGATGAAGATTCCGAATCCCAATCCCGGTCTTGGCGGCGGCTATCTGGAGACGGGCACGAAAACAACCCTGCGATCGGACGACCCGGTCACTTCCGACCGATTGTTCATCGACAAGGTCAAGACGCTAGCCAATACGACTGTCGACATCTTTACGGCCGTGCCCTGCGGCATCACCAGCAGTCAAGCGTGGGAAGACGGCGGGTCCCTTACCAATAACACCATAGACGACGCCGATTTTTCCTATTTCGTGACCGGCAAGTGCGCCTTCAACAAGCGGCCTTCGGAAACCGTGCTTACACAATAGCCGGGCCGCGTGCCGATCTCCCCCCGTGTGGGCGGGATCGGATGTCGCCTCGGCCCGCGCTACTGTCCTGAGACGAAAAACGTGGACTTCTCCTCAATCACGAAGCGGTGATGCTGTAACGAACCGTGCGTCGGCGGCGAAGTGTGGACATGGAACCGCACAGGAGAACAGCGATGACCGGATCGAAACGCAGCACAGCCCTGATGGGGCTCGCCGCGGTACTGTTTTCGGCGACTGTGCTGTCGGCAACCAGCGCGGCTGCCGGCCAGACGCTGACCGTAGTCGAGCTGTTCACCAGCCAGGGCTGCTCGTCCTGCCCGCCGGCCAACGCCAATCTGATCAAGGTCAAGGACCGGCCCGGCGTGCTGGCGCTGTCCTTCAACGTCACCTACTGGGACTATCTCGGCTGGAAGGACACATTCGGCAAAGAAGAATTCACGCAGCGCCAGGTCCGCTATGAGCCGTCGCTCGGCCGTTCCGGCCCGTTCACGCCGCAAGTGGTGGTCAACGGCAAGGCCGATGCGGTCGGCGCCAGGCCGGGCGAGATCGAGCAGCTGATTTCGAGCGGCGGCCACGCCGACGGACCTTCGCTGTCGCTCGCCGGCGGGAAGGTCAGCATCGGCGCCGGTCCGGTGCCCGGCGGCAAGGCCGATGTCTGGCTGGTGCGTTACGGCAAGGGCGTCGTCGAGGTGCCGGTGGCGCGCGGCGAAAACACCGGCCGCACGCTGCCGCACGCCAATGTCGTGCATTCGCTGACCAGGTTGGGCAGTTGGACCGGCGACGCCACCGCGCTGCCGCTGCCGGCGACGACGGGTGGCCTCAGCACCGCGGTGCTGGTGCAGGTGCCGCGCGGCGGGCCGATCCTGGCTGCCGCCACGAACTAGAAACCCTGCCGAATTTCCCCAACGCGCAGCGGCGCCGCCGCATGCCGTCAACACAGGCCAAACCCAAGGAGATCATCATGACCAATCGTTTGACCAATCGCCCGACCCTGGCGGCACTCGCCTTCGCACCTTGCTCGACGGCGCTGTTTGCCGGTGGCGCGGCGCGGGCCGAAGATGCGATGAAGCCGGCGATGGCGACAAACGCCATGAAGCCGGCAACGGACGCCATGAAGCCGGCCGACGCGATGGCCACGACCGCGATGAAGGCGACAGATCCGATGACGACCGACTGCATGAACAAGGCAGCCGCCGAGACGGACGCCATGAAGAAAGCCGAAGCGACCAAGGCCTGCGATGCCATGGCTCCGGCCAAATAGGCGATGCGCACAGCAAAGTGAGAGCCCGGCGGACCTATCCGTCGTATAATCCACACCAGCATCATGGGAGATCAGACATGACCGCAGCCGTGAAACGATCGTCGATTTTCGCAAAAGCAGCACTTGCCGCGCTCATCCTCACGGCCGCCGCCGCCGTGTTCTGGCAGACGCCGGCAGTCTCGGCCGAAGACGCGGTGGTGATCCCGCCGCCGGCAATGGACGAGAAGGCTACCGCCGGCACCGAAAAGGCGGTCTTCGCCGGCGGCTGCTTCTGGGGTGTGCAAGGCGTGTTCCAGCACGTCAAGGGCGTGACCAGCGCCGTCTCCGGCTATGCGGGCGGCGACAAGGACACGGCCGTCTATGAAATGGTCGGCACCAGCCGGACGGGTCATGCCGAATCCGTCGAGATCACCTACGAGCCGTCCAAGGTGACCTACGGCCAGCTGCTGCAGGTGTATTTCTCGGTGGCGCACAATCCGACGCAACTGAACTACCAGGGGCCGGACAGCGGCACCCAGTACCGTTCGACGATATTTGCCGAAAACGACACGCAGAAAAAGATCGCCGAAAGCTACATCGCCCAGCTCGACAAAGCCAAGGTGTTTCCCAAGCCGATCGTGACGACGCTGGAGACCGGCAAGAGCTTCTATCCGGCCGAGGATTACCACCAGGACTTTCTGACGCTCAACCCGACCTATCCCTATATCGTCTACAATGATCTGCCCAAGGTCGAGAATCTGAAGCGGCTGTTCCCCAACCTCTACAGCGAAAAGCCGGTTCTGGTGCTGGCCGCCAACAAGAGCTGAGCTTTTGGGGCCTGCGGGCCCGACGGAGAATAAGCGTCGGCGATCCTTCGCACCCCCCTCTGTCCTGCCGGACATCTCCCCCGCAAGGGGGGAGATTGGCTATCACCTCGACCTTCACCAAATCTCCAACGTTCAGGACGAGCGGAGCGCTGAAACTGCTAATCTCCCCCCTTGCGGGGGAGATGGCCGGCAGGCCAGAGGGGGGTGCTGTCCCGCCAGCGCCTCGAAACTACACCCCCTTTTTCCAGGGCAGGCTCCAGCGCACTTTCTCCAGCGTCGCCTTTGCCTCGGGCGAGTCCGGGTCGGGCTCCGTCTCGCGATAATGCGCCGAGCCCTCAGGCGGGTAGGCAAGCGTGTTGTTGAGGGCGAATTTGTCGATCTGGCTGAAGTCGGGGAAAGGCAGATTTTGCGCCTCGCGCCAATCGCTGACCCTTTTCTCCGCGGCGATGCGTTTTTCGTCGTCGACCGGAAGGTCGGTGGCTCGGTATTCCAGTGACGAAGGGAAGGCGAACTGCGCGCCGGCATCATCCATGATGTTGATCATGGACAACAGGATGTCCTCGCGGATGGCTTGAAAATCGGCCACGTCGGCGGTTTTGACGTAAGTGAACACGTCGATGTCGAGCGAATAGGCGCCGAAGCCGGCAAAGCGCACGCGGCACGGCTCGTCGATGACGCGCGGGTGGGCGATCAGCAGCCTGCGCAGCTCGGCCAGGACGTAACGCATCTGATCGGGCGTCGTCTCGTAGCGCAGCTGCAGCGTCGTCGCGAACCGGGTGCGGTCGCGATGCGCGTAGTTCTCGATCTGCATGCCGGCAAAATCCGAATTCGGCACCGAGATGATCGTGCGGTCGAGCGACCTGATGCGCGTCGAGCGCATGCCGATATGCTCGATCGTGCCGGACTGGTCGCCGAACTTGCAGAAGTCGCCGACGCTGACCGGCCGGTCGGCATAGAGCGTCAGGCCGGAGAGGAAGTTCTGCAGCGTCGGCTGCGCCGCCAGCGCCACCGCCAGACCGCCGATGCCGAGACCGGCAATGACGCCTTCGTAGGGGATGGCGAGCACTTCGGCCAACAGCAGGAAGGCGACGACCAGCACGGCGACGCGCGCGACACCGGTGGAAAGCGAAATCAGCGTGTCGTGATAGCCGGGCACCTGCCACAGTCCGCGATAGTGGTCGGCGACCTTGCCGATCAGGTGCCAGACCACCGGCACGGCGCCGATCACGACCAGGCTCCAGGCGATTGCCTTGACCGGGGCGGCGACGACTTGCGGCAGACCGAGCGGGCGCAGCGTCAACAGCAGGAAGAAGCCAAGCACGATCGAGCGCACCGCCCATTCGACAATGCGGAAGAAGGCCGAGCTGTCCGTCCTTCGCACAAACAAGGAAATCAGCGCATTGGCGATGAAGCCGAAGACGATACCGGCCAGTGCGGCAAGGCCGAGCATCCACCATTGCCAGTGCTCCATCGGGCCGGCGCGGGTGAGCAGGCCGGGGCTGATCTCGCGGGCGAGGCCACGGGCGATGAAGAACGGGTCGGTGCTGGCGAAGGCGGCGAATTCCGGCGCCACCGGCACGTCTTCGACGTCGGCGTAGAGCGCGCGGATGTGGGCGAGCGTCTCGGGCGTAAACTGCCAGATCTTGCTCTTCTCGGTCTCGACCGGGCCGATGACGATGTTGCCGGCGGGATGCTCGAAATAGACGAAGGGGGTGTTGCTCTTCGGATCGTCGGGGATCTCCTGCCAATAGACATAGCCGATGCGGTCGATGACCTTTTTGAGATAGCGCTCGAGCAGGAACGCCTCGTCGCCGCGCACGGCCTGACTGTAGTTGCGCAGGTCGAGCGCCGCTTGTGCCGGGTCGCCGGCTTCGGTGAGGCCGCTCAACAGTACCTTGAACGTATCGCGCGGCGAGGCAAGCTTGCTCGGATCGTCGACCATGTCGACGGCTTCGCCACGCGCTTCCTGGAATTCGGCGAGCTTGGCCTGGAGCCGGGCAAGTGGCGGCCCGACGATGAACCAGTCGCCATGCTTGCGGCGAAAAGTGACGGCGAAGGAGACCCTGGTGCCGTATTGCGGCAGCGTCGCCGTCACCTCGTCTCCGGAAATCGCATCATGCGGCAGGCTCCACAGACGGAACGTCGCGTTGTCGATGACGGTGAACAGAAGCTTGGTGTAATCGGGCATGTTGAGGCCGCCGCGGTCGGCCTCGGTGACGTCGACGAGACCTGCTGCCAGACCGGCAAGACCCATGCCGCCGCCGGTGGCGCGCGGCACGTTGTCGGCGCCGCTCTCGTTCATCGTCTGCAGGAACGAGCGCATGGTGCTCATCGGGCTCGACTGGTCGACACGGACGTCCTCGACGGCGCTGACACGCACCCCTGTCCACCATTCGGCGGTGGCGGCATCGAAACGGCCCATGAAGCTGCCGCCGTCGGGCGACTGGACGAAGGTGAAAGCGCCCTGGCGGTCGCCTTCGAACCAGTGGCCGACAAGCTTGTCGCCTTCGGCCTTGGCCTCGATGCGGCCGTTGTAAAGCGGGTAGACGCCCTTTACGTCAGTGCCGGTCTGCTCGAACTTGATCTGGGCGCCGCCGCCGCGCCACTTCGTGTCCCACACGCCCGCCCAGTTGGCCGCGTCTTGGGCGTGCGCCTGCGGCATGGCCGGCAGCAGTCCGGCAAGCGCGAGTGCGCCGATCAGCGCGACCGTCCGGATCAGCAAAAGCAGCAGCCGATCCTGTGCTGCCGCAGAAAAGGGGTTCATTCTGTTGCCCTTCTTCTTGCCGGCGATTCTGCTGGGCCGGCCAGAGAAGGTTATTCCGCTTGAAGATGAATATTCTGTTTCAGGTGGCGACGGCGATGCCGGTCAGTCATAGGTCAGATCCGTCGCCTTGCCGGCGAACACCCGGTAGGCAAAGAACGAATAGAAGATGATGATCGGCAGCACGACGACCGTCCCGACCAGGATGACGGCCAGGCTTTCGGGTGCCGAAGCAGCCTGCCAGATGGTCAGCCGGTCGGGCACCACGAAGGGGTAGAACGACCAGGCGAGGCCGGCAAAGCCGAGCGTGAAGATCGCGGCCAATGTCAGGAACGGGAGCAGCGCGTGGCGGTCGCCGGGTTTCGGCAGATGGAAGGTCTGGCGCCATAGCCACAGGAACAGCACTGCCGACAGGATCGGCAGCGGCGACAGATAGAGCATGGCCGGCCAGACGAACCATTTGTCGAAGATGCGCGCGCTGGCAAAGGGCGTGGCCAGCGATACCGCGACCATGCCGAGCGCGGTCAGCACCAGCGCCGTGCGCAGCCACAGCACCGCCTTCCTCTGCAGATCGCCTTCCGTCTTGTAGATGACCCAGGCCGCGCCCATCGCCGCATAGGCGGCGGCAAGGCAAAGTGCCACCAACGCGCCGAAAGCGATGCCGCCAGGGCCGACGTCGAGGCCGAGCACATAGACGCCGAGCATGTAACCTTGCGCCAGCGACGCGATGACCGAGCCGAGGAAGAAGATGCGGTTCCAGCGGTGCTTCCTGCCGGCCGGCACCTTGGCGCGGAAATCGAAGGCGACGCCGCGCAGGATCAAGCCGACCAGCAGCACGAAGACCGGAATGTAGAGCGCCGTCAGAATGGTGCCATGCGCCAACGGGAAGGCGACCAGCAGCAGGCCGACCGCCAGCACCAGCCAGGTCTCGTTGGCGTCCCAGAACGGGCCGATGGCGGCGATCATCGTATCCTGTTCGGTGTCTTCGGCTGCGGCGAACAGGATGCCGATGCCGAGATCGAAACCGTCGAGGATGACGTAGATCAGGATGGCGAGGCCCATCAGCCCGGCAAAGATCAGAGGCAGCAGGGTCGGCCAGTCGAAGCTCATGATGTTTCTCCCGGTTGCGCAACCGGCTGCGACAGCGGCCTGTTCATGACGCCCGGCAGCGGCGAGGTGTCACCATCCTTCGCCGCCTTCAATGCCAGATGCACCAGCACGCCGAGATATGCGATCAAGAGCAGCACATAGAGGATGAGATAGACCGCGAGCGACAGCGCGACATGGCTGCCGGCGACCGGGCCGACAGCATCGGCGGTACGCAGTACGCCGGTGACCAGCCAGGGCTGGCGGCCGATCTCGGTGGTGTACCAGCCGGCCAGCGTCGCCAGCCAGCCGGACAGCGCCATCGGCACCATCACCAGCGCCAGCGGCTTAGGCAGGCTGTGGCGGCGCTTGAGGAAGAAGGCTGCCGACCAGGAGACAGCGAGCATCAGGAGCCCGGTGCCGACCATGATGCGAAAGCCCCAGAACACCGGAAATACCGGGGGATGGTTGCCGGCATAATCGTTCAGCCCCGGTACGACGCCGCCGGCGCTGTGCCTGAGGATAAGGCTGGCGCCATCGGGAATGGTGAGCTCGAACCTGTTCTCCCTGGCCGCTTCATCAGGAAGCGCAAACAGCACCAGCGGCACGTTGGGACCGGTGTTCCAGTTGGCTTCCATGGCGGCGATCTTTTGCGGCTGGTGTTCCAGCGTGTTGAGGCCGTGCTGGTCGCCGGCAAAGATCTGGATCGGGATCAGGATCGGGGCGGTGAAGACGCCGGTGCGCAAGGCCTTCCACATCGATTCCGAGCGATCGCCGTAGAGATAGCGCAGCGCCGACAGGCCGGCGACCAGGAACGAGACGGTCAGCCCCGAAGCAAGCAGCATATGGACGAGCCGGTAGGGCATGGATGGATTGAAGACAACGGCCCACCAGTCGGTGGCGTGCGCCACACCATCGCGCATTTCGAAACCGGCCGGCGTCTGCATCCACGAATTGAGTGCGATGATCCAGAAGGCGGACAAGGTGGTGCCGCCGGCCACCAGCACCGTCGCCAGTGTATGGACGCGGTTCGAGACGCGACGGAAGCCGAACAGCATGATGCCGAGGAACGCTGCCTCGAGGAAAAAGGCGGTCAAAATCTCGTAGGCCAGCAGCGGGCCGGCAATGTTGCCGACCGTCTCCATATAGCCCGGCCAGTTGGTGCCGAACTGAAAACTCATGGTGACGCCGGAAACCACGCCCATGGCGAAGGACAGCGCGAATACCTTAACCCAGGTGAAATAAGCGCGCATCCAGGCTGAATCGTTTGTCGCGTTGTAGCGGAGCTTGAAGAACAGCAGCACCCAGCCGAGCGCGATGGTAATCGCCGGGAACAGGATGTGGAACGAGATGTTCGCGCCGAACTGTATGCGCGACAGAATGAGCGGGTCCATGGCGGCTCCGGCTGCTGCTTGTTTGTTGAAGGATAGGCTTGATGCACCGGACGGTCAAAGCGGCGTCCCGCCGCGAGGCGGAACGCCGCAGTGCCGGTTAATCTGCTTTTGCGTGGAATTTGGCTGGACGAGCGGGCAGGTGTTGCCTATTCCGGCGAAGCTCGATGTCGAGAACTGTCAGGAGCGCCATTGACATCCGGATTTGCGGACCGACATTCAGCGGATTAAATCAACACTCTGTTTCAAGCAGCCGTTTTCAGCCATGCAGCCGATCATCTCGATTTCCGGGGTCACCAAGACCTACGCCACCGGCCTCAAGGCGCTGAAGGAGATCAATCTCGACATCGTGCGCGGCGAGATATTTGCGCTGCTCGGGCCGAATGGCGCCGGCAAGACGACGCTGATCTCGATCGTCTGCGGCATCGTCAACCGCTCGTCGGGCAGCGTCACCGTCGACGGCCATGACATCAACCGCGACTACCGCGCCGCGCGCAGCCTGATCGGGCTGGTGCCGCAGGAACTGACCATCGACGCCTTCGAGAGCGTATGGGCGACGGTCAATTACAGCCGCGGGCTGTTCGGCAGGCCGGCGGACAAGGCGTTCGTCGAAAAGGTGCTGCGCGATCTGTCGCTCTGGGACAAGAAGGACGCCAAGGCGATCACGCTGTCCGGCGGCATGAAGCGCCGGCTGATGATCGCCAAGGCGCTGTCGCACGAGCCGCGCATCCTGTTCCTCGACGAACCGACGGCAGGCGTCGATGTCGAGCTGCGCCAGGACATGTGGGCGATGGTGCGCCGGCTGCGCGAGGACGGCGTCACCATCATCCTGACCACGCATTACATCGAAGAAGCCGAGGCGATGGCCGATCGCGTCGGCGTCATCAACCGCGGCGAGATCGTGCTGGTGGAGGACAAGGCCGAGCTGATGCGCAAGCTTGGCCGCAAACGGCTTGTACTGGAACTGCGCAGTCCCCTGGCCACTGTTCCCGACGCTTTTTCGAGCTATGCGCTGGAGCTTTCGCCGGATGGCGGACAGCTGACCTATACTTATGACAACCAGAGCGAACGGCCGGGCGTCGCCTCGCTGATCCGCGAGCTCGAAGCGGCCGGCATCCAGTTCCGCGACATCGATACGGAAAACAGCTCGCTCGAGGAGATCTTCGTCAATCTGGTGAGGAAACCGGCATGAATCCGCGCGCGGCCATGAATCTTCATGCGGTATGGGCGATCTATCGGGTGGAGATGGCGCGCGCGCTTCGCACGGTGCTGCAAAGCATCGTTTCACCGGTCATTTCGACGTCACTCTATTTCGTCGTCTTCGGCTCGGCCATCGGCTCGCGCATCACCGAGATCGACGGCATCAGCTACGGTGCCTTCATCGTGCCGGGGCTGATCATGCTGTCGCTGCTGACGCAGTCGATCTCCAACGCCTCTTTCGCCATCTATTTTCCGAAATTCGTCGGCTCGATCTACGAATTGCTGTCGGCGCCGGTGTCCTATCTGGAGATCGTCATCGCCTATGTTGGGGGCGCGGCGACAAAGTCGATCGTGCTTGGCCTGATCATCCTGGCGACGGCCTCGCTGTTCGTACCGCTGACGATCGAGCATCCGTTCTGGATGCTTGCCTTCCTGGTGCTGACGGCGGTGACCTTCAGCCTGTTCGGCTTTATCATCGGGATCTGGGCGAAGAGCTTCGAGCAACTGCAGCTGGTACCGCTGCTGATCATCACGCCGCTGACCTTCCTCGGTGGCAGCTTCTATTCGATCAACATGCTGCCCGGCATCTGGCGCACGGTGACGCTGTTCAACCCGGTGGTCTACCTGGTCAGCGGCTTCCGCTGGAGCTTCTACGGCAAGTCCGACGTTTCGGTCGGCGTCAGCCTCGGCATGACGGTGGTTTTCCTGCTCATCTGCATAGCGATCGTCGCCTGGATCTTCAGGACCGGCTACCGGCTGCGCAACTGATCGACTGGCCTTGTCCAGGCGAAGCAGCCTTATCGGTCGACGTTTCCTTTCCGAAGGCGATATAAGCCCGCGCCCGCGCCCGCGCCCCGGAGCCGGCGCTTGAATGCTCGATCTTGCTTTTTATGCATTGTTATATATCATGTTATAGATTTTGAGGTGAAGTGACCTATGGAAGACGTCATACGATCGCTTGGCTTCCTATGCCTGGGAAGCAGGCTGAAGCGTATAGGCGAGCAACTGCAAGCGGAGGCGCAGCGCCTGCTCGACCGGCTGGATGTTCCGGTTCAGGCGAGCCAATACCCCCTGCTGGCCGCGCTCGACAGGCTGGGTCCGTTGTCTGTCGGGGAACTGGCGCAATGCCTTGGCGTCGCGCAGCCGGGGGTAACGCGAAGCGTCTCGCTTCTGTCCGAATTGGGACTGCTCGAGGTCAGTCCGTCGACCGATGACCAGCGGCGCAGGATTGTCTCGCTTACTTGGGACGGCCGGCGGCTGGTCGACGTCGCAAAGCGCGACGTCTGGCCTTCCATCGAGAACGCCGTCGCGGATTTGTGCGCGGATCTTTCGGGGCCGCTTCTTGAGCAGCTGGCTGCCATCGAGGACGGCCTCGCCGCGGCCTCTCTCGACCATCGTGTAAAAAAGCCTGAGGGTGCCGCGCAATGAGACATCTGCTTGACCGCCCCGTCTGGAGCGCGCTTCAGACGCGACATTCGGCGTTCGCGCAAGGTAATGACCTCGCCAAGCGATATCGGCCGTCGATTGTTCCTTTCGCCGCCACTGGCGCGGACGCCCCGGATAGCCTGCGGGCGCTCGAAAGGCTTGTCTCCCCGGGCGAGAGTGTGATCCTGCTTCAAGCGGACGTGATTGCTCTGCCCACGGGGCTTTCCGCGACTTCGGCCGCAGCCGGGGTTCAGATGATTGCCGAGCAGCCATTGCAAACCGTGTCTGACAAACGCGTGCAACGTCTGACCCGAGACGATGCCGCTGAGATGCTCGCCCTGGCATTGCTCACCAAGCCTGGCCCATTCACGCTCGAAGCCTTGAGCCTGGGCGATTTCTGGGGTGTGAAAATCGAGGGCAGGCTTGCGGCGATGGCCGGCGAGCGCATGAAGCAGCCTGGCTATACCGAACTCAGCGGCGTGTGCTCACATCCGGAATTTCGCGGCGGTGGCCTGGGCAAGCTGCTGTCCCTGTTCGTGGCAAACCGGATAGTGGCGCGCGGCGAAGTTCCCTATCTCCACGCCTACGCCAGCAACGCCACGGCCATTAGATTATACGAGTCCATTGGCTTCAGGTTGCGAAGCACAATGAATGTGGCTGTGGTTCAGCGCACCGGATGAGTGTCGGCGCATGATGCGCAGCATGGATGCATCCCGTATCGGAAAGGAAGGATTTCGTATGGCCGAAATCCTTCCTTGAGACTGCAAGACCTTGCTGCGTGTCAGACCGCGATCTTGCCGCCGCCTTGCCTGGTAATGGCAACGACCGACGGGCGCACCGGCATGTCCGGCTTGAAGTCGGGCCAGCGGGTCGACAAATCCTCATAGTAGGACGGACGGCCGAAAGCCTCCCAGTCCTCGCCGCCGTCGCCCGGATGCTGGACGGCAACGAAGGCGGTCTGGTCGTCCGGCGCAAACAAGGGACCGCACATTTCGGCGCCGATCGGCACGCGGAAGAACAGCTTTGATGTCGCCCGCGCCGGCCCTTCCGTATCGACAGCCCACAGACCATCGGTGCGGCCGGTGGCTTTCGGGCCTTGGCCGTCGGTAGCGACCCAGAGGCGGCCGGCCGAATCGACCGCGCAATTGTCCGGCATGCCGAACCAGCCATTGGCGGTGGTTGCGGTCGAGAAGGTGGCGCCGACAGCGGCAACCGAGGGATCACCGCATTTCAGCAGGATTTCCCACCTGCCCTTTGTCGCGGTGAAATCACCGCCGTCCTCGACGATCTCGATGATGTGGCCAAAGGCATTTTCGGCACGCGGGTTGGCGGCGTCGACCTGATCGGCCTTGCGCTTCGAATTGTTGGTCAGCATGACATAGACCTTGCCGTTGGCGGCATTGGGCTGGATGTCTTCCGGGCGGTCCATCTTGGTGGCGCCGAGCAGGTCGGCGGCGCGGCGCGTTTCGATCAGCACGTCGGCCTGGCTGGCAAAGCCGTTCTCGGCCGTCAGCGGCCCCTGGCCGAAGACGATCGGCAGCCATTCGACCGAACCGTCGTCGGCAAACTTGGCGACATGCAAGGTGCCGTCGTCGAGCAAATCCATGTTGGCGGCGCGATCGTCCGGGTTGAACTTGCCTGTGGTAACGAACTTATAGACATAGTCGAAGCGCTCGTCATCGCCGAGATAGAAGACGACACGGCCGTCCTTGGCGACGATCGATTCGGCGCCCTCATGCTTGAAGCGGCCCATCGCGGTGCGCTTCCTCGGCACCGAAGTCGGATCCTGGACGTCGACCTCGACGATCCAGCCGAAGCGGTTCGGCTCGTTCGGCTCCTTGCCGATGTCGAAACGGTCGTAATGCGCTGCCCATTCATAGGCACCTTCGGGAATGCCGAGGCGCTTGTAATTGGCGGCTTCCTTATGGCCCTGCGGCAGCTCGCCCGAGAAATAGCCGTGGATGTTCTCCTCGGCCATGACATAGGTGCCCCATGGCGTGACGCCGCCGGCACAATTGTTGACGGTGCCGATGACCTTCGTGCCGGTCGGATCGGCGCTGGTCTTGACGCGGTCGTGGCCGGCGACGGGGCCGGAGAGCGCAATCTCGGTATTGGAGGTGACGCGGCGGTTGAGCTTGCCGTTGCGAACGACCTGCCATTTGCCTGATAGCTTGCGGATCTCGACGATGGTGCCGCCATGCGCGGTCATCTCGACGTCGACTTGTTCCTTGCTGAGAGGTGCCTGCTTGGCTTTGCCATCGACGATGGTGACGAGGCCCGGGAACATCAGATGCGGATTGGTGTATTCGTGGTTGACGACCAGCAGGCCATGCTCGGCCGAGCCGTCGATCGGGATATAACCGGCATAGTCGTTGTTGTAGCCGAATTGTCTGGCCTGGGCTTCCGCCGACTGTTTTGTCGGATCGAATTCCGGCGAATCGGCGAACAGCGGGTCGCCCCAGCGCAGCAGCACGTCGGCGTCATAGCCGGGTGCGACGTGATGCTTGTCGTCGATGCCGGCCTCGAGCTCGTCGAAAGTGAAGGCGGAGCCTTCGGCGGCGCGGGCGCTGTCGGCGGTGATCAGCGCCAGCGGGCTGACGGTAGCGGCTATGGCCGAGACGGCAAGCGAGCCCTTGAGGAAGCCGCGGCGCGAGAACCGCGCGGCGATGATCTCACCCATGGTGCGGTTGTCGGTGGGATTGGCTCCCGGCCCATCGTTTTCCTCGAGCAGGCTGGTGCGGAAATGAGCGTCAGGGATGCGATGTTCGGTCGAGCGCTGTTCAGTCATGGGGGCCTGCCTCTGGCTGGATGGATTGCTGGAGCGTGTTGCCTGGCCAGTCCGGTATCGCCGGCAGGTCACAGTTTGATGACATGCCGGCTAATTGCCACCTGCGATTTCCTATCCAACATCGGGCCCGCTTGACCGCGACCGGCGCTTCGGAAACAAGAGCTGCGGCAGGCGCGTAGGGACACATCGGGAGGAACAAAAAGTGAGTTTCTGGGGACTTGGGCAGCTCTGCGTTTCGACGGTGATCTTCCTGCTGGCGGCGATGGCTGCAAAACAGTGGGGGCTGGCGCCGAGCCTCGGCAAGATCGTGCTGACGTTGGCGCTCTATTCGCTCGGCAATCTGATCATGCTGAGGCTGATCCGTGAATTCGGCATGTCGGTGTCGTTCAGCCTGTCGGCGGTGATCCAGCTGGTGTCGGTGAATGTGGTGGCGCTGGTCTTCTTCGGCGAGCGCGTCAATGCCTTACAGGCAACCGGCATCGTGCTTGCCATCGCAGCGGTGGCGCTGATCACGCTCGGGCCCTATCTGCAGAGGCTGTAACTGCGATCGGGCCGATGAAGAAGGTTGCAAGCAGACTGCGCAACTGGCTGGAGTTCCCGGTTCTGCTGGCCGGGCTGGTCATTGCCGGCGGGCTGTGGGGGTTCGAGGAGCTGATGGAGATGGCGCGGGCCACCACGCCGCATGCCTTCGATACCGAAATCCTGCTTGCCTTCCGCAAGGCCGGCCAGCCCGACAATCCGATCGGACCGGCGTGGCTGGAAGGAGCGATGCGCGACATCACCAGTCTCGGCAGCGCCAGCGTGCTGGTGCTGATCACGGCAGCAATGATCGTCTATCTACTCCTTATCCGCAGGCCAGGCGCGGCGCTTCTCATGTTCGTCGCGGTAGCGGGCGGCCAGCTCCTGTCGAGCGTGCTGAAATTCGATATCGACCGGCCGCGCCCCGATCTGGTCTCGCATCTCGCCGACGTGGCATCGCTTTCGTTTCCGAGCGGCCACGCCATGCTGTCGGCGGTGACATATTTGACGCTGGGCAGCATGGCGGCGCGGTTTTTGCCCGGGCGGACAACGAAGATCTATGTGCTCGGGCTGGCGGTGCTGACGACGGTGGTGGTCGGCATCAGCCGCATCTATCTCGGCGTCCACTGGCCGTCCGACGTATTGGCCGGCTGGTGCGCCGGCTTTGCCTGGGCGATGCTGTGCTGGCTTGCGGCACGGTTCCTGCAGCGATGGCTTGGGCGGGCCGACGGCACCTGACTCAAATCAGCCTGTTGATCAGGCCAGGGCCGCAGCCTGCCAGCAGGAAAACCATCGACAGCAAGGCTGTCGAGGTCGCCAACGCTTTGAATATCTTCACCCGCTCATCCTTTTGAAGTCGCGCCTATGAAATCGGGATCGCAGTGGATATCCCGCCAAACGATGCCGAGGTTTGTAGCATCATAGCGCATCGGCTGGCAAAGAGTGCTGCATGTCAGGTATGCAAGATGATTCTTGAACCATCATAATATTCAGGCGCTTCACCGTAGACACGCCGCATGCTGATCAACCACGGCGTCAAGCGGCCGCTGGTGACTTATGCCGCCTCGATCACGGATGCGCGGGCGCAGTTGAAGAAAGCCGCGCCCGCCGCCTGAGCCGATGGCTGGCTTAGTCGAGGCCTAGTGCCGCGATCTCGCCGTCGTTCATCAGCGGCACGAAGATGGTAGACCTACCGTCGGTGCCGATGTCGGCGCTGCCCGGCTTGAGCGTTGCAGCCACTTGCGGCGTGCCGCCGGCTTTGTAGCGGTAGAGCGTGCCCGTCATATACGCGGTGGCGTAGACGCTGCCGCCGATGACAACGACGCCATCGAGGTTGGCGAATTTTTCCGCGCCGGGCAGTGACGCAATTGCCTTGGTAGCGAGATCGACCGAGAGCAGGCCGCCCGGCTCCGCGGTGCTGAAATCTGATTTGATGCCCTTGCCCCACGAAGCGACGATCAGCCGGCCGCCATCTGCGAAGATGCCATTCGGCGAAGCAAGCGCCGCATCCCTGACGAACAGTTCGGGCCGGTCGCCGTCGATACGATAGATCGTGTCGGCCAGCATATCGGTGACGTAGACCTTGCCGGATGCATCGGCGGTCATGTCGTTGAGGAAGACGGCGTTCGGCACGTCGATCGTCGATGCTAGCTTGCCGCTTGCGAGATCGACGACGCGCACATGGGTGATATCGGCGACGTAGAGTTTGCCATCGGCAATCGCCATGCCCTTGGGCGCGTCCATGCCGTCGGTCCAATGTTGCGTAACCATCTTGCCGTCCATCGACAGGACCGACAGATATCCATTGCCGTCGGCGTCGCCGGGATTGCCAACGATATTGGAGATGATGATGCGTTTGCCGGCGGCATCGAACAGCGCCGATTCCGGCTGCTCGAGGCCGCCGGCGCGCCAGAGTTCAGCGGCCTGAACTGCCGGCGCGGCCGCGATGCCGACCAGAGTGAGAAGTATCGGTGTGAAGAGGCTCTTCATGGCTAGTCTCCTGTAATGGACTGGCGGAGAGCTAGGCCTTTCGATACTTTTCGGGAAGATGTATCAGGACTAGTACCGAAGGCTGATACCAAATCGCGCAAAAGAGGTGCATCCCATGAACGGCGTGATCTTCGAGGCGCTGAAGCGGACGCTTAAGGCCAAGGGCGTGACCTACCGCGTCCTTGCCGAGCGGATGGGCGTTTCCGAGCCGACAGTGAAGCGCATCTTCCACGAGCGCAACTGCAAGCTCGACCGGCTGATGGAGATCTGCACTGCCGCCGGCGTGGAGTTGGAGAACGTGCTCGGCTCTATGAACAGAGGGCCGGGACCTGCCAACCAGATCGCGCCGGAGATCGAGCGCAAGCTCGCAGGGCGGCCGGCACTGCTGTTCGTCTTCGTCATGCTTTCCGAGAAATTCACGCCCGAAGGTATCATGCGCTCACAAGGGCTGAGCGAGGCTTCGATGTTCCTCTATCTGCGCGACCTCGAGGAACTCGGCCTGGTCGCGCTCGGTCGCGGCCTGTCGGCAAGGCTGCTGGTCGAGGCGCCGATCCAGTGGAATTTCGACGGGCCATTGCGGCTGCTGTTCGAGATGACCAACAAGAATTTTATCGGCTGGGCCATCACCCATCTTGAGCGCGAGTCGACGTTCGTCAGCTTCTCCAGGCGGATGCGGCCGGAAACGGCGGAAATGGTCAGGCGCGAGGCTGAGGAATTGGCGGAGCGCGCCAAATTGCTTGCTCATCACGACCAGCACACGACGCCCGAAGACGGGCTGGTTGGTTACAAATGGACGTTTGCGTTCGGCGCAACGCCGTTCCCGGTGATCATGCCGATCGGGCCGCATCCGCGCGACGCAGGCGCGCGGACGGACAATCGAGTTGCAGCCGCCGCAAATGGACGGCGTCTGCCGGCCTAGGTCAAGACGCAGAACGACCGAATCCGGGCTGTTGGCGGCAGCCAGTCTGACTGAGCTTCTCACCCCTGAGTATCGGCCGCAAACCGGTTATCAGAGCGTCCCATGCTCAACCACAAGATCGAGCGGCTATTCGGCGGTCTTGTTCGCCGCCACCTTGTCATCCCAGACCATCTGCCGGTAGTCGAAGCCGTATTCCAGCGTCGGCTTGACGATGCGGAAATAGGGCGACAGGTCGAAGTCGCGCGGCGTGTAGAGCGAGTGGTGGCGGATGTGCAGGATTTCCTTGCGCGAATAGCTCGACTGGGCCGAAGCACGGCCGGGCGCCCGGGTAATCTCGGGCAGGATCGGGTAGCGGATCTGGCCGTAAGCCTCCGCGATCAGCGACGAGCAGATGGCGCGCGTCGGGTCGCCGGAACCGAAAGCCAGCATGCGGCGGCGCCAACGCACCGGCACCGGCGGCGTCGGCAAGAAGTAGCGCAGCATGTCGAATATGTTCTTGAGATCGTATCTGAGACCGAGTCTGCCGATCATGAAGGCGACGACCGCTTCGCGATCGTCCGGAGCCAGGCCGCTCGCACGGCAGATGCGGGTATTGTAGCTGCGGTAGCGCGACAGCGGCACGGCGATGCAGCCATCGCCGAGCGTGACCTCGATCAGGCGCCGCCGCTCCGATCCGTCTTCCGGCTCCGGCAATGCATCGCCGACATAGAAGGCGGCATGCGACCAGGTCGACTGGGTGAGGTATTTGATTGCCGCCGAGATCTTCTGGTTGCCCTCGATGAGCAGGATGTCGCCGGGTTCGAGCGTGCGGCGCAGCGTTTCGGCGTCCGACGGCGTGTAGGGCTCGTAGCCGGACGATTCCTCCTGCAGCCGGCCGGCAAGCCAGCGGCCAAGTCGGTCCAGAAGCGTGTCGCCGGGCTCGGTCATGCCAGACGGCGATTACCACAGGGCGGCAAATTAGACCATGATCAGCCCACGCCAGGCGCGCCGGCGTCTTCGTGCTGCGGTACCGCTGTGAGATCTTCGCGCGCTTTACGGGCGAGCTTCCTCGTCGAGCGCTTCAGGCTGTCGCCGAAAAGCTCGGCCGCCTCGGCGAGGCAGGTCTTTTTCAGGCTCTTTTCCGAGCGTTTCAGCAGCTTGGCAAGCAACCGCGTGTCCTCAGGGGGGCCAAGCGGCTGGTCCTCGGCATCGAGAAGCGCGCGCATAACGAACACATCGTGCAATTCGCCGAGCCGCTCGCCCAATTCGTCGACGGCCTTGCGTCGCGTCTTGATCGACGTCGGCCACAGCCTGCCGAGCAGCGACAGGTGCATGGCATGCGTCTTGGCCGCCTTGCGCAGATCGTGAAAGTCATCGGCTTCGCCGCGCGAAGCCGCCTTGTCCAGCGCTTTCCTGGCGCGGCGCAAAGTGGTGCGCGCGCCTTCGGCGAGCACGTCGGCAGCCTGCTCCGGCTGGTCGGGCAGAGCGAGCTTGTCGATCCGAACGACACCTTCCTCGCAAGCGGCGATCGCCGCGCCTATCGCAGCGTCAAGGCCTGCTCCGCCATGCAGTTCATGCTGGCGCGCAACGAGCCTGTCACGCACGGCATCAAGGCCGCCGGCACTTTGCTCGGGAAAGCTTGCCGCCAGCCGGTCGATTGTTTCGACCAGTGCAGTCGCCTCACGCGGGCCGGCAAGCAGGGCCGCTACCTGGCGGTAGCACTGGTTCTCGGTCACGCAGAATGTTTCGTCTCCGGAACGGACAAGGCGCAGCAAGGCGCGGACGTTCTTCAGCCGTTTGCGGCATTTGTGCAGCCCCTGTTCGGGCCTGTCACGCGCCGCGTTCAGATGGTCGAGCGCCTTGCCGATCTCCTCGGCAAGGATGCGCCTGACCTCGCCGGTCAGCGACATGCGCGGATCGATACGAAAGCTCAT
Organism: Mesorhizobium sp. M1329; assembly: GCF_040318035.1. Classification (NCBI taxonomy): domain Bacteria; kingdom Pseudomonadati; phylum Pseudomonadota; class Alphaproteobacteria; order Hyphomicrobiales; family Phyllobacteriaceae; genus Mesorhizobium; species Mesorhizobium sp. M1329. The sequence goes on along the minus strand of NZ_JAMYLN010000032.1, from coordinate 46,378 downwards.
GCGACGATCTCCGGAATCCCCCCAAGGGCGAGCGACGCGTTGTAAAATCTCGGCTCGCCGGTGACTTCACGGCCGAGCCAATCTGGCAGCATTTCGTCCGGTACATCCTCCGGCGTCTCGAGCTCGGCGATCACCAACCCCGCAAGCGTCCCGCCGAAGACATCGACTTCGTAGCGATAGCCGCGGTGTCTAACATGATGGCGTGTCTTCTCGATGACATGTCCGATGGCAAAGGCCTGCATCTCCTGCGCCTCCGCCAAAGGTACTGGATATTCGAATTCATCGCGCACGCGTGCCTGGCTGCCGAACTTGAGCGTCAGCTTGGCGGCCGCATCGTTGCTGATGCGCACACGCACCGTACGGCTGGGTTCGGCGACAAGATAGAATTGACGGATATGAATGTCCGCCTCGACCATTGCCCGCCATTCCTCACCTGAGACCAGGAATTTACGCTCGATTTCCTTGCCCATGGCCAGGCACTAAAGCGCGCACGGCCAGAGTTGGCAAGCCGCTTGACCGCACTTGACTTTAATCATTCGATTGATTAAATTATCGGCCATGATCAAATCGCCCAGCGCCAGCGGCCCTCCTCATGAGGCGCCCAAGGCCGCCGCAGATATGACGCGGACGGCACTCGTGCACGCGGCGCTGAAGCTGTTCGGACGGCAGGGTTTCGACGGCACGTCGACGCGCCAGATCGCGGCTGAGGCCAAGGCCAATATCGGCTCGATCGCCTATCATTTCGGCGGCAAGGAAGGGCTCCGCAACGCTGCGGCCGACTACATCGTCGACACCATCCAGACCGTTGCCGGCCAGGCGATCGGCAATCTGCAAGCGCCGGCCGCGGCATTGGCGGACACCGAGGCCGCGCGGGCACATTTAGCCGTTGCACTGGAGCGGATGGTCGCCTTCATCGCGGCAAGGCCGGAAGCCGGCGAGATTGTACAGTTCGTCCTGCGTGAGCTGTCGCATCCAACCGCCGCGCTCGACCGAATCTATGATGGCGTGTTCGAACCGGCGCATCACCGGCTCTGCCTAATCTGGGAACAGGCGACGGGCGAGCCGGCCGAGAGCGAGCGCACAAAACTCACCGTATTCACGCTGATCGGCCAGGTCGTGTATTTCCGCATCGGTCGCGAGGCGGTTATGCGCCGGATGGGCTGGCGCGAGATCGGCGATGACGAGGCCGGCAGGATCGCGGCAACAGTAACCGACAATCTCAGTGCGATTTTAGCTCGGCGCGATTTGGCTGTACGGAAGGATCGTGGATCATGAGCCTGCTCTGTTCTTTGCCGCTTGCCGCCCAGCTTTTCAGCGCCTGCGCGCCGGCAGCACCGCTCGCCGTCGGCTACGTCGAGGGCGATTATGTCCTGCTGGCACCGATCGAGGTGGCGCAGGTCGAGACGATTGCGGTCAAGCGCGGCGACCGCGTCGCGCCCGGCACGCCGGTGGTGACGCTGGAAAACGCCGACGCCAAGATCGCGATCGCACAAGCCGAGGCGGCCCTCGCGCAGGCCCAGGCGCAACTTGCCGACCTGCAGGTCGGCAAGCGGCCGGAAGAGATCGCGGTGCTCAAGGCGCAGGTCGACATGGCCAAGGCGCAAGCCGCCGACGCCAAACGCCGATACATCCGCGCCAGCGATCTGTTCAAACGCGGCACCGGCACACAGGCCGACTACGACACGGCTTCCGCGACGCTGGAGACGGCCAACGCGCAGGTCGGCCAGGCGGAGGCCAATCTCGCCGTCGGCGGCCTGCCGGCACGGTCCGAGACGATCAAGGCCGCCGACAATCAGGTGAGGCAGGCGCGATCGGCGCTGGAGCAAGCGCAATGGCGGCTGTCGAAGCGCGTGCTGACGGCGCCCTCGTCCGGCCGGGTCAACGATGTCATCCGCTATCCGGGCGACACGGCCGGCCCGACCGCGCCGGTCATCTCCATACTGCCGGACGGCGCGGTGAAGCTCAGCGTCTATGTGCCGGAAAGCGCGTTCTCCTCGGTTGACGTCGGCACGCTGCTCAACGTCCATTGCGACGGTTGCGGATCGGGCGTGAAGGCTCGCGTCAGCTATGTGTCGCCGGATCCGGAATTCACGCCGCCGGTGATTTACTCGCTCGAGACCCGGCAAAAGCTGGTCTATCTGGTCGAAGCGCGGCCGGAGGGCGACGCCAGCGCATTGCAGCCCGGGCAGATCGTCGACGTCGATCTGGCGGACATCGGAAAATGAACGTCATCGACGTGCATGGCCTGGTCAAACGCTTCGGCGACAAGACCGTCGTCGACCATGTGACGATGACGGTGGCCGAGGGCGAGATCGTCGGCTTCCTCGGGCCGAACGGCTCAGGCAAGACGACGACCATCCGCATCATGTGCGGCTTGCTGACGCCGGATGAGGGTGAAGGCACGGTTCTGGGCTTCGACATCCGCACCGACAGCCTGCGGATCAAACGCGAAGTCGGCTACATGACGCAGAGATTCTCGTTCTACGAAGACCTGACGATCGGCGAGAATCTCGAATTCGTGGCACGGCTGTACCGGCTGAAGCCGCTCGATGAGCATGTGGCTAAGACGCTTGAGGAGCTTGGCCTGACGTCGCGCAGAAACCAGCTGGCCGGCACCTTATCCGGCGGCTGGAAGCAGCGGCTGGCGCTGGCCGCCTGCATCATGCACAAGCCGAAACTGCTGCTTCTCGACGAACCGACGGCTGGCGTCGACCCGAAGGCCAGACGCGAATTCTGGGACGAGATCCACCGGCTGGCGGGCGGCGGGCTGACCGTGCTGGTCTCCACCCATTACATGGATGAGGCCGAGCGCTGCCATCGCATCAGCTACATCTCCTATGGCAAGATGCTGGCCACCGGCACGGTCGAGGACGTGGTGAGGAATGCCGGGCTGACTACGTTCGTCCTGCAGGGGCCGCGGCTCGACCAGGTCGCTGCCGCACTTCATGGCCGCCAAGGCGTCGACCAGGTGGCGCCGTTCGGCGCGACGCTGCATGTCGTCGGCTCCGACAGAACGGCCCTTCAGGCAGCGCTCGCCGACGTCGAGAAAGACCACAAGGGCGTCAGGGTCTCGCCCGGCGAGACCAGCCTGGAGGATGTGTTCATCCAGTTCATGTCCGGTTCGAAGGACAACATGGGATGAAAAACGGGATAAACAGCATCTTTTCCTTCGCCAGGCTGGGCGCGCTGCTGATCAAGGAGTTCATCCAGATGCGGCGCGACCGCATCACCTTCGCCATGATGCTCGGCGTGCCGCTGATGCAGCTGGTGCTGTTCGGCTATGCCATTAACAACGACCCGAAGAGCTTGCCGGCAGCGCTGGTGGTGATGAGCAGCGATCCTTACACGCGAGCCATGGTTTCGGCGCTGCAGACCACCGGCTATTACCGCTTCGACTATGTCGCGCAAAGTGCCGCCGAAGCCGAATTCCTGATGGCGCGCGGCGACGTTGCCTTCGTCGTCACCATTCCCGCCGATTTCGCCCGACGGGTCGAGCGTGGCGACAGCCCGCAGATCCTGATCGAGGCGGATGCGACCGACCCGGCCGTCGCCAGCGGCGCCATCTCGACGCTCGGCACAGTTGCCAACCAGGCGCTGCTCAGGGCACGCGGCATGCAGGAGACGGCGGCCGAAGCTGCCCGGGGCCAGCTCCAGGTGGTGGTGCACCGGCGCTACAATCCGGAAGCCGTCTCGCAATACAACATCGTGCCCGGCCTGCTCGGCGTCATCCTGCAGATGACGATGGTGATGATGACCTCGATCGCGCTGACGCGCGAGACCGAGCGCGGCACGATGGAGAACCTTTTGGCGATGCCGTCCAGCCCGCTCGAGATTATGCTGGGCAAGGTGCTGCCCTATCTGGCGGTCGGCGCCGTGCAGGTGCTGGTGGTGCTGGCGGCGTCGAAGCTTCTGTTTGCCATCCCCTTCACCGGATCGATGTCGCTGCTGTTGACGGCCGTCCTGATCTTCGTGCTAGCGCTGGTGCTGCTCGGCTACACGATCTCGACGATCGCCCGCACGCAGATGCAGGCACTGCAGCTCACCTTCTTCTTCTTCCTGCCGTCGATCATGCTGTCGGGCTTCATGTTCCCCTATCGCGGCATGCCGGACTGGGCGCAGATTTTCGGCGAGGTGCTGCCGCTGACGCATTTCCTGCGCATCATCCGCGCGGTGATGCTGAAGGGCGCCGAGCTGCCGGCGGTGGCAACGGAAATCGGTTGGCTGGTGGTGTTCGTGGCGCTGTTCGCCGGCATTGCGCTGGTGCGGTTCCGCCGGACGCTGGATTAGGGTCAACGCAATCAGCTTGCGCAAATGATCGAGATTCACACGGTCCTGGCCTGGCCCGGAACCGGGGTCAATTCAGGCGCATTGAGCCCTTCGAAGGGATCGCGCCAGGCGTCGATTTCTTCAAGCTGCCGATACCAGCGGCCGACAGAAGGATAGTCATCGAGAGGCAATCGGGCGACGTCGTTGAAGGGCAGAAACGTCGCCATTCGAAAGTCGGCGTAGGAAACCGAATTGCCGACCAGCCATTCTCGCTGGGAAAGCTCGGCATCAAGTATTACAGCGGCGGTACTGAAGTCCCTCAAGCCCTCCTCAACCCGCGCCTGATCGATCGGGCCGAGCGCATAGCGCTGTTTGGTCCCGCGTTCGAAATGCACGACGTCGCAGGCTCTTACGAAGTTCTCTTTGCCCCAACTCAGCCATCGGATCATCTCGGGCTCGTCGTCGCCGGTGCGCCAGAAATGCGAATGGGTGTCGCGTGAAAGCCGGCAGGCTATGGCGTCGGCCTCCCAGAGGCTTTTTCCCAGGCCTACGAGAATGGGCAATGAGAGATTTGGATTGAGCGGCCGAAAGCGCTCGGCCTGCCCCGGAGCGAAGGGCGAGGCGAATTCGAACTCGACCTTGGCTTTGAGATACCGCGCCACCGCGACCGCGAGGCGAGGATTGGGATTGCGGCTGAAGAACAGTTTCATTGATCTCAGTCTTTGAAGGGTACCAGTTCGACTAACGCAACGGAGGCTCGAGCGCCTCGAACCGGCACATCACCTGGAATTGGTTGCTATCTTAGCCGGCAGCAATGATCTCGGCATAGGTGCTGAGATCGACATTGCCGCCGGAGAGCACCACGGCAATGGATTTCCCGGCAAGGTCGATCTCGCCTGACGACAGCGCAGCCAAGCCGACGCAACCGCCAGGTTCGACCACCAGCTTCAGGCAAGCCATCGCATCGCGCATCGCCTGTGCCACCGCCTTGTCGGAAACGGCGATGGCCCCAGCGAGGTTCTTGCGGTTGATCTCGAAAGTGATCGCGCCCGGCTCGGCGACGAGAAGGGCATCGCAGATCGAAGTGTGGCCGGGCGCGTTCGACACCCTGGCGCCTTTGATCAGCGAGCGGCGTGTGTCGTCGAAATGCTCGGGTTCCACGGCCCAGACGGCGGTGCCCGGCGAGGCGTCCTTGACCGCAATCGAAATGCCGCTGCTCAACCCGCCGCCACCGCAGGGAACCACTACCGCATCGAGGCTGACACCAAGCGCTCTTGCTTGGCGCATCAATTCGAGGCCGATCGTGCCCTGGCCGGCGATGATGGCCGGATCGTCGTAGGGCGGCACCAGGACCATGCCCTTTTCCACGTAAGAACGGACGACGGCAGTGCGATCGTCGCGGACCCGGTCGAAGGTGATCACGTCCGCGCCCATCTTCCTGACATTGCCGACTTTCATCGCCGGCGCATCGGTGGGCATGGCGATGACGGCCTTGACGCCGAACATCGCCGCCGCGGCGGCAACGCCTTGCGCGTGATTGCCCGACGAAAAGGCGACGACGCCGCGGGCGCGTTCTTCCGCCGAGAGCGAGGAGAGCTTGTTGTAAGCGCCGCGGAACTTGAACGAGCCGGTGCGCTGCAACGTCTCCGGCTTGAACAGGATCCTGGCGCCGAAGCGCTTGTTCAGCTCCGGCGATTCGATCAGCGGCGTTTCGACGATCAGTCCGGACAATCGCGCTGCGGCACTGTGAATATCGGCGATGCCGGGAGGGGTGGTCATGGCTAGGTCCTGCAAGAGATGAGACCGCCTATGTGTACGGAATGGGAGGCGGCGCACCAATGAAAAAATGTGACCGTTACAATTCGTCTTTGGAGGCAGGAGTGGGGCGTGACCGTCCCCACCGCCTCCTCGGCCCTCCGCCATGCATTCGGTCGCTTCAATCGACAAATCGTTGTCGATTGACCGGCATAGCCTGCCGCTCCTCACCCCAACAGCGTCTTTTGCCGTTTGGGGCCGCCCATCTTGCGCCAGGTGTTGAAGCGGTGGGTGGCGGCGGCGAATGAGATCTTCATCTGTTGGGCGACCGAATAGCGCGACTTGCCCTCGTCGAACAGCCGGTAGCAGCACTCGACGCCCTCCTCGGTCAACTTGCCGTCGGGAGCCTTGTTGTGCGGATTGGCGGGATCGAATTTTTCGACCTGCTGCTCGACCAGGCCTTTCAGGCGCTGCAGATCCGCCTCAATGTTAGCGATCAGGTCGAGGACCGGTTTGGGATCAAACGGCTGCTGTTTTTCCGGCATCTGCGGCGTTCCTTTCTCTTGGTTGAGATTCGGTTATATAAGTGAACGTTTGCCGATAGCAACAGGCGACGTGTTCGGGATTTTGAAGCCTGTACCTTTTGAGCATGAGCGGAGCGCACACGATTGACCGGCGACGCGTGAGGTCATAGTTTAGAACTATTCTAAACTAGGGTGAATTTCTCATGCTTTCCCGCGTTTTCGGCATTGGCCGCCGTCCCTTTGAGTCGCTCTCGGAACAGGAGATCCTGGCGCTCGCCATCTCCTCCGAGGAGGATGACGGGCGCATCTATCGCGCCTATGCCGACGGGCTGGCGGAGAGCTTTCCGCAATCGGCCAAGGTGTTCGAGGAGATGGCGGAGGAGGAGAATGGCCATCGCGATTCGCTGATCGAGCTTTACCGCAAGCGTTTCGGCGAGCGTATACCGCTGATCCGGCGCGAACATGTGAAGGGCTATTACGAGCGCAAGCCGGACTGGCTGGTGAGGCCGCTCGGCATCGATCATGTGCGCAGCCAAGCCGAGGCCATGGAGCGGCAGGCCTACCTGTTCTATATCGAGGCGGCCAAACGCACAGGCGATGCGTCGACGCGAAAGCTGCTCGACGACCTGGCGATCGCAGAACAGGGCCACGAGACACTGGCGCAGCGGCTGGAGCAAAAGCATGTGCCGGGCGCGGTCAAGGACGAAGAGGCGGCAGCCGAGCAGCGCCAGTTCATCCTGACCTACGTGCAACCGGGACTGGCCGGGCTGATGGATGGATCGGTGTCGACGCTGGCGCCGATCTTTGCCGCCGCCTTTGCCACGCATGACACGTTCCAGACCTTTCTGGTCGGGCTTGCCGCCTCGATCGGCGCTGGCATCTCGATGGGTTTCACCGAGGTGGCTTCCGACGACGGCAAATTATCGGGCCGCGGCTCGCCGGCAAAACGCGGGCTGACCGTCGGCGTCATGACGACGCTGGGCGGGCTCGGCCATGCGCTGCCCTATCTCATCCCGCTTTTCTGGACGGCAACCATTGTCGCCGCCGTGGTGGTTTTCTTCGAGCTGTGGGCGATCGCCTTCGTGCAGAACCGCTATATGCAGACGCCATTCTGGCGCGCCGCCTTCCAGGTGGTGCTGGGTGGCGCGCTGGTGTTTGCAGCAGGGGTGCTGATCGGGAATGCATAGCGGTCCCTATCCGTTCACAACCCGGCTATCTGTTGGCGCCTCGGCGCGTTCGGTCAGGCCGTAGTCGCGCACGACATGAGCGATACGCAAACGATAGTCCGCAAAGATACCGCCGCGCCCGGCCTTTTGCGCCTGCCGATGTTCCTGCGTGTTGCGCCAGGCCTTCACCGCGTCCTCGTCGCGCCAGAAGGACAGCGACAGGATGCGGTTCGGATCGGCAAGGCTCTGGAAGCGCTCGATCGACAGGAAGCCGTCGAGGCCGTCGAGCAGTGGGCGCAGGTCGGCGGCAATGCCGAGATAGGCATCGCGCTTGCCCGCCGCCGGCTCAACCTCGAAGATGACGGCGATCATGGCTTCACCAAAGGAGCATGCGGTCCGGAGGCCAGCTTGAGGAAGATGCGGTCCTCCTTCAGAATGAATTTTTCCCGCCGGGCGAACTCGTAATTCGTCCTGCCGGCGGGATCGGCGGCGAGCCGGGCGCGGTAGGCTTCGTAGGCTGCAAGACTGTCGATGTTGTAGGCGGCATAAGCCGTGGTGGCCGAGCCTTCGTGCGGCGCGAAATAGCCGATCAGATCGGCGCCGCAGCGCGGGATCGCCTGTCCCCAATTGCGAGCATATTCCTCGAACGCCGCCTTGCCGAACGGATCGATTTCGTAGCGGATGAAGCAGGTGATGGTCATTTTTCGCCTCCTTGGCGGTGGATGTTTTCTTGCGGTCACAGTTCGAGCCGGGTCGAAACGTTCCGAAGATCGATATGCTAGGCAAATCTCTCGCTGATCATGCCTGCCAGAACGATTTCGCGCATTCGTGGCGGACGTCTTCAGGTGTCAGGCCAAGGTCACGCAGCAGATGATCGTCGATCTCGGCGAGGTCGAGACGCTGCAAATGACGGTCGTACCACCGCTTCAGGAGCCGTAGCCGCAAGCGGCGCAAGACAATGAACGGGAACGGCCGGCGATCGGGCGCGGCGCTGAGAATGGTCCTTGCAGGCATCGTCGTCTCCTTGATTTGCATGGAGACTAATGCTTTATCTGACGAGGATGCTTCGATGAGGAACGAACTATGCGCGAAGGACCTGACATACCCCGCATTGCCAGCCTGGTGGGCGATCCGGCGCGGGCAAACATGCTGTCCGCACTGATGGGCGGCACGGCACTGACGGCGAGCGAACTGGCACTCGAAGCCGGCGTGTCGCTTCCGACCGCGAGCTCCCATCTGTCGAAGCTGATGGAAGGCGGGCTGCTGACGCTGGCGAGCCAGGGACGGCACCGCTATTACGGCCTCGCCGGCCCGCAGGTGGCAGGAATGATCGAAGCCATCACCGGCGTTGCCGCCGCGGTCGGGCCGCAGAGGGTGCGACCCGGCCCTCGCGACGCGGCCATGCGCGTGGCGCGGGTCTGCTACGACCACCTCGCCGGCGAGCAGGCGGTGGCGATGCTGGACCGTCTTGTCGCTCGACAAGTGCTCCTGCGCGATGATGAGGAGATTCAACTTGGGCCGTCGGCCGCCTCGCATTTCGCCGCGATCGGCATCGACATCCATACCAAAGCGCGGCGACCGGTGTGTCGGGCCTGCCTCGACTGGAGCGTGCGGCGTTCGCACCTTGCCGGCACGCTGGGCGCCGCCATTCTCGACAAGATCCTCGCCGAGAAATGGGCGCGGCGCGAGAAGGACAGCCGTGCCGTGATCTTTTCACCGGTAGGCAAGCAGGTCTTCGAGAAGACGTTTCTCGCCTGACAGATCGCTTCGATGCGCTAGAACGGTTCGTCGTTTCACAAACGCTGAACCGCTCTAGCTTTTTTGTTTTGACGCATGTCGTTATCGCAAAACCGCTGCGCACTTTTGCGCGACATGCATTAGCCGCGCTTGAGCGGCTTGGCCCGCTTGAAAAAATCAGCCCAGGGATCGGCTTGCCCGAGCCGCTTCAGCGTCGTCTTGTCGCCGATCGGAAAGGCGTTCGGCGGCAATCCGGCCTCGATTTCCGCCCACGTCACCGGCATCGATACCGTGGCGCCTTTTTTGGCGCGCGACGAATAGGGGGCGACGGTGGTGGCGCCGCGGCCGTTGCGTAGATAATCGACGAAAATCTTGCCCGTGCGCGCCTTCTTCGACAGCGTCGCCGTATAGCGGTCGGGTGCGCGCTGTTCGAGCGCTCGGGCGAACTCATGGGCGAAGCCTTTGACCTCGTCCCAGTCCGCCGACGGCTTCAGCGGCACGAGGACATGATAGCCCTTGCCGCCCGAGGTCTTGACGAAATTCGGCAGGGACAGTTCGTCGAGCCGGCTGCGGATATCGAGCGCCGCGGCACGCACCGCCTTCACGTCGACACCCTCGTCGGGATCGAGATCGAAGATGATCTGGTCGGGTTTTTCCAGCTCGTCCGTGGTCGAGCCCCAGATGTGGATCTCGACGACGCCGAGCTGCACCAGGGCCACGACACCGTCGAAATCGCGGATGAACAATATCTCCTCGCCGTCGGTGGGATCCTTCATCACGGCGATCTTGTCGTGCATGCCGGCCGAGGCATGTTTTTGGAAGAACCGTTGGCCGCCAACGCCGTCCGGCGCCCGCACAAGGCTGAGCGGCCGGTTGATGACGAATTGCTTCATGCGCGGCCAGACCAGCGCGTAGTGATCGACCAGATCCTGCTTCGATACGTTCTCCTCGGGCCACAGAAGCTTGTCGGGGCGGGACAGCGTAACCGAGGTTTTCGCCGCCGCGCCCGCAGGTTTGGCGGGGTTTGGCTTCGGCTCTGCCGTGGCTGAGCGTGCTTTCGGTTTCTCCTGCACGACTTCCTCCGCCGGCTTGTCCTCGCGCAATCCCTGGAACGAGGCGTGGCGTATTATACGGTCCGACGTCCAACTGCGAAACTCCACTTCGCCGACAAGTTCGGGCTTGACCCAGACCAGCCCCTTGCCCCTTGGCACCTCCCCGTCGAAGGGCGAGGTTGTCGTCTTCAGCGCATCAAGCCTCTTCTTCAACTCGTTGGTGCTTTTGGCGGTGAAGCCGGTGCCGACGCGGCCGGCATAGCGCAGCTTGCCGCCCTCGTGATAGCCGACCAGCAGCGAGCGCACGCCCCGCCCGGTCTTGTCCGACGGCATGTAGCCGCCGATGACGAATTCCTGGCGCGCCGTGCATTTCGACTTCACCCACGAGGGAACGCGGCCGCTGCGGTAGGGCGCTTCGGCGCGCTTGGAGACGACGCCTTCGAGGCCCAGGCGGCAAGCGTGCTCCAGCATGATCTTGCCGGGCTCGGCAAAGTGGTCGCTGAAGCGCACGGCCTGATTCTCGGCCTGTCCGGCGAGCAAAGTGCACAGCCTTTCCTTGCGCTCCACCAGCGGCTCCGAACGGATATCCTCACCGTTGAGACGCAACAGGTCGAAGACATAGTAGATGAAACGGTCCGTACGGCCCGCCGACAGATCTTGCTGCAGCAGCGAGAAGGACGACACGCCACTATCCGCCAGCACGACGATTTCGCCGTCGATGATCGCATCGGTGCATTTCAGGCCGCCAAGTGCCGCGACAATTGCGCCACCGAATTTGTCGGTCCAGTCGAGGCCGGCACGTGTCAAAAGCCGCACCTCGGTGCCGACAAGCTGCGCCTGCATGCGATAGCCGTCGAACTTCACCTCATGCAGCCAGTCCTTGCCGGGCGGCGCGTCTCGCTCCAGCGTTGCGAGCGCCGGTTCGATGAATTCGAGCCGCCTTGCCGCGACAGCCTTCGCTTTGCTGGCGGCCGGCCTGTCGGACTGCCAGACGCTTGGCTTCTTGCCGTCGGCGCTCTTGCCTTCGCCGACCTCCTCGATGGTCAGGCCGGATTTCACCGATTGCGGCGCCTCCTGCAAAATGTCCTCGCCCGGACGCGCGGCGGCATCGTCGGATTTGATCAGCAACCAGTTGTCACGCTTTTCGCCCGGACGCGGCTTCAGCCGCACCAGATGCCAGGCGCCATGCAATTTGTGGCCATGCAGTTCGAAACTGATATGGCCTTTCTTCATCGCCTTTGCCGGGTCGCCATCGGGGACCCAAGTTCCCTCGTCCCAGACAATGACCGAGCCGCCGCCATATTGGTCCTTCGGGATGGTGCCTTCAAACGGCGCATAGTCGATCGGGTGGTCCTCGACATGCACGGCGAGCCGCTTTTCGTGCGGGTCGAGGCTCGGGCCTCGCGTCACCGCCCAGCTCCACAGCACGCCGCCATGCTCGAGGCGAAGGTCGTAGTGAAGCCTGGTGGCGGCATGCTTGTGGATGACGAAAATGCCACCCGGCTCGGCTTTTTTGCCGCGCGAAACCTTGCCGGCCGGTTCGCCCGTCTTCTTGAAATTGCGCTTGGCATGGTACTGCTCGAGGCTGGCCATGGTCTGATCCTAAGCAGATTTGCGCCGAGCGGCTTTGGACTTGGCGCCCTTTGCCGGGCGTCCGGTCTTTGCCGGCGCACCGGCTTCCGACGAAAGGCTCTTCTTCAATGCATCGAAGAGATTGACGACGTTGGAGGGCCGTGGTTCCGCCTTGGTCTTCGGTGCCTTCTTGCCGGCCTTCTTGGCGCGGACCAGCTCGATCAGGGCGTTTTCGTATTTGTCCTCGAATTCGAAAGGATCGAACTTTGCCTGTTTCTCATCGACGATGTGTTCGGCCAGCCTGATCATCTCGGCGTCGGTCTTCACCGGCTTGATGTCGCCGAACACGATCTCGGGCCTGCGAACCGTATCGCCATAGCGCAGCGTCGTCAGCAGCAGACCCTTGCCCGACGGCTCGATGACCACCGGACGTTCGCGGCGATAGAGCACAATGCGGGCTAGCCCCGCCGTCTTCTTGGCGGCCATGGCGTCGCGGATGACGGCGAAGGCCTCTTCCGAGACCTCGTCAGCAGGCGTCACATAATAGGGCGTATCGAGATAGATCTGCTGGATCGAGGATTTTTCGATGAACCCATCGAGGCTCATCGTATGCGAGGATTCGATCTGCACGGCTTCGATCTCCTCCTCCTCGATTTGGACGAAGTCGCCGTCGCCGATCTCGTAGCCCTTGATCTCGTCGCCTTCATCGAGCGGCTTGCCGCTTGCCGAATCGACATAGACGCGCTTGACGGTATTGCCGGTCTTGCGGTTGAGCACGCGGAACGAGACTTTCTCGGCCTGGGTGACGACATTGGTCAGTTCGACGGCGCAAGTGACCAGCGAAAGCTTGAGATACCCTCTCCAGGCGGGGCGCGGCGCCATGACAAACTCCCTGCGCGACAACGTTCAACCGAGAACGGGCAAAGTCCGTTCCGGTTCCGGCGGCGCAAAAGGCAAGTCCGGGGTTTCGGCCCAGCCTTGCCTTGAACTCAATTCTCTATCGCTGCCCTACTCGGCGGCTTGCAGGTTGATCTTGCTTTCCGCCATCTCGGTAAGCTTGCGGTCGGTCGCCTGTTCCTCCTTGAGATTGTTGGCCAGCACATTGGCGCAGTCGGTGCGGCCCAGTTGCTTGGCCCAGGCAATCAAGGTGCCGTAACGGGTCATTTCATAATGCTCGACCGCCTGGGCCGAGGCGATCAGCGCAGCGTCGAGGACCTCCTTGTCGGCGATGTCGCCGCTGACGTCGTCGGCCTCTTCGAGAATGCCGTCGATGGCCGGGCAGTCGACCTGCTTGGCCTTCACACCGTGCAGTTCGAAGACCTGCTCGACACGCTGGATATGACCCTTGGTCTGGGCGAGATGTTTCTCAAAGCCGGCTTTCAGCTGCGGATCACTCGCCTTGTCGATCATCTTCGGCAGCGATTTCTCGATCTGTTTTTCAGCGTAATAGATGTCGCGCAGCGTGTGCACGAACAGGTCATCGAGTGTTTTGATATCCTTCGAAAAGAAGCCCATGGCCTTTGCCTTTCCATTGCTCTTGCAGTTTCGGATTTTTGGCTGCGGCCCAACCCGAGCACCACAGCCTGCGGAACCGGTTCGTCCCGGCACTGGGAAATCAACGTGCGGCTGACGGGCGGGTTCCTGGTTTTCCGGCCGCGTGCACGGAAATTTCGCGGTCCAGTAAGAACCTGAAACAAAACCGCGCTTCTGCGACATTCAGGCGAAACATATGTGATGCAAAAGTCACACTGGACGAAATGCCGACGGACTGCATGGAAACACCGCGAATCAGCCGCATTCCAGCCATGAACAAAGGCATTTTCGACCAGAGATTAACATCGCGTTCACCGACTATTCACGCCTGGACGCTATGATCCCCGCAATTCGGAAGGGACATCCGAAACGGGACAGGGACCGAGTAAAATGAGCTTCTGGAATCAAATCGCCGGCTATGCCGCCGCCATCCGCGAATTCGTCGCGCCGACCTATCGACCCGAGCGCTATTACATGCGCGGCCCAGGCCCCGCCTGCGCGCGCCGTGGCAACACGCTTGGGATCGGCGTGCACTGATGATGAGCATGGAGAGCCGTCACGACAGCCGTATCTGCCGGCCTGACGCCGACAATCGGTCGACGACCTATCGCGCCGAGCGCCCTGCGCTGACCGACAGACGGCGTGCGACACCGCCAAGCCTCTAGCATTCCGGGCCTTGATCCAGCCGCCGGCAGGCCTAGTGTCGCCTGACACCAGCTGCCGGGCGCCCCGTGATCGTCAAGCCTAACCATTCTCCTGAGCCGCCAGAATTCGAATCGAGTCGCCCGTTGATCGTGTTCGACGGTATTTGCGTGTTGTGCTCGGGCTTTGTGCGCATGGTGGTGAAGCTCGACCGCAAGGGCCGCTTCCATTTCGTAACGGCGCAGTCGCGCTTCGGCGAAATGCTGTTCAAGAAATACGGGCTGCGGACGGATCGCTACGAGACCAATCTCGTCATCGTCGATGGCGCCGCTTTCACCCGCCTGGACAGTTTCGTTGCCGTCATGGCCGAACTCGGCTGGCCGTGGCGAGCGGCGCGGGTCCTGCTGCTGTTGCCGCGCCCGCTTCGCGACTGGCTCTACGACCGCATCGCAAAGAACCGCTACGCGCTGTTCGGCAAGAAGGACAATTGTGAAATCCCTTCCGCCGAGGTGAGGGCAAGATTGATCGGCTAGGCTCACTGCCGTGGCCGGGAGCGGGGCGGGGCATTTTGGGGAACTGCGGATGAAGGTTCTTGTCGTCGGCGGCTATGGCACCTTTGGCGGTCGCACCGTCGAGCTTTTGGAGGGCGAGCCGCGTCTGATCCTCTTCGTCGCCGGGCGCTCGCTCGCCAAGGCTAACGCATATTGCAAGAAGCGCGCCCCGGCAGCAGCCCGGCTGGTGCCGGCACTGTTCGACCGTGACGGCGATCTTGCCGCGCAACTCGCCGCATTTGAGCCCGATATTGTAGTCGACGCGAGCGGTCCGTTCCAGGCCTATGGCGAGGGACGCTACCGCTGATCGAGGCCTGCATCGCCCGGCGCATCAACTATCTCGATCTAGCCGACGGCTCAGATTTCGTCGCCGGTGTCTCTGCGTTCGACGAGGCTGCGCGAAACGCCGGCGTCTTCGTGCTGTCCGGCGTCTCGAGCTTTCCGGTGCTGACGGCGGCGGTGGTGCGCCGCCTGTCTTCGGACCTGACGCGGGTCGACGGCATTCGCGGCGGCATCGCGCCTTCCGCTTCCATGTCGAGATCTCGCATCCGCTTGCCGGCATGATCGCCCGCTACCGCGGCTGGCTGGAGCCCTCCGGCCCGCACGGCTCCAGCGAGATCGTGTCGCCTGCCAGCTTAGCCAGTTCGCGGCAGTCCTGCACCGTGCACAGCGTCCAGCCCTGACCCGTGGCGCCCGAGGCGGCGAGCACGAGGCGCCGCTGTGGCCCGAGCTTGGGCGCATAAACCCACCAGCCGTTTCTCAGCACCGAGCCTTGCGGCGGCTCCATCCCGGCGCCCGATCCCTTGATGCGGGCCTCGACGAGTTCCAGGCCGGACGGCAGCACCTTCCAGTCTTCCTGCCACTGGGTCTTCTCCACCGAATGCACCCAGGACAGCGTGAAGGCAGCGACCGCGAGCGTCACCGTCTTGCCGGCCGCGACGATGCAGAGGCTCATGCCGAGTTGGCCAGCGAAGCCTGTCGCGCGCGCCAGCAGTGCCAGCCGATCCAGGCAAGAGACAGCGCCCAGCCCGCCTCGTCGGTGAGCGGCAGTGCAGCAACCAGCAGCACGCCGGCGGCGAAGGCGACGAGGCGTTCCCACCAGGCCATGCGCCGGGCGAGAAATCCGACGGCGGCGGCGCCCCACAGGACGATACCCATGCAGGCTTTGATGACGATATAGGCGACCTCGACGGGATAGCCGAACTGGGCGGCGATCGGGCCGGGATCCTGCAGCATCAGCGCCGGGGTATAGACCGCCATGAACGGCACAACGAAGCCGGCAATGGCAAGCTTGGTGGCCTGGATGCCGATCTTGAGGCCGCTTTCCTTGGCCATGGGTGCGGCGGCGAAGGCGGCCAGCGCCACAGGCGGGGTGAGATCGGCCATTATGCCGAAATAGAAGACGAACATATGGCTGACCACCAACGGCACGCCGAGCGACAGCAGCGCTGGCCCGGCCAGCGACGAAGTGATGATGTAGTTGGGAATGGTCGGTATGCCCATGCCGAGCACCAGGCAGGTGAGCATGGTCAAAAGCAGCGACAGGAACAGATTGTTCTCGCCGATCGAGATGATCCAGCCGATGAAGGTCGAGGCGATGCCGGTAAGCGTCAGCGTGCCGATCACGATGCCGACAATGGCGCAGGCAATGCCGACCGGCAGCGCGTTCTTTGCTCCCTCGGCGAGGGAATCCACGCATATGCGCAGCGTCTCGCGCCCGCCTTTGAAAGTGAGGCAGGCGACGACCAGCACGGCGATGACCAGGCTGAGGATGTTGACGCCGAATTTCATGAAGGAAGCCGCGGCAAGCCCGAGCGCCAGCCAGAAGACGACGCGGAAGGCGAGCGGCCCGATCGATGCCGCAAGCGGCGTGCCGAGGATAAGCACAATGGTCAACGCCAGGCCCATGGTGCCGGCGAACACCGGTGTGTAGCCGGCAAACAGCAGGTAGATCAGTGCTGCGAGCGGCAGTACCAGCGGCCAATGTTGTCTCACCGCATCCCACGGATTGGGCAGGTCGGCCTTGGCCATTCCGTGCAGGCCGGCCTTGCCGGCTTCCAGGTGCACCTGCCAGAAACAGGCGCCGAAATAGAGCAGCGCCGGAATGATCGCCGCCTTGACAACCGCGGCATAGGGGATGTTCAGGGTCTCGGCCATGATAAAGGCAACCGCTCCCATCACCGGCGGCATGATCTGGCCGCCCATCGACGAGGTCGCCTCGACGGCGCCGGCGAAGGCCGAGCGGAAGCCGAAGCGCTTCATCAGCGGGATGGTGAACTGGCCGCTGGCCACCACATTGGCGACGCCGGAGCCGGAAATGGTGCCCATCAGCGCCGAGGACAGCACACAGACCTGCGCCGGGCCGCCGCGCCATGAGCCGACCAGGCCAAGCGCAAAATCGTTGAACAGCGCGATCATGCCGGCGCGCTCAAGAAAGGCGGCGAAAACGACGAAGATGAAGATGTAGGCGGCCGAGACATAGATCGGCGTACCGTAAATGCCTTCGGTGCCATAGGCGAAGGTGTCGACGAGCTGGGCGAAATCATAGCCGCGATGGATGAAAGGCGGCGGCAAATGATTGCCGACAAAGCAATAGGCAAGGAAGATGAAGGCGATGACCGCGAGCGGCAGACCCATCAGCCGGCGAGCCGCTTCGAAGACCAGCACGACCAGCACCGCGCCGACGATCAGGTCGGGTGTGGTGAGGAAGCCGGAGCGGCGGATGAGGTCGGCATAGAACACCCAATTGTAGAGGCCGGTGCCGAAGCCGAGCACGCCGAACGTCCAGAACAATGCTTTCGCCGGGCCGCTTTTGGCGCGCAGATTGGCGATTAGGGCAAAGCCGAGCAGCAGCAGGAAGCCGACATGCATGGCGCGTACGACCTGGCTCGGCAGGCTGCCATAGGCGGCGATGTAGATCTGGAAGATGGAGAAGGCGATGGCGATAAAAAAAGCCACCTTGCCGGCGATGCCTTCGCCGAAGCCCGGCGGCAATCCTTCGACAGGAGCTTCCGCTGTGGGGGAAAGAACGGTCGGGGTTGCGGTCATTGGCGGGTTCCTGGCGGGGCGCGCTCCAGCGAAGCGAGGCGGGTGGGGTCGGTGCGGCAGTGCGCGGCCTCAACCGACCGTACCCATCCATCCGCCTGCGGCAGCTGTCCACCTTCTCCTCAAAGGGGGATGGCTCCTTACTTCACCAATCCCTTTTCCTTGTAATACCTCTCGGCGCCTGGATGCAGCGGCACCGGCATGCCGTCGAGCGCCTTGGCCGGGTCGATCGCCTTGGCGGCGGCGTGGGCAGCGGTCAGCTGGTCGAGATGCTCGAACAGCAATTTGGTCATCTGGTAGGCGGTCTCGTCGGAGACATCGGCGCTGGTGATCAGGAAATTTCCGACGGCGGCGGTCGCGACATCCTCGGTCTGGCCCTCATAGGTGCCCTTGGGGATGACCACGGACAGATAGGGCGAGCCGATCTTGGCGACGTCCTCCGCCGGCACGGCAACGATGTTCACCG
Source organism: Mesorhizobium sp. M1329 (assembly GCF_040318035.1). Taxonomy (NCBI): domain Bacteria; kingdom Pseudomonadati; phylum Pseudomonadota; class Alphaproteobacteria; order Hyphomicrobiales; family Phyllobacteriaceae; genus Mesorhizobium; species Mesorhizobium sp. M1329. The sequence continues at coordinate 28,069 of NZ_JAMYLN010000032.1, read as the reverse complement.
GCACCGAGGTGGCGAGATCACGGATCGACGCGACCCCAAGGCCGGCCGACTGCAGCGTGGCGTCGAGCTGGCGGTTCTTGATCAGCTCCACCGATTCGGCGAAGGGCAGATATTCGATCCGCCCGAGGTCTTCGTATTTCAGCCCGGCAGCGGCGAAAATGGTGCGGGCGTTGAGCTCGGTGCCTGAGGCCGGCGCGCCGACCGAAAGGCTCTTGCCCTTGAGATCGGCGAGCGTCTTGATGCCCGACTCCTTGCTGGCGACGATCTGGATGTAATTGGGATAGATGGCGGCAATGCCGCGCAGCTTGTCGAGCTTGCCTGGGAAGCCTGCTTCGGTGTTGCCTTCGGCGGCCAGCTTGACGGAATCGCCGAGCGCAAAGGCGATCTCGCCCTTGCCCTGCTGCAGCAGGTTGAGGTTTTCGACCGACGCTTTCGTTGCTTGCACCTGGGTGCGCGCGCCTTCGATGCCCTTGCCGTAGATTTCCGATAGCGCGACGCCGAGCGGATAGTAGACGCCGGACGTGCCGCCGGTCAGCACGTTGATGAATTCCTGTGCCTTGGCCGATACCGCGCCAAGGCCAAGCGACAGCGACAGCACGCCGGCTGCAACAAATTTCGTCCTGAAATTGAGCATGCGATTTCCTCCCTGAAAATTCGCCGCCGTGCCCTCCTCTGCGGCACGAAGCGAGGCGAGTTTAGACAGCGGGCGGGAAATGCCAACCCGCAATAGCAGCGATTAGACGAACGGCTAAGCAGTGCCCCAGCATATCGGCGCTTGCGCGAGGTCGCATCGCGGCCGAAAGATTTTTCCTGCGCCTGTCGAAATCGGCCAGGGCCGCGCGACATACGTCCGGCTCGCAACAATGCGGCCTTCCAAAAACGGGAGAAGACCATGCGCTATATGCTTTTGATCTACGGAAACGAAGCGGGGATGGCAGCCGCGCCGGCAGACGCGGTGACACAGATGTCGAGCGCCTATGTCGCCTACACCGAAGCATTGAAGAAATCCGGCGCCTGGCTCGCCGGCGACCGGCTGAAGCCGACCCAAGCCGCCACCTCGGTGCGGATGGCCAATGGCAAGACCAACGTGCTCGACGGCCCCTATGCCGACACCAAGGAGCAGCTTGCCGGCTTCTATATGATCGAAGCGGAGGACGCCGACGCCGCCATTGCCTGGGCGGCGCGCTGCCCGGGCGCCAGCACAGGCACGGTAGAGGTGCGGCCGATCTGGGAACTCACCATGTGATGCCGGAATTGCCCGATACTGCGCGGGCGGCGGCGGAAGCCGCCGCCCGGCAAAGCTACGGCAAGCTGGTCGCCTATCTCGCCGCGCGCACACGCGACGTGGCCGCTGCCGAGGACGCCTTGGCCGATGCCTTTGCAGCGGCGCTCGAGCGTTGGCCACAGGCGGGCGTGCCCGACAAGCCGGAAGCCTGGCTGCTGGCAGTGGCACGCAAGCGCCGCGTCGACGCTGTCAGACGGCGGCTGACAAGCGAGGCGGCCCGCGACCACCTTAGGCTGATCGCCGAGGAGATGGAGGCACGCGTGGCCGACGAAGACCTGCCGGACGAGCGGCTCAGGCTGATGTTTGCCTGTGCCCATCCGGCAATCGAGGCCGGCGTGCGAGCACCGCTGATCCTGCAGACGGTCCTGGGCTTCGACGCAGCGACCATCGCCTCGGCTTTTCTTGTCTCGCCAGCCACGATGAGCCAGCGCCTAGTGCGCGCCAAAATGCGAATTCGCGAGACAGGCATTCCGTTCCGCGTGCCGGAGCGGGCCGAGCTCGGCGAGCGGCTGGGCACCGTTCTGGAAGCAATCTACGCGGCGTTTGCCGAAGGTTGGTCCGACCCGGCCGGCACCGAAACGCGGCGCCGCAATCTCGCGACCGAAGGCATCTGGCTCGGCCGGCTGGTCGCCTCGCTGATGCCGGATGAGCCGGAAGCACTCGGCCTGCTGGCGCTGATGCTGTTCGCCGAGGCGCGGCGTGCAGCCCGGCGCAATGCGGCGGGTGACTATGTGCCGCTGGCCGAGCAGGATCTTGCATTGTGGGACGACACCCTGATCGATGAAGCGGAGGCGCTGCTCGGGCGCGCGGCCGCCAAGGGCGTTGTCGGCCGCTATCAGCTCGAGGCCGCCGTGCAGTCTGCGCATACGACGCGGCGGCTGACCGGTTGTACCGACTGGGTCGCGATCAAGGAGCTCTACGACGCGCTGTCGGTGATTGCCGGTTCGCCGGTGGTGTCGATCAACCGTGCAGTGGCGATTGCCGAGGCCGAAGGTGCTTCGGCAGGATTAGGCGCGCTTGATCAACTCAGCGGCGACAAGCGGCTGTATGACTATCAACCTTACTGGGCCGCCCGCGCGGGCCTGCTGGCCAGACTCGGCAAAGTTCCGCAAGCGAGCGAGGCCTATGACCGGGCTATCGGCCTCGAACGCGATCCGGCCGTGCGCCGGTTCCTGCAGGAACGACGGGCAGGGCTCGGCCATGCGGAAAGACACTGAGACAAGGCGGAGTGCTTAGGCCGGCCACATGTCGTGGGAAGCATTCAGCCTCTTTATCACCCGATGTTCCCGCAAATTGGCCCAAAGGCGTTCGATATTCGGCCAAGCGGTTGGAACCGTCGCGACCTCCGGATGCCAGGCCACCAACATGACGAGATAGATGTCGGCCAGCGAGAGCCGGTCGCCGGCCAGCCAGTCCCGGCCTTCGAGGGCAGCATCGAGAATGGCGAAGCTGCGATCCATTTCCGAGACCGCCGCCTGTTTGACGGCGTCCACGCCGCCGGCGTCGGCCGTGTAGCGATCAGCGTAGAAGAACCGCAGGTTGGCTGGATAAATGACGGAGGACATGAAAAACATCCAGCGCAGGAAGTCGGCACGGTCAGGTGTGTTCGCTGCCGGCGCTAAAGCTGCTTCCGGGTGGCGTTCGGCGAGCAGAATGCAGATTGCCGCCGACTCGGTCATCGAGCGTCCGTCCGGCAAGACCAGCACCGGCACCTGGTTCAAGGGGCTGATGTCTAAAAAGGCCTGGTCGAGTCGGCCCTTCGGAACGTCGATCCGGTCGAAAGGCACACCTGCCAAAGCGAGCGCCGCCTCGACGACAAAGCCGCCGGTATTGGCACGTGTATAGAGCTTGTACATGAAGTCCTCCGCCAGGCAGCGACGATTTGATACGGAAGTGACCCGCCGCTCAAAGCGAACGACGCCCGCCACAGGTGGTTTTCAGCGGTCCACGCCGAAGCGTTGATACAGAACGTTTGATGCCGGAGGGCATCGCGAAGGATCGCTACGAACCGGTCAAAAACGCTCGTGTCTAAGCGCCCAATCCCTCAAACAGGATCGTCGAGAGATAGCGCTCGGCGAAGGAGGGGATGACGACGACGAGGTTCTTGCCCTTGTTCTCGGGCCGCGAGCCGACGACGATCGCCGCTTGCAGGGCGGCACCCGACGAGATGCCGACCGGCACACCTTCGAGCCGAGCGACGAGCCGTGCATTGGCAACCGAATCCTCGTTCGAGACCTTGACGATCTCGTCATATATCGTCGTGTCGAGGATTTTTGGCGCGAAGCCGGCGCCAATGCCCTGGATCTTGTGCGGGCCTGGCTGGCCGCCCGACAGCACCGGCGAGGCTTCCGGTTCGACGGCGACGATATGCACCGAGGGCTTGCGCTTCTTCAGCACCTGGCCGACGCCGGTGATGGTGCCGCCGGTTCCGATGCCGGCAACGAAGATATCGACTTCGCCATGGGTGTCGTTCCAGATTTCCTCGGCCGTGGTGCGGCGATGGATTTCCGGATTGGCCGGGTTTTCGAATTGCTGCGGAATGACAGCGTCGGGCAGCGTTGCCGCCAGCTCGTCCGCCTTGGCGATGGCGCCCTTCATGCCTTTCGGCCCTTCGGTCAGCACCAGTTCGGCACCGAGCAGCGCCAGCATCTTGCGGCGTTCGACGGACATGGTTTCCGGCATGGTCAGGATCAGCTTGTAGCCCTTGGCGGCGGCGGCAAAGGCGAGCGCGATGCCGGTATTGCCCGAGGTCGGCTCGATCAGGGTGGTCTTGCCGGGCGTGATCCTGCCCGAAGCCTCCAACGCCTCGATCATCGAAACGCCGATTCGGTCCTTGACCGAGGCGATCGGGTTGAAGAATTCGAGCTTGGCCAGCAGATTGGCGACGACACCCTTCTCCCTGGCGAATTTGTCAAGCCGCACCAGCGGCGTGTCACCGATCGTCTCGGTGATCGAATTGTAGATGCGGCCGCGGCCGGGCACGTGCGTGGGGGTGGCGGGCTTGTTCATTGATTTTCCTCCCAAAGGTCAAGCGGCAAGAGTCGGGCGGGCATAGGATAGAGCCATCCACCGCGCAAGATAGGCTGTCGATCGAAAAATATCCCGAGTGAAGGTCGTGCTGAATACCCCCGCCCTGCAACGCGTGGCAATCGTTGGGCGGATTGGCGAAAGAGATCTATTGGCGGGCGGCAATTGCCGCCGCCGCACCGACCATGAAGCCGGCGGCGGTGCGGTTGAGTGCCCTCAGCGCCCGCGGCGACTTCAGGAACCATCGCGCCTTGGCCGCCAGCGCCAGATAGGGCACCAGCACCACGAGCAGGACGACGATCGTGATCGCGACGAGGATGCCGTAATCGGCCAGCGTGATCATCTTCAGATCGACGATGGTCGGGGTGATGGCGAGATAGAAGATCATCGTCTTCGGATTGCCGAGCGTGACCGCGAGGCCGGCTACGAAGCTGGATGCCAAGCCGCCCTTGCCTTTCTTCGCCTCTACCGTCTCCGGCGTGATACCGCTCGTCCAGAAACGCCAGCCAAGAAAAGCGAGGTAGGCGACGCCCAGCCATTTGATGGCCAGGAAGACCATGCCGAAGGTTTGTGCGACGAAAGCCAGGCCGAGCACCACGGCAGTGAGATAGGTCAGGTCGCCGAGCATCAGCCCGAACGACATGGCCAGCGACGAGCGGAAGCCGGAACCCAGCGCACGCGCAACAAGCGCGGTGACGCCTGGGCCGGGGATGGCTGCGGCGATGCCGAGGGCGGCGCTATAGGCGAGGAACCCGGTGAGTGTCATGATTCGCGCTTGTCGCACAATGTTGAGGTTGGGTGAATTCCCTCGGCTCGGATTCGATTGCGCCAGCGCAGCAGGCGCCACCGCCGTTCAGGAGCGGCCGTCTTCGTAGGTAACGCGCCAGATGGTGCCGTTGCCGTCCTCGGTGACGATCAGCGAGCCGTCCTTGGCAATCGCGACACCGACCGGGCGGCCCCAGACGGCGTCGTTCGAGACGACGAAGCCGGTCATGAAGTCCTCATATTCGCCGGTCGGCTTGCCATCCCTGAATTTGAGCCTCACCACCTTGTAGCCGGTCCTGGCGCCACGGTTCCACGAACCATGCATGGTGACGAAAGCGTCACCCTGGTAGTCCGCCGGGAAGTTCTTGCCGTCGTAGAAGGCTATGTTCATCGGCGCCGAATGCGCCTGCATCAGTACATCGGGGACAGTGGCCTTGCCGGCGAGGTCTGGCCGCTCGCCCTGATGGCGCGGATCCTCGTTGTTGCCGATGTAGTACCAAGGCCAACCATAGAATCCGCCGTCCTTGACCGCAGTTGCAAATTCGAACGGCACGTTGTCGCCGAGTTCGTCGCGCTCGTTGACCACGCACCACAATGCGCCGGTGGCGGGCTGCACGGTCATGCCCGTACAGTTGCGCAGGCCGGTGGCGACCGTTCGGGGGTTTTTCCCATCCGGATCGAAGGCGAGCACGTCGGCACGGCCGTCCTCGGAGCCCCAGGCCGCCCCGAGCGGCTTTGATTTGGCCCAGGCGTCGAGGCCGCTATCCGGCTCCTTGCCTATGTCCTCGGCGACGTTCGAGGCGGAGCCAACCGACAAATAAAGCGTTTTGCCGTCCTGCGAGAAGGCGATGTCGCGGGTCGTGTGACCGCCCGACGGGATTTTGGCGACAATGGTTTCTGGTTTGCCGGATGTCTTAAGGTCGCCGTCACGATAGGGGAAGCGGACGATGCTGTCGCTGTTGGCGACATAAACCCATTGCGGTTTGTCTCCTGGCGGATAGAAGGCGATGCCGTAGGGATAATTGAGCCCCTTGGCGAAGATCGCTTTCTCGATGGGCTTGGCGCTGCCCTCGGCGAGACGATAGACGCGTATTTGGTCGGCATGGCTGTTGGCAACAAACAGGTCGCCATTCGGAGCGACGCGCACGACACGTGGATTGACGATGCCGGATGCGATCATTTCAGCCGAAAAGCCCGGCGGCAATTCTGGCTTGGCGCTTTCGGGCCGTTCCGCCACGCCGGCGCCGTTCGAAGCGGATTGGGCGGGGTCGGCTGCCGGCATGTCTTGCGGCCCGATCAGGCGGCGGACGCCAGGCCTGTCGGCGTGCCAATCGCCGAACGCGGCTTCGCCTTTGAGCACATTTTGGTCCGCCTGCTGGGCGGCTGCCGGTGTCGCAACAAGGAGGGCAGCGGCAACGGCCGCAAAGCCGCCAGATCGGATCATCAACGTCCTCCGGGATTCGCCTCGAACAGGGCAAACGGCATCCGGCATTGATCGTTCCAAACGGTCGTCGAGCACACGAGGATTTGAAGCCGAACCCGTTCAGTTGCCAGAGGCGTAAAAGTCGTCGTCGAGGCGCTTTTCCAGCGCGACCAGATCGGCAGGCAGCGGCAGGCCCATGGCCCGCATCTCTTGCAGCTTCTCACGCAACTGCTCTTGCACCTCGTGCTGATCCTCTGGCTGGTTGATCATTTCTTCGAGCAGCAGACTGATCTGGGCCTTGAACGATTCCAGCGCCATTCTTTTCTCCTCCTTGCGGCAGGCCCGCGGCGGCTCTAGCTCAGCATGCGCGAAATCAGCTGCGCGGTATAGTCGACCATCGGTACTATGCGCGCATAATTCAGCCGCGTCGGCCCGATGACGCCGAGCGCACCGACGACGCGCGCGTCCTTGTCGCGATAGGGTGCCACCACCAGCGAGGAGCCAGACAGCGAAAACAGCTTGTTTTCCGAACCGATGAATATGCGCACGCCCGGGCCTTCCTCGGCGAGGTCGAGAAGCTGGATCAGCCCATCCTGCGTCTCCAGATCCTCGAACAGATGCCGCAGCAACTCTATGTCGGCCTGGGCAGTGACGTTTTCCAGGAGATTGGCGCGGCCGCGCACGATAAGCCGCCCAGGCACGCCGCTTTCAGCGCCTGCCCAGACCGCCAGGCCCTTCTCGACCAGATCCTGCGACAGCGTGTCGAGGGCTGCCCTGGTCTCTTCCTTGATGCGGGCGATCTCGACCCGCGCCTCGGCCAGGGTGCGGCCGCGGATATGGGCGTTGAGGAAGTTGGAGGCTTCGTGCAATTGCGAGATGGTGATGCCGGCGGGCAGATCGATGACGCGATTTTCGACGTCGCCGTTCTGCGAGACCAGCACGGCCAGCGCCTTGGTCGGCTCGAGCTGGATGAATTCGATGTGCTTAAGCGCCACCTCATTCTTGGCGGCGAGCACGAGGCCGGCGCCGCGCGACATGCCGGACAGCATCTGGCTGGCCTCGGTCAGCATATGCTCCAGCGTCGCGCCCGAGCCGGAGGCGCGCACCTGCGCCTCGATGGTGCGGCGCTCCTCGTCGGAGAGGTCACCAAGTTCCATGAAAGCATCGACGAAGAAGCGCAGGCCTGCCTGGGTCGGCAGCCGGCCAGCCGAAATGTGCGGCGCATAGATCAGGCCGAGATGCTCAAGGTCGCTCATCACATTGCGGATGGTGGCCGGCGACAGCGACGACGGCAGGATGCGCGACAGGCTGCGCGAACCGACGGGTTCGCCATCCCTCAAATAGGAATCGACGATGCGCCGGAAGATGTCGCGCGAACGCATGTCGAGCGATTGAAGCGCGGGCGATTGCAGCGCGTGCGACGGGAGCACGTGCGACTGCAAACCGGGATCGACTGCCTTTGTCATTTCGAGCCAAAACCTCCGCCCCGAAGATATAGACTTCCGCGGCGGCGGCGCAACCGGTCCATTTTCCTTTGCGCCTCACGCCCCGTGCGGCTACAAGCCGGCCAAGATTCCCCGGCCAAGATTCCGAAGAAAGAAAGAAGCCTGAATGCGCCCTTCCAAACGCCAATTCGACGAAATGCGCCCCATCTCCTTCGAGCGCGGCGTCTCCAAGCATGCGGAAGGCTCGTGCCTGGTGAAGTTCGGCGACACGCATGTGCTGTGTACGGCCAGCCTGGAGGAAAAGGTGCCGGGCTGGATGCGCAATTCCGGCAAGGGCTGGGTGACGGCGGAATACGGCATGCTGCCGCGTTCGACCGGCGAGCGCATGCGCCGCGAGGCTTCGGCCGGCAAACAAGGCGGCCGCACGCTGGAGATCCAGCGGCTGATCGGCCGCTCCCTGCGCGCCGTGGTCGACCTGCAGGCGCTCGGCGAGCAGCAGATCACCGTCGACTGCGACGTGATCCAGGCCGACGGCGGCACGCGCACCGCTTCGATCACCGGCGGCTGGGTGGCGCTCTACGACTGCCTGCGCTGGATGGAAGCCCGCCAGATGGCGAGCCTGGGCAAGGTGCTGAAGGATCACGTCGCAGCGATCTCCTGCGGCATCCATGATGGCCAGCCGGTCATCGATCTCGACTACATCGAGGATTCCTCGGCCGGCACCGACGCCAATTTCGTCATGACCGGCAAGGGCGGCATCGTCGAGATCCAAGGCACGGCCGAGGGCGAGCCGTTCTCGGAAGAGCAGTTCGCGGCGTTGATGGGGCTCGCCAAGAAAGGTATTCAGCGCCTGGTCAGCTTGCAGCAAATGGCGGTGGCTTAGCTGCAGTCAATATTGATGAGATTGGCGATCCTGTGACTCCTTCCGCAATCCTGGAATCAGCACTCTACGTGACGGACCTTGCTGCCGCGGAACGGTTCTATTCGGGCGTGCTCGGGCTCGATCTGCTCGGCAAGGTCGATGGCAGGCATCTCTTCTTCCGCTGCGGCGACGGCGTGCTGCTTATCTTCAATGCCGAGGCGACCAAAGTGCCGCCGCCGGCCGACGCCAAGCTCAAAGTACCGCCGCATGGCGCGGTCGGCGAGGGCCATCTTTGCTTCGCCGCAAGCGCGGCTGAAATCCCACGCTGGAAAGCGCATCTTGAGGCGAAAAAAATCGCCATCGAAAGCGAGTTCGAATGGCCGCAGGGCGGCTGCTCGATCTATATTCGCGACCCGTCGGGCAATTCGATCGAATTCGCCGAGCCAAGAATCTGGGGCATCTGATGCATTCGCCAACTGTTCACTCGCTTAATGGGCATAAGATCGTCGTCGCCAGCCATAACGCCGGCAAATTGCGGGAATTCGCCGATCTGATGGCGCCATTCGGCATAGAAGCGAAGTCCGCAAAGGAATACGGCTTGCCGGAGCCGGACGAGACCGGCACCACTTTCGAGCAGAACGCCCTCATAAAAGCCTTGGATGCCGCCAAGGCCACTGGATTGCCGGCGCTGTCGGACGATTCCGGCCTGTGTGTCGATGCGCTCGACGGCGCACCCGGCGTCTACACCGCCAACTGGGCTGAGACGCCGGACGGCTCCCGCGACTTCGGCATGGCCATGCAGCGCACGGAAGTGGCCTTGCAAGAAGTTGGCGCGATGACGCCTGCCCAGCGCAAGGGCCGCTTTGTCGCGGTCATCTGCCTGGTCTTTCCCGATGGCCAGGCGGAATATTTTCGCGGTGAGGTCGACGGCACGCTGGTATGGCCGCCACGCGGCGAGCTCGGCTTCGGCTACGATCCGGTGTTCTTGCCCAACGGGTTCGAAAAGACCTTCGGCGAGATGAGCGCGGAGGAAAAGCATGGCTGGAGGCCCGGCCAGCCAACCGCATTGTCGCACCGTGCCCGCGCCTTCCAGAAATTCGCCCAAGCCCGATTGGCCGCCGCATGACCATGCTGCTCGACCGCAGCCCGGGTTTCGGCGTCTACGTCCACTGGCCGTTCTGCGCGGCCAAATGCCCCTATTGCGACTTCAACAGCCATGTCCGCCACCAGCCGGTCGACCAGGAGCGTTTTGCCCGCGCCTTCGAGACCGAGCTGGCGACGATGCGCGGCCGCACCGGGCCGCGCGAGGTGACCAGCATCTTTCTCGGCGGCGGCACGCCATCGCTGATGAAGCCGCAGACCGTGGCGGCGGTGCTGGATGCCGTGGCGAAGAACTGGACGGTGCCAGATGGCATCGAGGTGACGCTGGAGGCCAATCCTTCCTCGGTCGAGGCCGAGCGCTTTCGCGGCTATCGCGCGGCCGGCGTCAACCGGGTGTCGCTTGGCGTGCAGGCGCTGAACGACAAGGATCTGCGCTTTCTCGGCCGTTTGCACAATGTCGATGAGGCCCTGCATGCGATCAGCCTGGCGCGCGAGATATTCCCACGGCTGTCGTTCGACCTGATCTACGCGCGACCCGGCCAGACGCCTGAGGCGTGGCAGACGGAGCTCGAGCAGGCGATCGGCCACGCCGCAGACCATCTGTCGCTCTATCAGCTGACCATCGAGGAAGGCACGCCGTTCCATGCACTGCATGCGGCAAGGAAATTAATCATTCCAGACAATGAGCTTGCCGCCGACCTCTATGCGCTTACGCAGGAGATCACCGCCGCACACGGATTGCCGGCCTACGAGATTTCCAACCACGCCAGGCCCGGCGCCGAAAGCCGGCACAATCTCACCTATTGGCGCTATGGCGAATATGTCGGCGTCGGTCCCGGTGCGCATGGCCGCTTCGTCGAGAGCGGGCGGCGCGTGGTGACGATCGCCGAGAAAATGCCGGAGACCTGGGCCAATCTGGTCGAGGCCAAGGGCCATGGGGTTACCGGCGGCGAGATCCTGACGCGGTCCGAAGAGGCCGACGAGTTCCTGCTGATGGGGCTGAGGCTGGCGGAAGGCATCGACCTTTCCCGCTACGAGGCATTTTCAGGGCGCGGCCTGTCGACCGCACGGCTGTCGGTGTTGCAGGACGAAGGCCTGGTGGCGCCAATCGGCAATGCCCGCCTGCGCGCCACGCCGGCCGGCATGATCGTGCTCGATGCGGTCGTGGCGGATTTGGCCAGATAGCACGTTGAAGAACGTTCTCTTCATCTGCAGCCAGAATCGCTTGCGCAGCCCGACGGCGGAGCAGGTGTTTTCCAAGTGGCGGGACATCGAGGTCGCTTCGGCCGGCACTAATCACGATGCCGACGTTCCGTTGACGCATGAACTCGTCGCCTGGGCCGACATCATCTTCGTGATGGAAAGAACGCACCGCGCCAAACTGCAGCAGAAATTCAAGACAAGCCTGAAAAAGGCTCGAGTAATCTGCCTCGATATTCCCGACGACTATGCATTCATGGACCCGGCTCTGGTGGGCCTGCTGGAGGCGCGTGTCTCGAAGTATCTGGGTTGAATGATACATCGCGGGGCATCGCAACCGCGCTTCGAGAACTGTCTCGACCAATCACTAAGCTTTGCGGGGTCAAGCCTCGTGCTTGTGGCGGTGTTTGGCGCGATCTTTTTCGCTGGTCTCTCCGGAACGGGCCGGCTTGATCTCGCTTTTGTCACGCGAGGCATGGTGCTGGTCGTCTGTGGAATGTGATGCTGCACCATCGCGGGCGCTTTTTGTTTCGAGGCGGGTGATGAAAATGTCGAAGCGATTGGGCATCGTCCGGTCAGTGCTCCGTCGTGCTGTCGGTTTCGGTTGCGGGCTTGCTCTCGGCCGATCTCTGGCGTGCAAGCGGCTTCTTGGCTCTGCCATCTGCGGCTTCGGCTGGCCGGCCCTTGTCGCATGGCGCGGCGAAGCGCTTGCGGCCGGCATAGTAGGGTTCGAAAACGTCCTGTATCGTCAGGCTGTCCATCCTGCTCCTCCCGAGATCAGGGGTAAAATTCGCCGGCAACGGTTTCGTTCCCTACTATGGCGAAGGCATGGCGGCCGGTTCACATCGGCATCCCTTTTGGAACCCCGGCCGTTGCAACCCAGACTTTTGCAACCAAGCGTGAGCCGTGCCAAACAGGGTCGAACGGAGTTGTGCAGGTGACCGGCGAATTGGCCAAACGCAGTTATGTGGTCGGGCAGACCGAGATTGCCGCCCGGCCGCTCGAGCCGGCGCTCTATCTGGTGGCGACGCCGATCGGCAATCTTGCCGACATCACACTTCGCGCACTGGAAACGCTCGCCGCCGCCGATATCGTCGCCTGCGAGGACACACGTGTTTCGCGCGTGCTGCTCGACCGCTACGGCATCCGCCGCCGCACCACCGCCTACCACGAGCACAATGCCGGCGAGGCCGGGCCGAAGCTGATCGCAGCACTCCTGGCCGGGCAGAGCGTGGCGCTGATCTCGGATGCCGGCACGCCGCTCATCTCCGACCCCGGCTACCGGCTGGTCGGCGAGGCGCTGGAACGCGGCATTCGTGTCGTGCCGATCCCCGGCCCATCAGCAGCACTTGCCGCTTTGACGGCATCCGGCCTGCCTTCGGATGCCTTTCTGTTTGCCGGCTTCCTGCCGGTGAAGACCGGGCAGCGGCTGACGCGGCTGGAAGCGTTGAAGGCGGTGCCGGCAACGTTGATCTTCTTCGAATCACCGCGCCGGCTGGCCGAGACGCTCAATGCCATGGTCGAGGCACTGGGCGGTGTCCGCAAGGCGGCGATCGGCCGCGAGCTGACCAAGACTTTCGAGGAGATGCGGACCGGCACCCTGCAGTCGCTTGCCAGCCACTACGCCGCCGCAGACACGCCGAAAGGCGAAATCGTTATTTGCGTCGGCCCGGCCGATGCGGTCGCTGATGAGCCTGAAGACATCGACCGGCTTCTGCTTTCGCTGGCCGCCGAGATGCCGGCCTCCAAGGCAGCGGCGGAAGCCGCCAAGATGACGGGTGGCCAGAAGCAGGCGCTCTACCGGCGGCTGCTCGACCTCAAGAATGCCGGAAGAGATGGAGCCGGCGGAGACGGCGATGGCTGAACGGCCGAGCGCCAGCCGGCAAAAGGCCTACCGGCGCGGCCATCACGGTGAATGGCTGGCGGCAGCGGCGCTGATGCTGAAGGGCTATCGGATTTTGGCCCGCCGCCACCGCACCAGGTTCGGCGAGATCGACCTGATCGCGCGGCGCGGCGATCTGGTACTGATCGTCGAGGTCAAGGCGCGCCGCACGCTGATGGAGGCAATGGAAGCAGTCGGCCGCGAATCGGAGCGCCGCATCGAAGGTGCCGCCGATTTCTGGCTGTCGCGCCAATCCGACTACGGAAAATTATCGGTGCGCTTCGACATGGTGGCGGTGCTGCCGTGGCGCTGGCCGGTGCATGTCGAGAACGTTTTCTACGGGCGGAGCTAGGCTATTCCCGAAGTGGGGCCGGTTTTGCTGCGATCTCCGGTTCAGATCATGTTGCCTGTCGTCTCGTCGATGGGAACAAGGAAGTCGTGCCGTTTGCTGACCTTCGATGCGCCGCGCAAAGCGGACGTCCGGCAGGAGGCGTTCGGGGTTTTTCGTCGGCAGCCCTCGATCATGTGCCGGCGCTCACCTGCGTTCGCTCAATTGTTCAGTTTGTCTACCTGACTGGAACAAAAGCGTTCCGGCGTTGTTCTCCAATCGTCCTGATGTTCGACGGGCTGGTTCAAATGCCGGCCAGGGCAGTCCTCGTGGCAGCTATGCGAGGACAAGGGATGGCGAGGCAAATGGATCCTGACGATCTCAACCCGGAACGGATCGTCACCGTGTTCGGCGGAACCGGCTTTCTCGGGCGAAGGATCGTGAAGCGGCTCCTGGAAAGGGGTTTCACGGTCCGTGCCGTATCTCGCCATCCGGCTCGCGTGGCGCTGGTCTTTTCCCCGATTACAAGGATGCCCGAAGCAGTCGAGGCGGATATATTGGATACATCCTCGATCGGGTCGGCCATTACCGGATCACAGGTGATCGTGAATGCCGTCAGTCTTTACGTCGAGCAGGGCGTCCAGACCTTTGAACGCGTCCATGTGAAAGCCGCGGCCGATCTCGCTGCCGCGTCGCGCAACGGCGGGGTCGACCAGTTCGTCCAGATTTCAGGGATCGGCTCCGATCCTCAATCGGATTCGAATTACATAAGGGCACGTGGGCGCGGAGAAGTTGCCGTGGAAAGCGCATTTCCCGGCGCTTTCATTGTGCGTCCCGCCGTCATGACAGGACCTGACGACGCTTTCCTCACGACCATTGTGAGGATGATACGCCTCCTGCCGGTCTATCCGCTGTTCGGCGACGGGGGCACACGGCTTCAGCCGGTCTATGTGGCAGACGTCGCGGAAGCAGTGAGCCGGCTGATCGACGGCCGAAGCCACAAGGGTTCAACCACATTCGAATTCGGTGGCCCGCGTATCTATACCTATAAGGAACTGCTTCGGGAGATCGCCCGACAGCTCGATACGCACGTCAAGCTGATGCCGGTGCCGTTTGCGGTATGGAACGCCTTGGCTGGCGTGGCGGAACTCCTCCCGGCCGCCCCCATAACGCGTAACCAGATCGATCTTATGCGTCAGGACAATGTGGCAGCAATCGACGCGCCGGGCCTGAAGGAACTCGACATCGAGCCGCGGGATATCGACGAGGTGATCCGCACGATCGAACAGCGCCGTGGCGCAGGCTCGCGCTCGTCTCCGCCTTAGGACGGCCTCCTGATCCTGGCGGGAACCTATCGCCGCGCGACAGGTTGGTCGAGCTTGAAGCCAGTGAAAGAAGGAAAAGGACTATGGCCAGATGCGATCAATGCGGGAATGACTACGACAAGGCTTTCAAAGTGACGATGGCCGAGGAGACCTACACATTCGACAGCTTCGAATGCGCGGTCCAGAAACTTGCTCCAATATGTCCGCACTGCGCATGCCGGATCATCGGACATGGCGTCGAACAGGATGACATCATCTACTGCTGCGCACATTGCGCCGCGGAGGAAGGTGCGAACGCGCTAACCGATCGCGCGCCTTGACGCACCTCCTTTGGCGTCTCCAGGGCGAGCATTTCCGAATGACTGCGCCGGCTCACCCCATATGGCCGGTGCTGCCAGCCCAACGACGACCAGCCGAGGTCAAGGCCGCCGCAGGCTGATGGAGGCAATGGATGCAGTCGGCTGCGAATCGAAGCGCCGTATCGAAGGTGCCGGCGATTTCTGGCTGTCGCACCAATCGGACTACAGAAAATTGTCGGTGCGTTTCGACAAAGGCAGCGTGCGTCGTCTTGATCGCGCCAGAGCTGTCATGTTCAACAACCTGCGCTCGACGGATTCGGTTAGACGTCGTTCCGTGGCAAGTCGGCTCCCGCTTGGACAAGCCGCTCCACGACGGCGGCCGCCTCCTCTGGAATGGCCGGTATGGTGCCCGACTTCCGCGTCGATCCGAAATCAAGGCCGGCGAAAAAGAGACCTGGAACAGCGCCAACGCCATCCTCGTGGACGGGCTGGCCGACTGCATCAAGCGCGCCGGCAAGCCGAACCCATGAGAAATCGCCGGTGAAGCCCGTGCACCAGATCACTGATCTGATGCCGCTCGCCGTCCAGTCGAGGGAGCGGATCGGCGGATCGGGCAAGCGCGGTTCAATCGTCTCGCCTGGATCGTCCTCGGCCAGTGGCGCATCGAGGCCGGCGCGCTCTATGTACTCGTCAACCAGGCGCTTGGCATCTGCCGAAACCTCGTCGGCAAATCGCATATGGTCGTCGAGCTCGTCGCCGAAGACGAGGTTGCCGTTCTCCACACCCCTGAAGCGGCCGAGCAGCACCACGCCCTGCGCGCTCAGCGATTGCAGGCTGATCGTGTGGGTCGCGCCGACCAGCGCGCGGGCCTGCAGCTTGCCGGAGGGAAGGACGAGTTCCTTGCGCGGGACGTCGAGAAAACCGGACAGCGTCAACCATTTAAGTATGTTGCCCCCGCGGTAGCGCCGCACCCAACGGCCGTTGCGGCTGGTCGCCAAAAAGACCACACGTCCGGCCAGCGCCAGATCCTCGGCGATCTGGCCGCCCGACTGGCCACTGCCGACCACCAGCACCGCGCCACTCTCGAACTCGGCCGGGTTGCGATAAGCCGAGGAATCGACTTGGCGAATTGCGGTTGGCAAATCAGTCGACCCCGGTGGCCGGACCTGCCGGTTTTGATCGCCAGTAGCGATCACCACATTGCGCGCCAGAAATGCCCTGTCCGTCGTGGTGATGCGAAAGATCCCATCGTCTCTCGTCAGCTCTTGCACCGGAGTTTGGGTGCTTACCGGCAGGCGGTGCCGCTCGGCATAGCCTTCGAGATACGCGACAAACTCGCGGTGGGTTATCGCGCCCCAGGGCTCGGGCCCCTCGTAGGAATCACCGGGTAAGATGGAGCGAATGGTGGGCGAATTCAGTCGAAACGAGTTCCACCGCTGCGTTCGCCACGTCTCGCCGATCCGGCCTCGATCGAGCACGCGGTGGTCGCGGCCCTGCCGTTTCAAGAAATAGCTGACGCCGAGCCCCGCCGGACCGGCGCCAATAACGAGGGCGTCAAGAACTTCGCTCATGCTTTCCCCCTGCCAACCATACGTCCACAAGATCGTATGGCTCGGCGTGGGGCAAGAATAGAGTTCCGGCTGGGATTGCGCTATCCGCGCCGGCTCACCCCCAGATTACCAGCCCCGTCAGGCCGACGATGCCGACGACCAGCCGCCACCAGCCGAACAGCGCATAGCCATGGCGCGAGACGTAGTCGAGCAGGAACCGCACGACGATTAGCGCGGTGACGAAGGCGGCGACGAAGCCGACGGCGATGATGGGCAGGTCGGCGCTGCTCAGCACATTGCGGTTCTTGAACAGGTCGAAGGCGAAGGCGCCGACCATCGTCGGGATGGCAAGGAAGAAGGAGAATTCCGCCGCCGCCCGCTTGTCGACGCCGAGCAGCAGCGCGCCGACGATCGTCGAGCCCGAGCGCGACGTGCCGGGGATCAGCGACAAGCACTGAAACAGCCCGATCTGCAGATAAAGCCTGGTCGGGAACCGCTCGACATCGTGGTAATACGGCTTCGGCTTCATGCGATCGACCAGCAGCAGGATGACGCCGCCGATGATCAGCATGATGCAGATCAGCCGCGGTGATTCGAACAGCACCGTCTTGATGAAATCATGCGCCAGCGCGCCTATGATTGCCGCCGGCAGGAATGCGATAAGGATGCCAAGGACGAAATGCCGCGTCAGCCGGTCATAGGGCAGCTCGAGCAGCATTTTCCAGAGACGGCGGAAGTAGACGCTGAGGATCGCCAATATGGCGCCGAGCTGGATCAGGATTTCGAAGGCCTTGCCGGTCGAATGAAAGCCGAGGAAATGGCCGGCGAGCAGGATATGACCGGTCGAAGACACCGGAATAAACTCGGTCAGGCCCTCGAGCATGCCGAGCAGCAGCGCTTCAACGACAGTCTGGCTTTCCATGGCAACCTCGGCGTTGGAGGGAGGGCTTGAGAAAACGGCTTGCTTGTCACGGCGCGGAAGTCCCCCTATAGGTCGCAGCACCCTGACAGCCCCTGAATCGGGCGGCCAAGACTTACCGGCGCAGCCGGCGATTTGCCAGTGCGCTCTATTATCGCGGGACCATGCTGACGCTTTTCCACCATCCGATGTTCGCCAGCTGCCGCTTCGTCCGCCTCGCCTTTGGCGAGTATGGCGAGGAACTGGCGCTGATCGAAGAGAAGCCGTGGACGCGGCGCAAGGAGTTCCTGGCGCTAAACCCGGCCGGCACGCTTCCGATCCTGCTTGCCGAAGGCGACGTGCCGATCGTCGGCGCAGTAGTCATTGCCGAATATCTCGACGAGACGCGCGGCGTACTCAAGCGCGACAAGCGGCTGTTCGCCGAGGATCCGATGGAGCGCGCCGAAATCCGCCGGCTGACCGACTGGTACCTCAACAAGGCGGAAAGCGAGGTTACCCGGCATCTGGTGCGCGAACGCGTCCTGAAGCCGGTCATGCCGGAAACGGCCGGCGGCGGCTCGCCCGATTCGGCGGCGATCCGCGCCGCCCGCGCCAATATCCGCCAGCACATGAAATACACCAACTGGCTGGCCGGCACCCGTCATTGGCTGGCCGGCAACAAGGTCACCTATGCCGATCTCGCGGCGGCGGCGGCACTATCGGTGCTCGACTATCTCGGCGAGATCGACTGGCGCGAACACAGCGCTGCGCGCGAATGGTATACAAGGGTGAAATCACGGCCTTCGTTCCGGCCGCTTCTGTCCGACCGGGTGCGTGGCCTGTCGCCGGTGTCACATTATGCGGACCTCGATTTCTGATACGGCAAAGCTGCGCGCGCTGATCGACCGCGAGGCGCGGAATGCCGGCTTCGACGCCGTTGCCGTCACCACGCCCGATGCGATTCCGCAGGCGCCGGAACGGCTGGCCGAATTCGTTGCCGACGGCTTTCACGGCTCGATGGGCTGGATTGCCGAAACGCTCGAGCGGCGAGGCAACCCGACGACGCTTTGGCCAGAGGTCCGCTCGATCATCGTGCTGGCGATGAATTACGGCCCCGACCACGACCCACGCGATATCCTGAGAAAGCGCGACCGCGGCGCGATCTCGGCCTATGCGCAGAACCGCGACTACCATGATGTGATGAAAGGCCGGCTGAAGGAGATCGCCGGCAAGATCGTGGCGCGCGCCGGCGGTGACGTGAAAGTGTTCGTCGACACCGCGCCGGTGATGGAAAAGCCGCTGGCCGAGGCGGCCGGCCTCGGCTGGCAAGGCAAGCACACCAACCTGGTCAGCCGCGCGCATGGTTCCTGGCTGTTCCTCGGCACTATCTTCACGACGGCCGAACTGGTGCCGGACGCGCCTGAGGACGATCATTGCGGCTCCTGCCGGGCCTGTCTCGATGCCTGCCCGACGGACGCCTTTCCGGCGCCTTACCGGCTCGATGCGCGGCGCTGCATTTCATACCTCACTATCGAGAACAAAGGACCGATCCCACATGAGTTCCGGGAAAAGATCGGCAACCGTATCTATGGCTGCGACGACTGCCTGGCCGCCTGCCCGTGGAACAAGTTCGCCCAAGCCGCTTCGGAGGCAAAGCTTGCCGCCCGCGCGGACTTGCGCGAACCGCCGCTCGCCGAGCTGCTGCGCCTCGACGACGCTGCCTTCCGCGTGCTTTTTTCGGGCTCGCCGGTCAAGCGCATCGGCCGCGCCCGTTTTATACGCAACGTGCTGATCGCCGCCGGCAATTCTCAGGATTTGTCGCTTGCCGGCGCCGTCCGCGCGCTGCTCGACGACGCCTCGCCCCTGGTTCGCGGAGCTGCGGTATGGGCGTTGTCGCGGCTGGTTCCGGGTCGGGAGTTTGCCGAACGTGCCGCAGCCGCGTTGCAAGCAGAAGATGACGAGGCGGTGAGAGGCGAATGGCTTCTGGCCCTGCCAATGCCGATCGAGGCGCATACATGACCAAAAAGCAGATTTTCATCTTCGGCGCTGGTTATTCGGGCAAGGCCTTCGCCCGCGCCAACAGGGATGCCGATACAACGATCTTCGGTACAACACGGTCGCTGGAAAAATTCGCGACGCTGCGGCAAGCCGGTATCGTGCCGCTGCGTTTCGATGGCACGCTGACCTCCGAAATCGGCGATGCGCTTGGGAAGACAACCCATCTCGTCGTCTCGGTCGCGCCGGACGAGACCGGCGACCCGGTGCTGGGCGCGGCACGCGCGGTGATGGTGGCCAACATGCCGGAGCTCAAATGGATCGCCTATCTCTCCACCGTCGGCGTCTATGGCGACCATAGCGGCAATTGGGTGGACGAGGCCGCCGAATGCCGGCCAGTGTCGAAGCGATCAGTGATGAGGGTTGCCGCCGAGCAGTATTGGCTGAGACTGGGCCACGACACCGGCCGGCCGGTGGCGATCCTGCGGCTTTCCGGCATTTATGGGCCAGGCCGCAACGCCCTGGTCAATCTGGAAAACGGCACCGCCCGGCGACTGGTCAAGCCGGGCCAGGTGTTCAACCGCATCCATTGCGACGATATTGCCGGCGCTCTCTGGCATCTCGCCGAAGGCAATCGCGGCGGCGTCTTCAACGTCACCGACGACCTGCCGGCGCCGCCGCAGGACGTCGTCGCCTATGCCGCCCGATTGATGGGCATCGAGCCGCCGCCCGAAATTCCGTTCGAGACCGCCCAACTTTCGCCCATGGCGCGGTCCTTCTATGGCGAGAACAAGCGTGTCGCCAACGCGGCGATCAAGGCGGCCGGCTATGGCTTTCGCTTCCCCGACTACCGCTCGGCGCTCGACGCCATGTGGGCGAGTGGCGGCTGGCGCGACGGCGAGGCGCGCAGCCCGATGAAACGGTCATGATCGATACGTAGCGCGGGCCGTGGTATGATGCGGTTCAAATCGCGGAGGGGTCCAGCTTGGGGAAGACGTTAACGCGAGCCTTGCGGGGAAAAACACTGCTGCTGACGGCAGCACTGGCCGTCGCCGGCTTGACGCTTGCCGCGCAGACGGCGAGCGCCGAGCAACGGGCAAAGGACCTGTTCGGCGCCAAAAAGCTGCCGGCACTCGCAGCAGCGCAATCGATCGGCTTTTATTCCAAAGGCTGTTTTTCCGGCGGCGTCGCCCTGCCCATGGACGGCCGGCACTGGGAGGTGATGCGACCGTCACGCAACCGCCGCTGGGGCCATCCGGCAATGATCGCGCTAATCGAGAAACTATCACGCGATGCTGCGGCCGACGGCTGGCCGGGCCTGCTGATCGGCGACATCTCGCAACCGCGCGGCGGACCGATGCTGACCGGCCATGCCTCGCACCAGATCGGCCTCGACGCCGACATCTGGCTGACGCCGATGCCCGACCGCAAGCTTTCTACCGAAGAGCGCGAAAACATCAGCGCTACCTTGATGGTCGATGAAAAAACCCACCTGGTGAAGGACGGGCTGTGGACGCCGATGCATACGCGGCTGTTGAGGCGCGCCGCGAGCTATCCCGAAGTAGAGCGCATCCTGGTCAATCCAGGGATCAAGAAGAAGCTCTGCGATACGGTCAAAGGCGACCGCAGCTGGTTGCGCAAGGTCAGGCCGTTCTGGGGCCACGATTACCACTTCCATATTCGCATCGGCTGCCAGCCTCGGTCACCCGACTGCAAGGCGCAGGAAGCGACGGCGCCGGGCGATGGCTGCGACCAGGCGCTGGCCTGGTGGTTCACCGAGGAGCCGTGGCGCCCCAACAAGAATCCGGACAAGCCGAAGGCACGCGACGTGATGACGATGGCGAACCTGCCCAGGCAATGCCAGTTCGTGCTCGACGCGCCGGCTCCGGCCTCGGCGGAAGCAGTCACCTACTATGGCGACGGCGTACCGATCGCGGCCGCACCTGCTCCCGCGGCAGAGCCTTCGCCACCGCCGACGGTCGCAGCCGGCGCGGCAGCGCTTCCAGCCTCGGCGAGCGCCTTTGTGGCGACCCCCGAGATCGGCATTCCGCTGCCGCGGCCACGACCGGGGCACTGATGCGAACAGCGTGTTCGCTGTCTGCATCCGTGCATCTCCACTTCGAAAACCGATTTCCCTTTTTGCGGTCATGCGCTAGTCAACGAGAGACCGGCGATACGCGTCGGGAGCGGACGAGAGCATGCCAGGCGTAAGCGACGACGACACTCTGTTGCGATTTCCGATCCTGATCGGCGACATAGGCGGCACCAATGCGCGCTTCTCGATCGTGCTCGACGCGAATTCCGAAGCCGGCGAGCCGACGATCGTGCAGACCGCCAACTTCAATACGATCGACGAGGCGATCCAGTCGGCCGTGCTCGACCGCTCGTCGGTCCGGCCGAATTCAGCTGTGCTGGCGGTAGCCGGTCCTGTCGAAAGCGACGAGATCCCGCTTACCAATTGCCCATGGATCGTCAAGCCGAGACAGATGTTCGCCAGTCTCGGTCTCAGCGACGTCGTGGTGCTCAACGACTTCGAGGCACAGGCGCTGGCTGTCGTCGCGCTCGGCGAAGAGCATATGGAGCAGATCGGCGGCGACGCGCCGGAACCGAATTCCGGGCGGGTAGTGCTCGGCCCGGGAACCGGGCTCGGCGTCGCCGGGCTGGTTTATGCGCTGCATCACTGGATACCGGTGCCCGGCGAGGGCGGCCATATGGATATCGGCCCGCGCTCGCCGCGCGATTTCCAGGTGTTTCCGCATATCGAGAAGCTCGAGGGCCGCATCTCCGGCGAACAGATCCTGTCAGGGCGCGGCCTGGTCAATGCCTACCGGGCGGTGGCCAAGGCGGACGGCAAGCCGTCGCCCTTCACCACGCCCGCCGAGGTCACCGCCGCGGCGCTGGCAAAGAACGATCCGGTGGCCGAAGAGGCGCTGTCGATCTTCGTCACCTGCCTGGGGCGCACCGCCGGCGACCTCGCTCTGGTGTTCATGAGCCGCGGCGGCGTGTTTCTCACCGGCGGCATCGCGCAAAAAATCCTGCCGGCGCTGCGCACCGGCAGTTTCCGCGCCGCCTTCGAGGATAAGGCGCCGCACAGCGCCCTGATGCGCAGCATGCCGGTCTACGTCATCACCCATCCGCTGGCGGCGCTTTTAGGGCTGGCCGCCTATGCCAGAAATCCGTCGCTGTTCGGCGTGCAGACGGCGGGGCGGCGCTGGCGGGTCTAGGACATAAGCTGCGCCGCGACGAAGTTTCGCCGTCCCCGGCCATAGGCAAGCCGCCATTGGGGCGTTAAGAGGTTGCCGAATTGCAGCCCGGCCGAACCGAAACCACAAAGCGCTCCAACTTTGACAATTCCAGCACCAACCAAAGGGAAAGTCCGTCCCAGCGAGATCGTGGCAGTGATCCGCCGCATCATCGCCGAGAACAGCCGCGATTATCGCTGGTACTATGCTCTTGCCGTGCTGTGCCTGGTGACGATCGCGGCAACGACCGCCTTCACAGCCTGGATCATGAAGGATGTCATCGATCAGATATTCTACCAACAGCGCGGCGATCTTATCGCGCTGATCAGCGTGTCGATCCTGGCCGCCTTCATGCTGCGCGGGCTGGCCAGCTACGGCCAGGCAGTGACGCTGGCCAAAATCGGCAACAATCTGGTGGCGCGCTATCAACGCCGCATCTTCGACCACCTGATGAAGCTCGGCGTCAGCTTCTTCAACGACACCCGCTCGGGCCGGCTCGCCGCACAGATCAACGAGAACGTCAACGGCATCCGCGATCTCCTGTCGATGACGCTGACATCGCTGGCGCGCGATGCCGTATCGCTTGTCGCGCTGGTCGGCGTCATGATCTGGCAGGACCCGATGCTCTCGGCGATGTCGCTGCTGATCGGCCCGCCTTTGATCTACAGTGTCACCTATCTGATGCGCCGGGTGCGTCGCATCACCCGTGAATCGGTGCAGATCAACTCGCGGCTGATCGGCGCCATGCAGGAAGCGACGCAAGGCATCGCTATCGTCAAGGCCTTCACCCTGGAAGACGAACTGTCGCGCCGCATCGGCGGCCTCGTCGCGGGCGCCGAGCAGCGGGCAAACAAGATCGCCCGCGTCTCGGAACGGCTGACGCCGATCTCCGAAATGCTGGCCGGCTTCGCCGTCGCCGGCGTCATCGCCTATTCTGGCTACCGGGCGACCGTCGGCGGCCAGCCGCCGGGCGCGGTGTTTGCCTTCATCACCGCCCTGCTGCTTGCCTATGACCCGGCCAGGCGACTGGCGCGTATGCAGGTCGGCATGGAGAAGTCGCTGGTCAATGCGCGCATGATCTACGAGCTTCTCGACCTCGAGCCGCAGCAGGGTGACGTGCCGGGAGCCGCCGAGGCAAAATTCACCTTTGGCGAAGTGCGCTTCAACAATGTGTCCTTCCGCTATGTCGAAGAGGCGCCGGTCCTCCAGGACCTGAGCTTTGTCGCCGCCGCCGGCAAGGTGACCGCGATCGTCGGCGCCGCGGGCGCCGGCAACACGACTCTGGTTGCGCTGCTGCAGCGCTTCTACGACGTCGAGTCGGGCAGCATCGAAATCGACGGCCAGGACATTTCAAAGATCACCAAGCATTCGCTGCGCGGCTCGATCGCCTATGTTTCGCAGCAGCCCTATCTGTTCGAAGGCACCATCCGCGACAACATCCGCTACGGGCGACTGAGCGCGACCGACGCCGAGATTGAACGCGCCGCGCAACAGGCCGCGGCAGACGATTTCATCCGCCAGCAGCCGCAAGGCTACGACACGCCCGTCGGCGAGAACGGCGTGACGCTGTCGGGCGGCCAGCGCCAGCGCGTATCGATTGCACGCGCTATCGTGCGGCAGGCGCCGATCCTGCTGCTCGATGAAGCCACCTCGGCGCTCGACAACGAGGCCGAGGCCCGCGTCCAGGAAGCGCTGACCCATGTCATGGAAGGGCGCACCACCATCGTCATCGCGCACCGGCTGTCGACGGTGGTCAATGCCGACCATATCATCGTGCTGGAGCAGGGCCGGCTGGTCGAACAGGGTACGCATGCCTCGCTGATGGCCGACCCGCGCAGCGTCTATGCGCGGTTCCACCGGGTGCAAGGCAGGAAAGGGCTGGGGCTTGTCGATGACGCCAAGCCAATCCAGACTGCGGCGCAAAATGGTCGCGCGAAAAAGGCGGCCGGGAGACATTCATGAGTGACACGCCGACCGCCAACATCAATGAAACGGAGGAAATGGGCCTGGTGGTGGTGGGTGCGGCCGGCCGTATGGGCCAGGCGCTGATCCGCGCCATCCACACGATACCGGGCGCGCGTGTCGCCGGCGCGATCGAGCGGGCCGGTTCGCCCCATATCGGCAAGGATGCCGGCGAGCTGGCCGGCGTCGGCAGGCTCGAGGTGGCGATCGGCGACGATCCGCTGCCGGCCTTCGCCAAGGCCGACGGCGTGCTCGATTTCACCACGCCGGCAGCGACGGTCGAATTCGCCGGCTATGCCGCGCAGGCGCGCATCGCCCATATCATCGGCACCACCGGCTGCTCGGCCGAAGACAATGCCAAGATCGCGGCGGCGGCGCGGCACGCGACGATCGTCAAGTCAGGCAATATGAGCCTCGGCGTCAATCTGCTGGCGGTGCTGGTTGAGCAGGCCGCGCGCGCGCTCGACGCCGACGATTTCGACATCGAGATCCTGGAAATGCACCACCGGCACAAGGTCGATGCGCCGTCGGGCACTGCGCTGCTGCTCGGCGAAGCCGCCGCTGCCGGGCGCGGCGTAGCACTTGCCGGCAACGATGTTCGCGTGCGCGACGGCCACACCGGCGTGCGCAAGAGCGGCTCGATCGGTTTCGCCAGCTTGCGTGGCGGCTCGGTGGTCGGCGACCACAGTGTGGTGCTGGCCGGTACCGGCGAGCGCATCACGCTTGCCCATCATGCCGAGGACCGAGCGATCTTTGCCCGTGGCGCGGTCAAGGCAGCCCTGTGGGCGCGCGGCCGCAAGCCGGGCCTCTATTCGATGCGGGACGTACTCGGCCTGACAATCTGATCAACAGAATTGGCTGATCCACAAGATTTGATCCACAAAATTTGAAGGAGCAAATATGTCGAGAACTCTCGTGCTCGTGCGCCACGGCCAGAGCGAATGGAACCTGAAGAACCTTTTTACCGGCTGGCGCGACGTCGACCTGACCGAATTGGGCCATGCCGAGGCCAAGCAAGCCGGCGCCAAGCTCAGGGCGCGCGGCATGAAATTCGATATCGCCTTCACGTCGTCGCTGATCCGGGCGCAGAAGACCTGCCAGCATATTCTCGACGCCGTCGGCCAGAGCGACCTCGAGACCATTCGCGACCAGGCGCTGAACGAGCGCGACTATGGCGATCTCTCCGGCCTCAACAAGGATGATGCGCGCAAGAAATGGGGCGAGGAGCAGGTGCATATATGGCGCCGCTCCTACGACGTGGCGCCGCCCGGCGGGGAAAGCCTGAAGGATACCGGCGCGCGCGTCTGGCCCTATTACCTGCACGATCTGCAGCCGTATGTGCTGCGCGGCGGCACCGTGCTGGTGGCGGCGCACGGCAATTCGCTGCGCGCGCTGATCATGGCGCTGGACGGCAAATCGGGCGAGGAGATCGTCAAGCTCGAACTCGGCACCGGCGTGCCGGTCATCTACACGCTCAACGCCGATTCCACGGTGGCATCGAAGGAAGTGCTGGAGGGCTGAAGCGGAGAAGCAACGCGGCTTTCAAAAAAGCGCGTTGACACTCATCCCTCGCCCGCTTAATGAGCGCGCACCAGCCCAGATGGCGGAATTGGTAGACGCGCACGGTTCAGGTCCGTGTTCCGCAAGGAGTGGAGGTTCGAGTCCTCTTCTGGGCACCATCAACCCTTTAACTGGTTGGTGCAGCTGAAAAGTCAGCAAAATTATAGGCTTAGGGCTACCCGAGTGCTACACACAGGTGTTACACATGGTCCTAGCTATGAGCCGTCCTGTCAAACACCGTAAGACCGGCGTATACTGGTTTCGCAAGCGCGTACCAGCCGACATCGCTGCGTTGACTGGCCGCCGAGAGGTCAACAAGACCCTTGGAACGAAAGACCCCGAAGAGGCTAAGCGAAAATATGCAGAGGTCCTTGCGGAATTTGAGCGCGAGTGGGCTCAACTTCGGCTCGGAAATCATTCGGTCAATGGAAGCAGCATAGGTCGTCTTGCCGCTGCTGGTGTAGATGCGCTCGCACCGCGCCTCATCACGGACCGGGAGGCACACGTCTTTGCCGCGGCGGTGCACGATGAGTGGCTTGCAAAATTCTATGACAATCCGAGTGAACAGCTCCACTGGCACACCGAACTGTACGAGGGCATGTGGAAAAAGTACCCGTTGCCGTCAACCGATCCCGTTGCAGGAGTGGAAGGCATCGCTGATCCCATTCCGGGGACTATGCCGATCGAGAATGTCTTTTGGAAGTCGATGCGGGCCGGATGCGTAAGCAGGGCGGAGGACATCCTCGATAAGAATGGCTTCAGTGACGATCCATGGAGCATTCAAAAAACTGCACGTGCGGTAGGTGCTGCTCTCCAGAGAGCTAGCTTGACGCTGCAAAGGCTTGAACGCGGGGAGTTTGAGCCAAGCGCGGAGCCCGGGTGGCTTCAGGGTTTGGCAGATACTCAGCCAGCCGTCAGTCGCTCGCCTAACACGGCGGCTGCAAAGGAGAGCTCCGACGCAGCGACTTTGACGGGGCTCGTGGACGGTTGGTGGAAGGAAAGCAAAGCAGCGGGCAAAAAACCGAGCACATATGAAAGCTACAGGGACTCTTTTGCCTATCTCGTTCGATTTCTCGAGCACAACGAGGCATCGAAAGTTACGAGCAAGGACGTGATCGCGTTCAAAGACCACCGACTGAGCACACCGTCGCCGAAAACGGGAAAGATGGTTTCCGCCAAGACGGTTAAGGATAGCAATCTCTCGGCTCTGAAAGTCGTCTTCGGCTGGGGGGTCGCCAACGGACTCGTCGCTCACAACCCGGCTGTCGGTGTGACCTTAAAGGTCGGAAAACCTGCTCGCCATCGATCGAAGGGCTTTTCTGATGAAGAGGCCAAAACGATCCTTTCTGGCGCGCTATCTCATCAGCGAGGGCGGGAGAATCCGAAGACATTTGCGGCCAAGCGTTGGATACCATGGTTGTGCGCATTCACCGGAGCTCGCGTCGGCGAACTAGCCCAGTTACGAAAACAGGATGTGTCGTTACGTGGCGACGTCTGGGTAATTCGGATCACCCCTGAAGCTGGAACGGTCAAAACCAATGAAGCCCGGGAGGTCCCTCTTCACCAGCAGGTGATCGACCTAGGATTCCCTGCTTTTGTACAAAAGGCGGCAAGCGGCCACCTCTTTTTAAATGTCGACCCGTCTGAAAACGTCCGAGGGGCTTTGCGTGGCTTGAAAAATCGGCTCGCTGAGTTCGGGCGCACCTTTGTGTCAGATCCGAATGTTGCTCCCAACCACGGTTGGCGTCATCGCTTCAAAACAATTGGCATGGAAGCCGGAATCCCTCCCCGCATTTTAGATGCGATCCAGGGTCAGGCAGCCAGGACGGTTGCCGATGACCTTGCCCCTCTGATCTAATCCGGTTTGAAGTTCGTTCTGGCCATCGAGAGGACCAGGACATGAAACGCAGCCGCTTCTCT
>NZ_JAMYLN010000031.1:0-77079 GCF_040318035.1 Mesorhizobium sp. M1329 | reverse complement strand
CGACGCGGCCGGTCACCACCGTGCCGCGGCCCGAGATCGAGAACACGTCCTCGATCGGCATCAGGAACGGCTTGTCGAGCGGACGAACCGGCGTCGGAATGTAGGCATCGACCGCAGCCATCAGTTCGCGGATGGCGTCCTCGCCGATCTTCTTGTCGCTATCTTCAAGCGCAGCAAGCGCCGAGCCCTTGACGATCGGAATGTCGTCGCCGGGGAACTCGTTCTTGGTCAAAAGCTCACGCACCTCGAGCTCGACCAGTTCGAGCAGCTCGGCGTCGTCGACCTGGTCGACCTTGTTCAAGAACACCACGATCGAGGGCACGCCGACCTGGCGGGCCAAAAGGATGTGCTCGCGGGTCTGCGGCATCGGGCCGTCGGCGGCCGACACCACCAGGATCGCGCCGTCCATCTGCGCGGCACCGGTGATCATGTTCTTGACGTAGTCGGCGTGGCCGGGGCAGTCGACATGGGCATAGTGGCGGTTGGCGGTCTCGTATTCGACATGCGCCGTCGAAATGGTGATGCCGCGCGCCTTCTCTTCCGGCGCCGCATCGATCTGGTCGTAGCGCTTGTATTCGCCAAAATACTTGGTGATCGCCGCCGTCAGCGACGTCTTGCCATGGTCGACGTGACCAATCGTGCCAATGTTCACATGAGGCTTAGTGCGCTCGAATTTACCTTTTGCCATAGTCTCTTTCCTTGGACGGCCTGGGGACGGCCTGGACCTTCAGTTCAGTCGAATGCGGGGCGATTAGCGACTAAGGCCGAAAAACACAAGTGCCTTGTCGCCGAGCGCGCCCGCCCGCCCGAACGCTTGTTCCGGTTTCGGAGAATGTGGCGCGGATATAGGAACGAACAAGGGCAAATGGAATGGTTACGGCGGCGGCTGACGGCTTTGACGGATTTACAGCCGGATCTGGCCCATTGCCGCCCT
Organism: Mesorhizobium sp. M1329; assembly: GCF_040318035.1. Classification (NCBI taxonomy): domain Bacteria; kingdom Pseudomonadati; phylum Pseudomonadota; class Alphaproteobacteria; order Hyphomicrobiales; family Phyllobacteriaceae; genus Mesorhizobium; species Mesorhizobium sp. M1329. Next base: position 76,145 of record NZ_JAMYLN010000031.1, on the reverse strand, counting down.
GGCGCGGGTCTGATTTCGTGGGCCGATGCATTTCATCCCGACTGCCATACGAGGCCCGCTGTTCATGGTCGTTTCGACCGGGTCCTACATCGTCAACGACACGATGATGAAGCTCGCAACCGCGGGACTGCCGCCCTATGAGGTGCTGTTCCTGCGCGGCGCTGCGGCAACATTGTGGGGCATTCCGCTGCTGTTCATGCTGGGCTATGGCAAGCAGATTCCGCTGATCCTCGACGCCAAGGTTTTGCGCAGGAACATGCTCGAACTGGGTGCGATCCTTTTGCTACGTGGTGGCGCTCGCCAACATGCAGATCGCCGATTCGACCGCGCTCGGGCAGATCACGCCCTTGCTGATGCTGGTCGGCTCCTCGATGCTGTTTGGCGAACGGATCGGCGGGCTACGCCTGGCGCTGATCGGGCTCGGCTTTGTCGGCGCGGTGATGGTGGCACAACCGACAATGCAGGGGATTTCGGTCTACGCCCTGCTGGCGCTAGGCAATGCAGCCCTGTCCGCGGCGCGCGATCTGGCCGGACGCGAGGTCGCCGCCGACGTGCCGGGAATGGTCGTGGCTATTTCCGCGGTGATTGTGGTGCTCGCGGGCGCCGGCGTTGCGCATCTGGTTTCCGAGCAGTGGGTGGTGCCTGAGACCCGTCACCTGCTGCTGATGGGCGGCGCCGGACTGTTCCTGATCTTCGGCCACTTCTTCATCTTCATGGCCTATCGCGTCGGGCCGACCAGCGTGGTAGCGCCGTTCTACTATTGCTTTACCGTCTGGGCGGTGATTTCGGGCCTGGTGGTTTTCCGGCAGCTCCCGAATGCGCTGGCCATCTGCGGCATCCTGCTGGTAGTGGCCAGCGGGTTGACCATCGTCTCGCTCGACGAGCGCAAGCGCCGGTTGACCGTCGTCGCTTGAAACTGAAATCGGCCTGCACAATAGGAGGAGCGCGTGGCAAGCCCGGACAACGAAAGCAACCAGAATGCAAGCAACCGCACGCTCGCCGGAATGTGCCTGTGCGGCGCCGTTCAGTATGCGGTGGCGGACGCGTTCGTCTATGCCGCGAACTGCCACTGCTCGAACTGCCGGCGCACCACCGGCTCGGCCTTCAAGCCATTGGCCGGCATCGAGCGCGACAGGCTGAGCCTGGCGAGCGGCGAGGACAATCTCATGATCTTCGGCGACGAAACCGGCCATAACGCGCACTGCAAGACCTGCGGCTCGTTGCTCTGTTCGGTGGTCCGCGACGGTGCCTTCGTGCATGTCGCCATGGGAACCCTCGTCGACGAGCCGACTATCCGGCCGACACAGCACATCTTCGTCGGCTCCAAGGCGAAGTGGTTCACGATCACCGACGATCTGCCGCAATACAGAGAACACGCGGTCGCCGGAGATGCCGGCGAGTAGCTGACCGTTAGAAACGCTCAACCAAATTATCGTTTCGTTTTCGCGTCCGCCGCCAAGGAAACTATGCTGTGCTCAGTCACTGAACTCATGTCGCGGAGATTTCTGTGGCATTGCCGCCCGACTGGTTGCCCAATGTTGCGATGAGGCGCGTCATTTGCCACTGGACGGCCGGCTCGCATTCGGCCGGCGATACCGACAGGGATGCGTATCACATACTGGTCGAGGGGAATGGCCGCCTGGTCAGGGGCCGGCCTTCGATCGCGCTCAATTCGGGCCGGGTAAAACCGGGATATGCCGCGCACACGCTCAACTGCAACGGCGGCTCGATCGGGGTTTCGCTCTGCTGCATGGCCGGGGCGGCGGAAAGGCCGTTCGATGCCGGCCGCTATCCGATGACCAGGGCGCAGTGGGACGCGATGACCGGGGTTGTCGCCGAACTCTGCAAGTACTACCGCATCAAGGTCACGCCCCAAACGGTGTTGTCGCATGCCGAAGTCGAGAGCAATCTCGGCATCGAACTACGCGGAAAATGGGATTTCACCCGGCTGCCCTTCGATCCGACGATCAGCGGCGCAAGCGCCTGTGGCGAGCGGCTGCGCCGCGACGTGACGGCAATGGGCGCGATGCCAAATCTGCCGGTGAGGATTGGGCGCGATGCCGCATGGCAGCGACTGCTCGAGGAATTATGGCCGATCATGGTGAGAGGACTGGAAGCCGGCTTCAACACGCTGATCCGCGAAATCCTCAAAAGGATCAGATAAGCGGTCGGCATTCGGGTGAATGCCGACGCAACTGCCGGACGGCTTCTAGAGTGCCCTCTTGCCGCTGAACTGGTGATAGGCCCACAGGACAACCACCGCACCGACCACGGCTACGATCAGGCTATAGATGTTGAGCCCAGTAACGCCCGACGCGCCAAAGGCGCTGAAGATGAGCCCGCCGACGATAGCCCCGACAATCCCGAGGACGATGTCGAGCACAAGGCCTTGCCCGCTTTTATTGACGATCTTGCTGCCAATGAAGCCGGCGATGACGCCGAGAATAATCCAGCTTAATATTGACATTTTTCCTCTCCGTTCCCCGCACCCGATTACTTCCACATTATTAAGCAAAGCTCAAGCCAACTTGAAAATCATGATTACGGAAAGCTCAAACCGGCTTGAAATTCGCCATGAATGCGTCATTGTCGGCGACGGACGGGCAATTTGACATGGAGATCCACAATGGGACTGTTTGACAATGCCGTTCCCGGCGGCAACGTTGCCAAGCCGCTGATGATCGCGCTCGGCGCACTTTTGGTGGGAAAAATGCTGAGTGGTGGAAGTTCCGCCCAGCCGGAGGCGGCGCAGAGCCCTGCCGCCGTCCCGCCTGATACAACCGCATCCGCCGACGGCGGACTGCTCGGCGGTCTGGGCGGCCTGCTCGACAAACTGAAGGACGCCGGCCACGGCAACGTCGCCAATTCGTGGGTCGGCACCGGTCAGAACCAGCCGATCAACCCCAACGATCTGGGCAGTGCTCTCGGCCCGCAGATCATTCAGGAGATCGCGCAAAGGACGGGTCTGAACCAGCAGGAATTGCTCCAGCAATTGTCCGCGGCCTTGCCCGGGCTTGTCGATCAGCTGACGCCGAACGGGCAAGTGCCGCAGCAGAACCAGCTCGCGTCCATATTCAGCAAATTCGCTAGCTGACGCCTTCCGCGCTGCCTGCGGTTCGGGACAACGATAACACAGATTAAGATGCGCGCCCGTTTGGACGCGCAACCTTGAATTAACGGCAAAGCGCTTCGCTTGGCGCTGCCTGTTTCGGGATCGTGCGCGAGGTGCCCGCGGCTGGGGGAAATCTGGAGCGGGTAGCGGGAATCGAACCCGCATATTCAGCTTGGAAGGCTGCTGCTCTACCACTGAGCTATACCCGCGCCCTTTCAGTCAGCATCGGATCCGCTCCGACGCTCGCTCTGCGTTTCAGGGCTTCCGGGCCGGCAGTGGTGGAGAGGGTTGGATTTGAACCAACGTAGGCATAGCCAACGGATTTACAGTCCGTCCCCTTTAACCACTCGGGCACCTCTCCAGTCTGCCGCCGGAGCCATGCAACGAGGCATCGACGCGTCGCGGCTGCCAAAGCAGCCCTTCCGCGAAGCGCCTTATGGCGGCAGCGCCCAAAACTGTCAACCGCAACAGCCCGGCAAAAAGCGCTGAATTTCGCACCTCGCCTGACATGCAGCTTATGCAGCTGTATCCATGGCCGGACGACACGGCTATAGAAGCCGGCCATGAGCAACGATAACAAATCAAAGACCCCGAAAGACACCCACTACGCCAAGCTGCGCCGCGCGCATCGCGACGAGAAGAGCGGCGGCGCGCCGACGTTCAGGCCGCGCCAGCCAGTGCCGCCCGGCGAGAACCCGGCGGATGGGCTGGTGCGGCTCTACGGGCTGCACACGGCGCGGGCAGCACTCGACAATCCGCGCCGCAAGATCAGGAAGATGCTGGTGACGCGCAACGCTGCCGAGCGACTGGCAATCGCCGATCTCGGCGCTTTGCCCTTCAAGGCAGAACTGGTCGAACCCAGGGACATCGACAAGGTCACCGGCTCGGATGCCGTGCACCAGGGCGTGCTCATCGAGGCCGAGCCGCTGAAACCGAAGCGGCTCGATGCGCTTGGCGACGCCAGGCTGGTGCTGGTGCTCGACCAGATCACCGATCCGCACAATGTCGGCGCGATCCTGCGCTCGGCGGTGGCCTTCGGCGCCGGCGCACTGATCACCACGGCGCGCCACAGCCCGCAGGAATCCGGCGTACTGGCGAAGTCGGCCTCCGGCGCGCTCGAACACATCGATCAGATCGAGGTGAAGAACCTCGCCGACGCGCTGGGCCAGTTGCACGAGGCCGGATTCCAGACGATAGGGCTGGACTCGGACGGGCTGGCGGAGCTCGAAACGAGCTTTGCCGGAGAAAAGATCGCGTTGGTGCTTGGCGCCGAGGGCAAAGGCCTGCGCCAGAAAACGCGCGAAACGGTGACGACGCTCGCCCGCCTCGACATGCCCGGCGCCATCCGCTCGCTCAATGTGTCGAATGCCGCGGCGGTGGCGCTTTATGCGGCCCAAAGGTGGTTCGCGCGCGGCAAATAGGACGCAATGCATGTCATTGGATTTTGCCGTTCTCAATCCAGATGGACATATCGATCGATGCGTATCGGTAGGTCCCTCTGCGCATCATGAAATCGTGTCAATTGCAAACCAAAACGCGTTTGAACTCATACTGAAATTCGAAGATTTCTATGAGGACGCGACTCTTCCGATCGAATCCTTAACTTCCTTGACCAAGCAAGTTGAGGCACTTGGGCGAACTGAAGGAATGTCGGAGGAATCCAAAGATTTTCTGAAACATTTTGCCGATCTCATACGCTATGCGGTCGAACGAAGTCGGCCCATCGAAGCTATTGCAGACTAATTCACCTCACTCTCACCCAACCTCGTGGCCAGCCATCCGCTCCAGTGCCCGCACCAGTGCCGAATGATCCTCCTTGGCGCCGCCATTGGCTGCGCAGGAATTGAACAATTGCTGCGTGGACGAGGTGTTGGGCAGCGCAACACCAAGCGCCTTTGCCCCTTCCAGCGCGAGATTGAGATCCTTCTGGTGCAGCTCGATGCGAAAGCCGGGCGCGAAGCTGCGCTTGATCATGCGCTCGCCGTGCACTTCGAGAATGCGCGAGGCGGCCAGCCCACCCATCAGCGCTTGCCTGACCTTGGCCGGATCGGCGCCGGCTTTTGAAGCAAAGACAAGCGCTTCGGCAACGGCCTCGATGGTTAGCGCGACGACGATCTGATTGGCGACCTTGGTGGTCTGGCCGACGCCGTTCGGTCCGACCAAAGTGATGTTCTTGCCCAGCTTCTCGAAGATGGGCCTGGCGCGTTCGAAGGCCTTTTCCTCACCGCCGACCATGATGGTGAGCGACGCTGCCTTGGCGCCGACCTCACCACCCGACACCGGCGCGTCGAGATAGTCGCAGCCGAGATCGTTGATCTTTTTTGCGAATTCCTTGGTCTCGATCGGCGAGATCGAGCTCATGTCGATGACCAGCTTGCCTCTTGTCAGCCCGGACGCGACGCCGTTCTCGCCGAACAGCACATCGGCCACCTGCGGCGTGTCGGGAACCATGGTGATGACGATGTCGGCCGTTTTCGCGACGGCGCTGTGGCCGGTGATGGTCTTCAGACCCCTTTCGACGAGATCGGCCGGCGGTTTCGAGCGGTGGTCGCTGGCGAAGACGGTGTAGCCCGCGTCTAGCAGATGCCCCGCCATCGGCGCGCCCATGATGCCGAGGCCGATGAAGCCGATGGTTTCCATTTTGGTTCTCCGTTTCTTGTTAAGGCGGCGTTCCTGCGCGCGCCCCTCTGGCCTGCCGGCCATCTCCCCCACAAGGAGGGAGATTGGATGTCACCGCCGCTTTCGCCAATTTTCGAGGTCAGGAAAGTTTAAGGGCCGGCGCGGGAACTGCCGATCTCCCCACTCGTGGGGGAGATGGCCGGCAGGCCAGAGGGGGGCGCGCAGGAACGCGACGTGCGATACGTAGCGTCTACGCCGCCGCACTCCCCTGCCCAGCCAGCTCCCGAAACCACCCGAGCCCGGCTTCTGTTCCGCCCTTCGGCTTGTATTCCGCCCCGACCCAGCCGGAATAGCCGATGCGGTCGATGTGGCTGTACAGGAAGGGAAAATTGATCTCGCCCGTCCCCGGCTCATGACGGCCGGGATTGTCCGCAAGCTGGATATGCGCGATGCGGTTGAGGTTTGCCTCAATGGTACGGGCGAGATCCCCCTCCATGATCTGCATGTGATAGATGTCGTATTGCAGGAACAGGTTCTTCGAGCCGACGCGGTCGATCAGCCCCAGGGCCTGATCCGAGTAATTCAGGAAGAAGCCCGGAATGTCGCGGGTGTTGATCGGCTCGATCAGCAGCCGGATGCCGGCCTGCTCCAGCTTTTCGGCCGCGAAAGCCAGATTTTCGGCGAAGACGTCTTCCAGCACGGAGCGATCGACGCCCTGCGGCGCGATGCCGGCGAGGCAATTGACCTGTTCGCAACCCAGCGCGTGCGCATAGGTGACGACCTTGGCAATGCCTTGCCGGAACTCCGGCACGCGGTCCGGCAGGATCGCAATGCCGCGCTCGCCCTTGGCCCAGTCGCCGGCAGGCAGGTTGAACAGGACCTGCGTCAGCCCGTTCTTCTTCAACCTGGCCGCGACGACATCCGGGGCATGGTCATAAGGGCCGATATACTCGACGCCCTTGAAGCCGGCGCGGGCAGCGGCATCGAACCGGTCGAGAAAGTCATGCTCGGGAAAGAGCATCGAAAGATTGGCTGAAAACCGTGGCATGGCAGTAGTTCCTCATAAACGGCTTAATCGAGCATGACGATTGCCGTGGGGGCATCTTCGTGGTGTTCGGCAAGCTCCTCGAATTCCGTGATCTTGTCGATTTCGGTACCCATCGAAACATTGGTGACGCGCTCGAGGATGAATTCAAGCACGACCGGAACTTGGTGCTCGTTCATCAGCCGCTGCGCCTCCTCGAAGGCACCGGCGAATTCCTCCGGCCGGCGCACCCTGACCGCCTTGCAGCCCATCGCCTCGGCAACGGCGACGTGGTCGACGCCGTAGCCCGCCTCAGGCTCGTCTTTCCGGTTGACGTTCTCGAAGGCCAGGCTGACTTCGAAATCCATCGAAAAGCCGCGCTGCGCCTGGCGGATAAGCCCAAGATAGGCGTTGTTCACCACGACATGGATATAGGGCAATTTGTGCTGAGCGCCGGCCGCCAGCTCCTCGATCATGAACTGGAAATCATAGTCGCCGGACAGCGCGACAATGGGGCGGTCCGGATCGGCGGCGCGAACGCCGAGGGCTGCCGGCAACGTCCAGCCGAGCGGCCCGGCCTGGCCACAATTGATCCAGTTGCGCGGCTTATAGACATGCAGGAACTGCGCCCCGGCGATCTGCGACAGGCCGATCGTGGTGACATAGGTGGTGTCGCGGCCGAACGCCTTGTTCATCTCCTCGTAGACGCGCTGCGGCTTCAGCGGCACCTGGTCGAAATGGGTCTTGCGCTTCATTGTCTTCTTGCGCTGCCGGCATTCGCCGGCCCAGCCCGACCAGTCGCGCAATTTTCCGGCCGTCCTCCATTCGGTCGCGACGTCGAGCAGCATTTTAAGTGCTGCACCGGCATCCGAGACGACGCCAAGGTCCGGTGCGAAGACCCGGCCGATCTGCGTCGGCTCGATATCGACGTGGATGAACTTCTTGCCCTTGGTGTAGACGTCGACCGAACCGGTGTGGCGGTTGGCCCAGCGGTTGCCGATGCCGAAAACGAAATCGGCTTTGAGCATCGTCGCATTGCCATAGCGGTGCGAGGTCTGCAGCCCGCACATGCCTGCCATCAGGCGGTGGTCGTCGGGGATCGCGCCCCAGCCCATCAGCGTCGGAATGACAGGCACGCCGGTGACCTCGGCGAACTCGATCAGCAGATCGGACGCATCGGCGTTGATGATACCGCCGCCGGCGACGATGACAGGCTTTTCCGCCGCGTTCAGCATCGTCAACGCCTTCTCGGCCTGGGCGCGCGACAATGCCGGCTTGAACGGCACCAGCGGCTCGTAGGCATCGATGTCGAACTCGATCTCGGCCATTTGCACATCGACCGGCAGATCGATCAGCACCGGCCCCGGCCGCGATGAGCGCATCAGGTGAAACGCCTTCTGCAGCGTCATCGGCACCAGATAGGGTTCCATGACGGTGACCGCCCATTTGGCGACGGGTGCGGCGATCGCCGCAATGTCGACGGCCTGAAAATCCTCCTTGTTGAGACGCGCGCGCGGCGCCTGCCCGGTAATGCAGAGGATGGGAATTGAATCGGCGGCGGCCGAATAGAGGCCGGTGATCATGTCGGTGCCGGCGGGACCCGAAGTGCCGATGCACAGACCGATATTGCCCGATCTGGCGCGGGTAAACCCTTCGGCCATATGCGAGGCCGCCTCGACGTGACGCGCAAGGATGTGGCGGATACTGCCCCTCGCCTTCAGTGCCGAATAGAGCGGGTTGATCGCAGCACCTGGCACGCCGAAGGCACAGGAGATGCCTTCCTTTTCGAGAACGAGAACCGCTGCGTCGACTGCGCGCATCCTGGCCATGCCAGCCTCCACGAGATGTGTTGATGGCTGATAATGCCAGCGCGCCAATGATGTTTCAATTTTTTCAGAATATTTTTTCATTTCTAGAAAACAGCTACTATAATTTGAATTGATTGATTTTTTTGTTTTCCACGAATTCGCTCCGCAAATCGGTGAAAAACTTTTTCATTGCCTGTTGGGGCGAACAGGGCGAAGAATGGCCCGATGGAAACCACCGAAAAACGTCAGCGCGGCCGCCCGCGCGCCTTCAACGGGCCGTCCGAGGCCGCCTCGGTGCAGTCGCTGGACCGGGCGCTGCGCATCCTGGCAATCGTCGCCGATGGCAGCGGCCTGTCGCTGAGCGAGATCGCCGCCAGTTCCGGTCTGCCGGCATCCACCGCCTACCGCATGCTGACGACGCTGGAGAACCATGGCATGGTCGAGTTCGACGGCACCGACCAGCTGTGGTCGATCGGCGTCGAGACCTACCGCATGGGCGCGGCGTTCCTGCGCCGCCGCAAGCTGGTCGACCGCGCCCGAATCGTCATGCAGGAATTGATGGAGAAGACCGGCGAGACGGCCAATCTCGGCGTCGCCGAGGACGATTGCGTCGTCTTCGTCAGCCAGGTCGAGACGCACCAGGCGATCCGCGCCTTCTTCCGGCCGGGCACGCGCAGCTCCTTCCATGCCTCGGGCATCGGCAAGGCAGTGCTGGCGCATCTCGAGCCGGAGCGCGTCGCCACCATCCTGCGCCGGGCCGGGTTGGAGCGCTTCACTGAAAACACGCTGTCCGACATCTCGGCGCTCGCCCGCGACCTGGTGACGATCAAATTGCGCGGCTGGTCGGTCGACGACGAGGAGCGGCATCCGGGCATGCGCTGCGTCGCCGCCGCCATCTTCAACGAATTCGGCGAGCCGATCGGCGGCGTTTCGGTCTCCGGGCCGACGGTGCGGGTCACGCCGGAACGGCTGGCCGAGATCGGCCCGCTGGTGCGCGATGCAGCAGCGGAGGTGACGAGGATGATCGGCGGCCTGCCGACCCCTCCCGGCCTTGGCAGCGAACCGAGCGCATGGCAGCGCTGACCAGCGCCGATGGTGCGACATCTGCCAGGATGGCCAGAGCTAGGCCCCGGGCACCGCGCTCTTGGTCGACAGGTCGTAGAAATCAAGCAGCATCGCCAGCCCAACTCCGCAGGCGGTGAAGATGAGGCCGGCAATGAAGATACGATTGGCGCGCTCATAAACGCGCCGTTGTAGAGACGTTAAGTCGAGCAGCAACCGCAGCGCTCGTATCTGCAGGGCAATGCCGATCAAAATCGGCACGACTGCGGCCAGGTGATAGATTTCCCATGGTATCGGGTTGGCGGCCCAATGCGTGATGAAGCCCAACGAGAACGCCAGCAGGATGCCGACGGTGGTGATTGTGCCGTTGCGGAAAACCGTCTCGATCGGCTGTTCGTTCGGATCGTGCTCGCCCAAGCGCCCTCTCCCTATTTCGGCTTGGCAGTAGATTGCCGTTCGGCCTGTAGATTAGGGTGCTGCGAAACCCCTGTACATCGGCAAGAGCCGAACGGCGGGATAAGGCAGTCTTCGGTGTTGGCGGTTGGCGAAAGCCGTGCGGCAATCCAATCTCCCCCCTTGCGGGGGAGATGTCCGGCAGGACAGAGGGGGGTGGGAAGGATCGCCGGCTTCGATGTTTAGCCACTCCAACTGGAATTGGCGTAGGGCTTGATTGTCATCTATTGACAGGTAGTGCGGGACAGCACCCCCCTCTGCCCTGCCGGGCATCTCCCCCGCAAGGGGGGAGATTGGCAGTTTCATCGACGGCGCCCAATTCGAAAATGATGCGCTATGCCGACGGTGGCGGTCGACCATTCGAATAGGAGCCCAGACACACAGAAAAAGCGGCAGTGGGGTGCCCCTTCTTCCGGTTGCCTGAAACGGTCACCTCCTCTCAAAGCTGGCATAGTGGCTCTCAAAGCTGGCATAGTGGCTCTCAAAGCCGGCAGCGATGGCGATAGCCGTCGTGGCCGACATAGGTGTCCGAGTACGGGTCGTAGCTCTGGTAGCGATTGAGGCAGCGCCGGACGTGCCAGGAGTCGCCGTCTTCCTCGATATAGACAGTGCGCGGCTGGGCCAGCGCGCTGCCGAGCAGGAAGCCGCCGACACCTGCGGCAATGCCGATGCCGAGGTGCTTGTGCTTGTGATGGGCGGCCGACGGCTGAACGGTGCCGACCAGCATGGCGGCGGCGACAGTGGTGGCGACGAGGCCGGAAACGATGGGGCGATTGAACATGACGATCTCCTTGTTGTGGGAGGCGATCCAACCGCCTCTTGACCATCAGTCGTCCCGACAAGGAAAAAGGTTCGAAGATCTTTTTTGATTTTTTCTCGACGGGGGAAATCGCCCGGTCCGGTGCTGTCAGCCGCGCGACCATGAACGGTCGCGCCGTTCGACAGTTCACCGGAACAATCGGCAGGCCTCAGCCCATCCCGGTGATATGGCGAAGCCAGAAGGCGAGCGCGATAAAGCCGATGATGGTGGTGACGCCGGTCCAGTCGATATTGGCGCGCTTCAGATCCTTGATAAGCTTCACCAGGAGAACCCAGGCCACGATGACGAGCGGGAGAATGATGACAAACCTGATCATGCGACAGCCTCGCTGATGCGATTGCACCTTCGATCAATATAGGGAGCGAATTGGCCGTTTTCAGGACGCCCTAGCGGCAGAACCGGCGCGTTCGCCGGGAACCGAAAAACGGAGTTTTGTCTTTACTGGCGCAGCAAATATGCTAACCGGAGCGCCGTGCCCTTGTAGCTCAGCTGGTAGAGCAGCGGTTTTGTAAACCGAAGGTCGGCGGTTCGATCCCGTCCGGGGGCACCAGTACCGGGCTTCTTGAGACCTCTGGGGCGCTTGATATCTGCTCATCCCCGATATCCACAGGCCGGGGCCGTCAGGATCGGTAGCACATCAGCTTCAACACATATATTCCCTGGCGGAAACCATAGTTCCCTAGCGGAAAACCTAGGAGTCTTCGTTGGAGCAGAAACGCACGACCGCCCCCTTCATCAACGGAATGTTTGGTGGCCTTGTCGTCTTCGCCTTCGCGCTTGGTTTCCGTTTCCTGATAAGTCCCGATCCCGATCCAGCATCAAGAGCAACGACAAGCCTTTCCGTACTGGCCTTTGCGATTTGTTTCGGCGCGGCATTCCTTCGCGAGCATCGACGCCAGATTGCCGCCGCCAGAGAATTCTTAAGCCGCCCAAGAACCAATTAGGCTCGCGCGTTCCGTCCCCGTCGGGGAACCACAAACTTTGCCTGAAATTGCCGGCTTAATCTGACACCGGATTGCGCTTTGGCATCTCATACCAGGAGACGCCGAACCTATTCGTGTCTCGCCCTTACAGTGCCAGCATTTCGGCCCTCCCCGGGCCATTTAACAGCATTCGATTCAATTGCTTCTGTGTATATTAGCACTCGCTCAATTAAGCGCGCCGACAATGTCCGTGCGGCGGGCCAAAACCAACGGGTGTTGTCATGCGAAGTGATTTCGCCGCGGCGCGCGAGCTTTTGGAGTGCGCACAAAACCGCCTCTGCGGCGCGGATGAAACGAGCCGACGCGTCAACGAGGCCCTCGACGCGCTGATTGAAGAAATAGCCATCGCGGAATTCCGCAAGGCGCCACTGACGGTCGTGCCGTTTCCGCGGGCGCGGCCGCCCAAGCATGTTCGGTAGAGCGTCGGTCGCCCGCGTTGACGAAGAGCCGGCAACTGGTGTTTCCGCAATCGCCCGTTCGAGCGTCGTTGAACGACCAAGCCTTTGACGATAGAGTTGCCGGGCAGTGGTGCTCGGAAACTCCGGAGCCGTTCCATGTCACGCTGTGGAGATGTCTACGAGAACAAGGTGACTGGCGAATATGCAGTCATCCTGCGTGGCACCGAAGACCGCGGCCAGGGACCTGGCATCGCTCATCTGACCGCCCGGCCGGGAGCCGCCGTGGTGGGCGAGCACTTCCACCCGACCCTGACAGAACGGTTTACCGTCCTGCGTGGCCAACTCGACGCTTGCATCGCAGGGAAGACCTTGTCCCTGGGGCCTGGCCAATCCGCCACGGTCGAAGCAGGCGTCGCACATGATTGGTGGAACAGCAGCAAAACCGAAGAAGCGCATGTGCTGGTCGAAGTCGACCGGGCGCCAGGTGCGGACAATGTCGACCCGAACCGTTTCGAGTTGCTGATCGGCATGCTCTTCGGCCTGGCCAATGCCGGCAAGGTGGACAGAAAAGGCAGACCTTCACCGCTTCAGGCGGCGGTCATTGCCAGGGAATTTGCCGACGTGATCGTCTTCACGCACCCGCCACCTGCGATTCAGCGAGTGGCGCTGGGAATCCTGGCGCCACTCGGCCATCTGCTCGGCTATCGCGCGATCGACCCCGTCTACTGCAAGCCGCACGGGCATGTCACGCCGGCTCCTGAAATCCTCGCTCGAGCAGGCCTAGTAGCCGGGTGATCCGGGTCCACACTGGGCGCCCGGCATTTTTGTCGGCAGCCATACATAGGACTCGCGGCAAGCTCTATGAAGCACTCGCGACCTGACCGGATATCGCGGCCATGTCGAACGTGTTTCTCACCCTGACCGACTTGTAGACGTAGGCGACCCAAATCCCGGTCAGGACAAAAGAAACTACGGGCATTACCAGCGCATCCCCTGCAAGCACCAAGCTCACAGGAGCACTCATAACCGCTGAGGTCCACGCCGCGTCCAGAATAAACACGATTGGTATTGCAAACCACTGACACAGGAATAGCTGCTTGAAGCGGGAACTCCGCCGAAGCATTGCCACGAACACAATCACCTGAAGCACCAGAAACGCCAGCAACAGGGCAACCTCGCCGTAGACCGCCAAGGTGCCATTGGGGAGCGTCATTAGCTGTCGATAGCCCTCGCTCGAAGAGAACAGCTCAGCCAGCGTGCGGAAAGGTGCCAAGCACTGTCCAATCGCCAGCAGCATGAGCCAGCCTCCGAAACCTACGAGAGCCGAAGGATCCTGTAATGGCTTTGCGGCTGACCGAACGGCAAAGAAAACAGGCACGCCGATCAGCAGCAGCAGTATAGCCCAATGCCAGATGGAAATCTGCATCCAATCCCTCCCTTGATGCTCTTTTAGGTTGTATCAGATTTCAACCTCAACTCAAGAGGCAACATCGAAAGGAAGCGCTGCTTGCAAGACCCGTCAACACCATATTTCTGGCACGATGCTATTTCCGGCAGGATGCTGCCATGTCGCGAACTCTGATCGTCGTTGGCCTCAGCATAGTCGCCATAGGCCTGCTGTGGCCTTGGTTGGCCCGGACCGGCCTTGGCAGGCTGCCCGGCGATATCGTGATCGAGCGTGAGAACTTCAGGCTTTATGTCCCCATCACCACGGGGATACTGGTCAGCATCGTGCTCTCGGCCATTCTATGGCTGATCAACCGTTAGGCGATGCTCCGGGCGATTTGTGTTGCAGGCCCTACTCGCTCTTGATCTTCTTACACTCCGATCGCTGCCACCAATATCCGGTTCTGCCTCCGTATCGCCGTGCGCAACTCTGCAATCCTCGCCTCCTCGCGCTTCACGAATTCGATGAACATCATGTTCATGTTGTTGAAGATGAGTTCGCCGAGCGCCGGCCCGTCGATGTCGCGGCGCACCAGGCCGAGCGCCTGTAGCCTGGTGATCAGCGCACGGATCTGCTCGGTCAGTGCGCTGTCGAGCGCGGTGTAGGCCTGGCCGAACGGGCTGTCCGGCAATTGCGTCGAGATCGCCATCGCCTGCCGCCACATCTCCTTGCTGAGATAATGCAGCGAGTGCTCGATATAGATGCCGAGCAGCGTGTCCAGCGCGTCGCCGACATTTGCCGGCGGGTTGGCCACCACTCCGCGCCCGGCATTGAGCACCTCGTTGACCTCCATCGAAACGATCGCGCCGAGGATGTCGCCTTTGTTCTGGTAGTAGTTATAGATGGTGCCGACCGAGACTTCGGCCTGCGCGGCGATGGTTTCGATCTTGGCGCCTTCATAACCGGCATCGCGGAAAAGCGCCGCCGCCGCCTCGATGATGCGGCGGTGCCGATCCGCCTTCTGCCTTGCCCGCAATCCGCTCATAGCGGCTGTTTGCCACAAAAACAGAATTGACTCAATTTTAGAATTGGTTCAATTTTTTGCTACACGCCAAAAAGGCAAGGGAGAACACTCGATGTCCGTCAATCCAAAGACCCCCAACCCAACCGTCAGGAATCCGCTTTCCGTTCTGAAGAGCCATCTCCAGGGCGCGTGTGCCGCGGCAGCCCTGCTGCTGGCGGCGGGCAGCCTCGCTCAGGCGCAGGACCTCAACGCGCTGATCTGGTGCGATCACGCCGATCCGGCACTGTTGCAGCCGTTCGAGGAGGCGAACGGCGTCAAGGTCAATGTCAAGGAATTCGAAGGCACCGGCGCTGGCCTGGCCATCGTCGAACAGTCGCAGCCCGGCGACTGGGATGTGATGGTGATCGACAGCATCGACGTGCCGCGCGGTGTCGAAAAAGGCCTGTTCGAACCGCTGCCGGAAGACAAGCTGCCGCTGTCCGACCTCTTCCCGCAGGTGAAGATGGATAGCTCTACCGTGGTCGACGGCAAGCGTTACGGCATCACCGAAAAGTTCGGCTACAACACGATCGGCTACAACAAGACCAAGGTCGACCCGGCCGACATGCAGTCGATGGCTGCGCTGACCGGCGACAAATACAAGGGCAAGATCGCCATCTACGATTATTACCTGCCGGTCATCGGCATGGCCGCACTGGCGATCGGCAAGAAGACGGCGGAACTGACCGAAGCCGACCTTCCCGCCATCAAGGAAGAGCTGCTCAAAATGAAGGCCAACGCCAAGCTGGTCGGCGAAGTGACCGCCAGCCAGACGGCGCTGGCGACCGGCGAGGTCGATATACTGGTCGGCGGCGGCGAATGGGTGACGGCGGGGCTGGCCAAGGAAAACCCGGCGCTGGACTTCTCTATCCCGAAAGAAGGCGCCGTGCTGTGGTCGCAGTCGCTGGCAATGTTCAAGGATTCCAAGAACAAGGAGTTGGCGCTTAAATTCATCCAGTACATTATGAGCCCCGAAGGCCAGGCGCGGCTCGCGACCTCGTCCTGCTATTGGGGCATGCCGGCCAACGCCAAGGCGGCGTTGAGCGACGAGCAGAAGAAGATCCTGCGCTTTGACGAGCAGCCGGAGTTCCTCGCCCGCGCCCAGTCCTATCCGGCGCCGAACGCCGATCTCGACAAGAAGATGCAGGACGTCTGGACCGAAATGCTGCAGGCGCAATGACTGGCTGCCGGCCGTGAACGCCGTCAACAGCGGGCGTGCCCTGCCCTGGGCGCTGGTCACGCCGGCGCTCGGCTGGACGTTGCTGTTCTTCGTGCTGCCCTTCGTCGCCATGGCCGTATCCAGCCTGACGGCGCATGAAGGCGGCGGCTTCACGCTGTCCAACTACAGCCAGTTCTTTGCCAATCCATCTTACTGGCAGGCGATGGTGAACTCGCTGCAGGTCACCGCCATCGTTACTCTGATTTCGGTGCTGCTCGCCTATCCCTTTGCCTGGATTCTGGCCGAACAGGTGCCGGAGCGCTGGCAGCGGCTGGCGCTGATGCTGGCGGTGCTGCCGTTCTGGACCTCCTATGTCGTGCGCTCCTATTCGTGGCTGCTGGTGCTGGCGCAGAACGGCGTCGTCAACCGCGCGCTGACCGGCTCTGGCCTGTTCGGCGAACCGCTGCAGCTCGCCAATACGCGGCTAGCGACCGTCACCGGCTTCGTGCATTTCTTCGTCATGCTGCTGACGCTGACGATCTTCGCCAATCTGAAGCAGCTCAGCCCAAGCTACCGCAAGGCCGCCGCCGACCTCGGCGCCGGGCCGGTGCGCACATTCCTGCATGTCGTTCTGCCGCTGACGCTGCCCGGCATCATGGTCGGCGCCTTCCTCACCTTTGTGCTGTGCATCGGCGACTACATCACGCCGCAGATCCTCGGCGGCAACAACGAGCTGTTGATGCCGCAACTCGTCATGATGCAGATCGGCCGGCGCGGCGACTTTCCGCTCGCCTCGGCGCTGTCGATCATCCTGATGGCGGTGGTCACCATCGCCTATCTCGCCTGCGCCCGCTGGCTGAAGATCGAACGGGCCTGACCATGCGCGCGCTCATCCGCACTGTCTCGAGTCTCTATGCCCTCGCCATCTATGGCTTCATCTTCCTGCCGGTGGTGGTGCTGGTGCTGTTTTCGCTGCAGGCAACGTCGTTTCCGATCCCGCCCTTCACCGGGCCGTCGCTGCTCTGGTACGAGGCCGTGCTCGCCGACACGCGGCTGACTTCGGCGCTGGTCAATTCGCTGCTGGTGGCGGTCGTCTCGTCGGCTGCCGCCGTTACGCTCGGCTTCCTCTCCGCCTGGGGTTTTGCGCGCTTCGCCTTGCCGGGCTCGGGCCTGATGCGCGGGCTGATCACGCTGCCCTTGACCGTCAGCTATCTCATCATCGGCATGGGGCTGCTGGTGCTGTTCAATTGGGCCGGCGTGCCGAAGTCGCTCACTGCCGCCGGCATCGGTCATGTGGTGATCAATCTGCCGCTCTGCTTTGCCATCGTCTACAGCCAGATGGGCGACCATCAGATCAATATCGAGCGCGCGGCGCGCGACCTCGGCGCGCCCGAATGGAAGGTGCTGCTTTTGATCACGGTGCCTGTCATGGCGCCGGCCATCTTCGCCGGCTTCTTCCTGTCGATGACCTTCTCCTGGGACGAATTCGTCATCTCGTTCCTGTTGACGCGCTTCGACACGACGCTGCCGGTCGAGATCTGGAACCTGCTGCGCTCCGGTCTCAATCCCAAGACCAACGCCGTCGGCTCGCTGGTCTTCGCCGTTTCCATCGTACTGGTGGTATTGTTCGAGCTGATGCTGTTGCGGAGGAAGCCGGCATGAGTGCGCCACTGGTCGATATAAGCTCTGTCTCGCATCGCTTCGGCCAGCACACCGTGCTGAAGAACGTCTCGCTGACGATCGAGCCTGGCAGCTACACGATCCTGCTCGGGCCGTCCGGCTCCGGCAAGACGACGCTGCTGTCCATCCTCGGCGGCTTCGTCACGCCGAGCGAAGGCAAGGTGCTGATCCGCGGCGAGGACTGCACCGCCGTGCCGCCGGCGAAGCGGCCGACGACGACCGTGTTCCAGGACTATGCGCTGTTCCCGCATATGAGCGTCGGCAGCAATGTCGGCTTCGGCCTGCGCATGCAGGGCGTCGATGGCGCAACCCGCGCAGCGAGAGCGCGCGAGGCGCTGGCGCTGGTTGGCCTCGCCACCGCCTTCGACAAGAAGCCGCACCAGCTTTCAGGCGGTCAGCGGCAGCGCGTGGCACTGGCGCGCGCCCTGGTGGTCGAGCCGGCGGTGCTGTTGCTCGACGAGCCGCTCGGCGCGCTCGACCTGAAATTGCGCCGGCAGATGCAGGACGAATTGAAGGCGATCCAGAAAAGAGTCGGCACCGCTTTCATCCACGTCACCCACGACCAGGAAGAGGCGATGGCGCTGGCCGACCATTGCGTGGTGATGAATGACGGGCGCATCGAGGACGAAGGACCGCCCGAGCGCGTCTATGCACGGCCGGCGACGCGCTTTTCCGCGACTTTCATGGGCGAAAGCACGCTGATATCGGGAACGGTGACCGAGGCGAAGAGCGGCAAGATCACCGTCACCACGAAGCTTGGGCCGCTCTCGCTGGCCGGCACATTGCCGGTCGGCTCGACCGTTGCGCTGGCCATCCGGCCTGAGCACCTTGTCCTCGGCACGGCCGGGGGCGCCGTGGCGCTTGGCATGGCCAAGGTCAGCGACGTCGTCTTTCAGGGCAGCTTCAAGCGTGTGCTGGGGACCTCCGCGGCCGACCCGGCGCTGCACTTCATCGCCAAGGTTCCCGCCGTATCGGCCGTCCAGCCGGGCGACGTGGTCGCGGTATCGTGCGATGCTGGCGACATCATCCTGCTTGCGGACTGAACATGAGCGCGCTTCCAACCATCGACGCTCCTAACTGGTACGAAACCATCCGTATGGGCGATGGCGTGACGCTGATCCACGAGCCGTGGATCAAGCCATTCTTCCGCTGCAACATCTGGCACGTGCGCGGCCGCGACCGCGATCTGCTGTTCGACACCGGCCTCGGCCATTTCAGCCTGCGGCGCCACGTGCCGCTGGTCACGGAGCGCAAGCTCACCTGCGTGGCCAGCCACACGCATTTCGACCATATCGGCTGCCATCACGAATTTCCCGACCGCTGCGTGCACCCGGCCGAGGCCGAGATCCTCGCCGATCCGCGCAATGAGTGGACGGTCGCCGACCGCTATGCCACCGACGCAATGTTCGACGGCATGCCGCAAGGCTGGGATACGGCACGCTATCGGATCCTGCCCGCACCAGCCGGCCGCTTGCTCGAGCAAGGCGATATCCTCGATCTCGGCGACCGTGCCTTCGAGGTCATCCACACGCCCGGCCATTCACCCGGCGGCATTGCGCTCTACGAAAACAGGACGGGCATCCTGTTTTCCGGCGACATCATCTATGACGGCCCGCTGATCGACGACGTCTATCACTCCGATATCGACGACTATGTCGCATCGCTGCTGCGCATGCGCGATCTCGAGGTCTCGGTCGTGCACGGCGGCCATTTCCCGAGCTTCGGCAAAGTCCGCTATCGCCAGCTTGTCGACGAGTATCTCGCGCAAAAGCGCCAAGCCGGCTGCCATCTGCTCGCCCGATAAGGACCAGCGTTACAGCGTCAAAGCGCCCTTTGCGGACAGGGTGTCCCCGCCGCGTCGCCGCAGCGTGATGCCGTGGGCTCGGGTCTAAAACTCTTTTCCTCCGACTGGCGCACCAGTTCCGCGAAAGCCAGGGCAAAACTTGCCAGCATCAGGAATACGATAATCAAGCGTGCCAGCGGCAATAGATCGGCCTCGACTGGTTAGCCCCCACGCCGCCCGTCCGCTGCCGGCTAACATGATCGATCCGGCTTTACGAGAGTTTAAGGCGGGTCTTAACCATCACATCATTTTGTCCTCCGACATGATGCGCGAGTGCGGCTTGTTTGGCGGCCAACTCAAGGCACCTCCCTCCCTTTGCAGAAATGCCCACCCATGCTAACCCGGCGCTGGCGCGGCCCAGCAACCGGTCGCCGCCAATCGGTCGCCAAACGGTCATCGCCAATCGGTTGTCGTTGAGAGCCATGAGCAAAACCGCCAGCCGTTTCGCCTTCGTCTCATCCGGTACAGCCGACGCCAATGCGGCGCTGGAAAGCCTTTCGGCACGTTACGGCCAGGCATCCGTCGAAGAAGCCGGGATCGTCGTGGCGCTCGGCGGCGACGGCTTTTTGCTGCAGACCTTGCGCGAGACGATGAGCACGGGAAAGAAGGTCTACGGCATGAACCGTGGCACCATCGGTTTCCTGATGAACGAATACCGCGCCAGCGGCTTGACCGGGCGCATTGCGGCGGCCGTTGCCGAAACGATCCGTCCGCTGGAGATGCAGGCGGTGACGGCGGAGGGCGAGACGATTTCGGCGCTGGCGATCAACGAGGTCGCGCTTTGGCGCCAGTCCTACCAGACCGCCAAGATCCGCATCACCGTGGATGGGCAAGAGCGGCTGGAGGAATTGCACTGCGACGGCGTGATGATTGCGACGCCGGCCGGCTCGACCGCGTATAATCTGTCGGCGCACGGGCCGATCCTGCCGCTCGACGCTCCGCTGCTGGCGCTGACCCCGGTCAGCCCGTTTCGTCCGCGCCGCTGGCGCGGCGCGCTGCTGTCCAACAAGGCGATCGTGCGTTTCGACATTCTGGAGCCGGAAAAGCGGCCGGTAAACGCCGCCGCCGACCACACCGAGGTCAAGGCGGTGACCACGGTCACGGTGAGGGAATCGCCGACGGCAACGGCGACGCTGCTGTTCGATCCCAACCATTCGTGGAACGAGCGCATTCTCGCCGAACAGTTCAGGTATTGAGCCGGCGCAGCAGCCACTGCGCAAATTAAGCATCGCGATTAACGCTACGACTTCACAATCGCGCCAATGCCGCCCGTTTGTGTTGACAAATCGTGGGCTTGCGCCTACCTGCAATACCAATCTTGCAGGCGCGCGGCGCTTGCCGCGACTGCTTATGTTGCGCCCCCGAACCAGCCAAAGACAGCCAAACTTGTCCTCAGACACCCAGATCGCTCAAGAAGCGTTGACCTTCGCAGACCTCGGCCTGTCGCCGAAGGTCCTTTCCGCAGTTACCGATGCCGGCTACACCGAGCCGACGCCGATCCAGGCTGGTGCTATCCCGCACGCCTTGCTCGGCAAGGACGTGCTGGGCATTGCCCAGACCGGCACCGGCAAGACGGCGTCCTTCGTCCTGCCCATGCTCACCCGGCTGGAAAAGGGCCGCGCCCGCGCCCGCATGCCGCGCACGCTGATCCTCGAGCCAACGCGCGAGCTCGCCGCGCAGGTCGAGGAAAACTTCGTCAAATACGGCAAGAACCACAAGCTCAACATCGCGCTGCTGATCGGCGGCGTGTCCTTCGACGAGCAGGACAAGAAGCTCGAGCGCGGCGCCGACGTGCTGATTGCGACCCCCGGCCGTCTGCTCGACCATCGCGAGCGCGGCAAGCTCCTGCTCAACGGCGTCGAGATCCTCGTCATCGACGAGGCCGACCGCATGCTCGACATGGGCTTCATCCCCGACATCGAGCGTATCTGCGAGATGATCCCGTTCACCAGGCAGACGCTGTTCTTCTCTGCGACGATGCCGCCGGAGATCACCAAGCTCACCGAGAAATTCCTGCACGCGCCGGTGCGCGTCGAAGTGTCGAAGGCAGCATCTGCCGCCACCAACATCATCCAGCGGCTGGTGAAATCCGGGCCAAAGCCCTGGGACAAGCGCGAGACGCTGCGCAATCTGATGAAGGCCGAGGATGCCGAGCTGAAGAACGCCATCATCTTCTGCAACCGCAAGATCGAAGTATCGGAGCTGTTCCGCTCGCTGCTGAAATATGATTTCGACGCCGGCGCTCTGCACGGCGACATGGACCAGCGTGCGCGCATGCAGATGCTGGCCAATTTCCGCGACGGCAAGCTGCGCTACCTCGTTGCTTCGGACGTCGCGGCGCGCGGCCTCGACATTCCCGATGTCAGCCATGTCTTCAATTACGACGTGCCGATCCACGCCGAGGATTACGTCCACCGCATCGGCCGTACCGGCCGCGCCGGACGCTCCGGCAAATCCTTCACCATCGCGACCAAATCGGACACCAAATACATCGACGCCATCGAGCGGCTGATCGGCACCAAGATCGAATGGCACGACGGCGACCTGTCGACGGTCGTCGCCAGCGAGGGCGGCGAGGATGAGGCCCCGCGCCGTGGCCGCGGTGCACCACGCCGCGCCGGCCGAAAGGACGACGCCAAGGACAGGGGCGAACGCAAACCGCGTGAACGCCAGGCCAAACGTGGCGAGGAAACGGCGCCGGAAGCGGTTAGCGAGGAACAGCCGGTCGTGGCCGAAGCCGCCGTCGCCGACATTGGCGAGCGGCGTACCCGCAAGGACGCGATCCGCTCCGAAAACACCGAACGCAAAGCTTCGCCCGATCGCAACGAACGGCGCGCGCCGGAACCCGGCGACACCAGGCCACAGCGCGAGCGCCCTGCCCGCCAGCGTCAGGAAGACAATGACGCAACCGTCGGCTTCGGCGACGACATGCCAGCCTTTATGCGCATCGTCGCCAAGGTCTGAGACGGCGTTCGCGCGTACACCGACGCGCAGTTCCTTCCAGATGACACCCTTCCGTGGCACATTTCCAGGGCTTGCATCGCTTTGCGCTAAAGGTTCTTGAGCTCCAGGCGGGATGCCAGCAGGTCCAGAAAAGCGCGAACTTTGGCCGAGGACGATCTGCCTTCCGGCCACACGGCGTGTATTGGCACCGGCACTGGCTCGAATTCGGTCAGAACCAGTTCCAGGCGGCCATCGTCCACGAGGTGTTTTACCTGCCAAAGCGGCGAGTAGCCCAAACCCAATCCGTGAACCGCGGCCGCATAGATCGATATCATCAAATTCGACCGGAAGGTGCCCGCGACCTTCACCGGCCGGGGCTTACCTTCAATCTGAAACATCCATTCGCCTGGGCGGCCGTCGACGGTTCGTACGATGCATTCATGCTCACGCAATTCGAGCGGATGGGCCGGTCGGCCTTGTTGCTGGAAGTAGGCAGGTGCGCCGAACACCACGCGCCGCAGCGCCCCCAGGCGCTTCGCACGTAAATTGGAATCCGGCAAATTGCCGATCCTTACCGCCAGATCGAGACCCTCGGCATCAAGATCGACAAATTCGTCGGAAAGCTGGAGGTCAACCTCGACCCGGGAATATGTCCGCATATAGTCGGCGATAACCGGCACGAGGAAGTCCGGGCCGAACAGAACCGGGGCACTCACACGCAGGATGCCGGATGGCTCCGACCGTCGAT
Organism: Mesorhizobium sp. M1329; assembly: GCF_040318035.1. Lineage (NCBI taxonomy): Bacteria > Pseudomonadati > Pseudomonadota > Alphaproteobacteria > Hyphomicrobiales > Phyllobacteriaceae > Mesorhizobium > Mesorhizobium sp. M1329. The sequence goes on along the minus strand of NZ_JAMYLN010000031.1, from coordinate 53,043 downwards.
TGGCTGCTTGAAGCCTGGCTTCGTTAATTTCCTCGACGGCGGGTTTGATGCGCTGGAAAAAGACCGCTCCGGCTTCGCTCGGCGTCGAGCGGCGTGTCGTCCTGTGCAGAAGCTCGACCCCGATTGATTCCTCCAATGTCGCCAGGGACCGACTGATCGACTGCAGCGAGCGGTTCAGCCGGCGTGCGGCAGCCGTCAGGCTGCCATGTTCGACAATGGCAATGAAGGCTTCGAAATCATCTATCCGGCTCATCGCCTATTTCTCCCGAAAATCGAGAGAAACTATCGCAAAATCGATGAATTGTAACGAAGTTCGCCAGACTTTATCTTCCCCGCATTGGCCGAAAGGCAGACTCGAGGGAAGGAGATCGTCATGCGAACACCCAGTCCAACCATCCTGGTCGTAGGCGCCGCAGGCCGCGTTGCCGGCTTGGTGGTGCCTGAACTCGTCCGCCGCAATGCCGGGGTTCGGGCGCTTGTTCGTGACGCCGCGAGTGCCGAAAAAGCCCGGAAAGCCGGCGCATCCGAGATCGCGATCGGAGATCTGCGCAACCATCAGAGCCTTGAGCAGGCCGTGAAAGGTGTCGACGGTGTCTTCCACATCGGACCGGCCTTTGCTCCCGACGAAGCCGCCATGGGGGTTGCCATGGTTGAGGCAGCGGCGCGAGCAGACGTTCGAAAGTTCGTCTTTTCGTCGGTGATCCAGCCCACCAATACGAGGCTGGAAAACCATGCAAGCAAGATACCCGTCGAAGCTGCCCTCTATTCGACAAACATGGAATACACCATTCTGCACCCGGCCAATTTCATGCAGAATATCGCGGCCGCCTGGCCGTCCGTTGTCGAGCACGGCGTTTTCGCCGAGCCGTTTCCAAAGACGGCGAAGCTCGCCCGCGTCGACTACCGCGATGTCGCTGAAGTGGCGGCGATCGCACTGACCGAAGCGCGTTTGTCCTATGCGACCCTCGAGCTGTGCGCCGACGGTATGCACAGTCGCGAAGAGGTCGTCGCCATGATGAGCCAAGCGCTTGGCCGGCCGGTTTCGGCGGGCGAGCCGACATTTCAGGACTGGGCGGCGAAGGCCCGCCTTCCCTATACCGACCGCCAGTTGCAGATGCTGGCCAAAGTACACAGCCACTACGCCAAATACGGCCTCGGCGGGAACAGCCTGACGTTGCGCGCCGCGCTTGGCCGCGAGCCGCGTTCGCTGCGAAGCTTCATTCGGGAATTGGCGCTGCAGACGGCATATGCCGCCTGATCGTCCTCACAACGCTTACGCACATTTTTGATTGGAAGATTTCGATGCAAGCATCACCGGACCGAGCCTTCAAATTGAGAAAGCTGCCGCCCTCCTACGGCGCGGTGGTGATGCCGTTGGTTCTTTCAATTCTGATGTCCTCGATTGTCTCGGCGGTTTCGACGGCAATCGGCGCAGGCTGGACGAACGGGTTTATAGCGGCCTGGAGCTATGCATGGGGCGCTTCATGGCTTGTCGCGTTTCCCAGTCTGCTGATCGTGCTTCCGATCGTGCGCCGGATCGTTGCCGCGATTGTCGATCAGCCGGCCCGGTCCTGACATCACGAACCCCGTCCTGACATCACGAACGAAGGGCGCCGGCGGCCGGCGGTCCGCCACAACCATTTAGAGCGGCCCCTTTGCGGGGCCGCTCCCGGTTCGGGCGCTTGCCTCAGGTGAGCGGCGACAGCTGGATCTCGACGCGGCGGTTCTGAGCCCGGCCGGCAGCGGTCGCGTTGGAGGCGATCGGACGCGTCTTGCCGAAGCCGGTGACGGCGAAGCGGCGGGAATCGACGCCCTGTCCAGACAGATAGTTGGCGACCGCCAATGCGCGCCGCTGCGACAGGTCGAAATTGTGCTCGTCGCTGCCGGTCGAGTCGGTGTGGCCGAACACGTCGACCGTGGTCTGGCGGAACTTTTTCAGCACAAGGGCCACTGAATTCAGCACCGGATAGAAACCGGCCTTCACCGCATCCTGGTCGACGTTGAAGGTGATGTCGGACGGCATGTTGAGGATGATCTGGTCGCCGGTGCGGGTGACGCTGACGCCGGTGCCCTGAAGCTGCCGGCGCAGTTCGGCCTCATTCTGGTCCATGGTGGCACCGATGGCACCGCCGGCAAGCGCACCGATGCCCGCGCCGATCAGCGCGTTGCGGCGGTCGTTGCCGCCGGCAAGCATGCCGAGCCCGGCACCCGCCAAAGCACCGAGACCGGCGCCGGCAGCGGTGTTGGAAACCTTCTGTTCCCCGGTGTAGGGATCGGTGGTGCATGCGCTCACGAGCACAGCCGTCGCCACGACGGCGAGCACAATCTTTTTCATACGGTGGTCCCTCTCCATTCCACGGCCGCGCAACGGCGCACCGCATCAGCCCTTCCAGCAGACTTGTAACATGAAATGCGGCGAAAAGCGGACCAGCAAAAGCCGCTCCCGCGGCTTTCCCCGGCTCAATTCCACACGCCTGCAGCGGCTCGCGCGACCACCGCAATTCGACCGGCTACCAGAGATTCTTGCCGTCGATGACCACCACTTCGACCTTGTCGAGATCGAAATCGTCGAACAGCCGCGAGTTCACGCTGATCTTCGGATTGTCGAAATTCGGCTCGCCTGTCGACCAGTCCGGCGTCTCGGTGAAGGTGCCGCAGCCACAGGTGGCGCAAAAACCGTGTTTTATGGTTTTTGATCCCCACTGGTAGAACGAGACATTCTCCGGCGGGCTGGTGAGCCTGAATTGCGATGGGGTGTAATAGGCCCACAACGAACCGCGTTTCGAACAGAAGGAACAGGTGCATCGCGTCACTGTCTGTGGCGCTTGCGAAACCTCGAATGTCGTCGCCTTGCAGTGGCAGCTTGCCTTGATGGGCATGGATTTAGTCCCTCACAATGCCGCCGCCCCGTACGGCAAAGGCAGCATAAAGGAACGCTCCTGACAACTGCCTGTCAGCGACCTGTGAGCCTGCGATGCACAGGTTAAAAGTACTGGGTTGCCGTTCGAAGGCCCACCGATTCAAAACCGCTGCACCCCTCGGTGTCACCCCGCGGGCAAGCTTTTGGGCGTCATGCGCTAATAGGACGATGGGGGCACGAACAGGCAGATGGTCTTTCCGTCATTGGCACCGGCAACGGAGCACCAATGATATTCGCCGTCGGGCGAATTCTTGATCCGCTTGTCGCTATAGGCCACGACTTCCCCGGTCCCTTTGATGACATAGCCCTCGGGACGTTCGCTGATCGATGTCTGAGAGACCTCGCGGCAATCATAGCCCGAGCAGCAGGAGAACGGATAGCTCCAGCCTTGCGGCATGGCCGCGGTCGGCTTGGCATCATGCGCCAGAGCAGGCGCTGCAAATGGAATGGCGGCAGCTATCAAAACCGCTGCCGCGACAAGTGAATTCAGGAGTCGGCGCGCCGTGCGGGCGACTGGGGCCGGTCTGGTTGTGAGAGCAGGCATGAGCGCAGTTCCTATCAACGGTTGTCAAGCATCTCGCTTGCCCGTTCCCGGAACGTGTCTTCCCAGTGGCCGGATCGTCAGGTCGCAGATACGCCGCGTCCGGCCATAAATGCTTTTTTCCTCCCCAGCGCATGAATGCTGGGCTGATTCCTTGGTTGGCGCAAGGAATTGCTGTCGCAACCGAACGCCGACCTCTGCAACCGGAACCAACCTGCCGTCCTGATTGACGAAACCTGGTCAACCCCGGCAGTGGGATCGCCAATAACGGGATCGGCTCGCGCTGGTTCCAGGCTTGGCACCGGCAGGCCCGAGGCATCCGCGTCAAAAGCCGAAATCGATTTTGAAAAATTCGATGAAAAACAAAGTTGTAGAACGACAGGTAAGTTCAAATTGAGAGCTCGTCACTCTCGCGCGATGGCCGTAACTCTCGCGTGATGAAACCAGGTACTGCCGGACTGGTGCCGCCACCCTCAGTCGATATCGGCCACCGTTTCACCAGCGCCACCCTCGATCCGCTGCGACAGTGAGGCTTCCATGAAATCGTCGAGGTCGCCGTCGAGCACGCTCGACGGGCTGGTGCTCTCGACACCGGTGCGCAGATCCTTCACCAACTGATAGGGCTGCAGCACGTAGGAACGTATCTGGTGGCCCCAGCCGATATCACTCTTCGACGCTTCCGTGGCGTTCGCCACCGCTTCGCGTTTCTTCAGCTCTTCCTCGTAAAGCCGCGAGCGCAGCATTTCCCAGGCTTTCGCCTTGTTCTTGTGCTGGGAGCGCTCCGCCTGGCAGGCGACCGCGATGCCGGTGGCGAGATGGGTGATGCGCACCGCCGAATCGGTGGTGTTGACGTGCTGGCCGCCCGATCCCGAGGAACGATACGTGTCGATACGGACGTCGGATTCGGAAACGTCGATGTCGATCGTATCATCGATGACGGGATAGACCCAAACGCTGGCGAAGGAGGTGTGGCGGCGCGCATTGCTGTCATAGGGCGAAATCCGCACGAGACGATGCACGCCGGATTCCGTCTTCAGCCAGCCATAGGCGTTGTGGCCCTTGACCAGCAGCGTGGCGGACTTGATGCCGGCTTCTTCGCCGTCATGCACTTCCAGCACCTCGACCTTGAAGCGGCGGCGCTCGGCCCAGCGCGTATACATGCGCAGAAGCATCGAGGCCCAGTCCTGGCTTTCGGTGCCGCCGGCGCCGGCATGGACTTCCAGATAGCTATCGTTGGTATCAGCCTCGCCCGACAGCAGCGTTTCGATCTGGCGCGCCTTGGCCTCGCCGCGCATCGAGCGGATCGCCGCTTCGGCCTCCGCGATGACGCCCTCGTCGCCCTCTTCCTCGCCAAGCTCGATCAGGCCGATATTGTCTTCCAGGGCCTGGGTGAGGCCTTTGACCGCGGCAATGCCTTCCTCGAGGCCCTGACGCTCGCGCATCAGCTTTTGCGCTTCCAGCGGCTCGTTCCAGAGGCTGGAATCCTCGGCGCGGACGTTCAGGTACTCAAGCCGCTTTATGGCTTGGTCCCAGTCAAAGATGCCTCCTCAGCAGGGTGATCGCCTGCCTGATCTCGTCGACAATATTTTGCGTTTCCGCGCGCATGGCTGGCTGTTCTGTCCTGTTGCTGGATGGCGGTTTGGTGGCGCGATACATAGGGACGGCACGGTCTCCTGTAAAGCGCCCGCCCCTGTAAAGCACCGGCCCCTGTAAAGCGGGATGGGCCGGCTCGACCATGATCGTCAAGCCGGCCCGACACAATGTAGCGATTGTCAGTAGAGCCCGCCGCCGCCCGACTGGATGGCCTGGTTGGCCTGCGGCGACAGCGCCCCGCCGGTGGCGTTGGAGCCGTCCGCACCCATGCCGATCACCCAGTAGCTGTCGGCGGGACCGGTACCCGGCTTGAAGGCTTCGATGAAGGCTCCGGCGTCGCCCGCGTTGGCCCGCATGCCGGTCTTGCGATTGATCGCAATCAGCTTCATGCCTTCCGGAACCTTGAAGTCGACATTGGGCGTGCCGTCCAGCGCCACGCGCATGAAGTCCTTGAAGATCGGCGCGGCAAGGCCGCCGCCGGTCGCGCCCTTGCCGAGACCTTTCGGCTGATCGTAGCCCATATAGAGGCCGACAACGAGGTTCGGCGTAAAGCCGATGAACCAGGCATCCTTTTCGTCGTTGGTCGTTCCGGTCTTGCCGGCGATGTGACGGCCGAGTTCGTTGATGGTGGCGCCGGTACCGCGTTGCACGACGCCCTCCATCATCGATGTGATCTGGTAGGCCGTCATCGGATCGAGCACCTGCTCGGAGTTGTCGACCAGCTCCGGCTCGGGCTGGTTCTGCCATTCTGCGGCGTTGCAGTTCGAGCAGCCGCGTTCGTCCTGCCTAAAGACGGTCTTGCCATACCGGTCCTGGATGCGGTCGATCAGCGACGGCTTGATCGACTTGCCGCCATTGGCCATGATCGAATAGGCCGACACCATGCGCATCACCGTCGTCTCGCCGGATCCCAGCGCCATCGGCAGATACGGCGCCAGATGGTCGTAGACACCGAAACGCTCGGCATATTCCACGACCAGCTTCATGCCCATGTCGTTGGCAAGCCGCACCGTCATCAGGTTGCGCGATTTCTCGATACCGGAGCGCAAGGTCGCCGGGCCGGCCACCGTTCCGTCGTAATTCTTGGGCGTCCAGGTCGTGTTGCCGCTCTGGATGGTGATCGGCCCGTCCATGATCACCGAGGCAGGCGTATAGCCATTGTCGAGGGCGGCCGAATAGACGATCGGCTTGAACGACGATCCGGGCTGGCGCATGGCCTGCGTCGCCCGGTTGAACTCCGATTGCGCGTAGGAGAAACCGCCGACCATGGCCAGGACGCGTCCGGTATGCGGATCCATGGCGATCAGGCCACCTTCCACTTCAGGAACCTGGCGCAAGCTGTAGCTGTTGTCCGAGCCGTCGTTCTTCTGCACGAAAATCACGTCGCCCGGCTTCAGCACGTCGGCCGGCGACTTCGCCTTGACGGTCCTGCCGTCGACCACGTGGCGCATGGCGAAGCTCATGTCTTCCTTGCTGACAGTGCCTTCGACGCGGTCCTTGACGATTTCGCCGGAGATCTGGCGCGTCGGCTGCAGGCCGATGGACAGGCCGGTGGCCGAGCTGTCGAGCACGACGGCGAGCGACCATTCCGGCACGTCCTCCAATCGCTTGACGTTGCCCAGCGGCACGCCCCAGTCGCCGGAAATGTCGATGCTCGTGACCGGCCCGCGGTAGCCGCGCAGCGTGTCGAACTTCATGAGACCGTTCTGCATGGCCTTGCGGGCAATCAGCTGCATCTTCGGATCGAGCGTCGTGCGGACGGAAAGGCCGCCTTCGTAGAGCGCATTCTCGCCATAGCGCGCGATGATCTGGCGACGCACTTCCTCGGTGAAATACTCCCCGGCGAAGAGATAATTGCCGGTGCGGCGCGGCGTGACGCCGAGCGGCTCGGCCTTGGCCTTCTCGCCTTCTTCATGTGTGACGTAGCCGTTCTCGACCATCTGGTCGATGACCCAGTTGCGGCGCTCCAAGGCGCGATCGGCATGCTTGAAGGGATGATAGTTGTTCGGACCCTTCGGCAGAGAGGCGAGATAGGCGGCCTCGGCCACGGTGAGCTCGTTCACCGATTTATCGAAATAGGTGAGCGCAGCACCGGCGACGCCATAGGCGCCGAAGCCGAAGAAAATCTCGTTGAGATAGAGCTCGAGAATGCGATCCTTCGAGTAGGCCTGCTCGATGCGGAAGGCGAGGATCATCTCCTTGATCTTGCGCTCGTAGGTCTGGTCTGAAGACAACAGGAAGTTCTTCGCCACCTGCTGGGTAATGGTCGAGGCGCCGACCTGGCGCTTTCCCGAGCCGACATTCTGCAGATTGACGACAATGGCGCGGCCAAGGCCAGTCACGTCGATGCCGGGGTGGTTGTAGAAATTTTTGTCCTCGGCCGACAGGAAGGCCGCCTTGACGCGATCCGGGATCGCCTGAATCGGCAGATAAAGCCGCCGCTCACGCGCATATTCGGCCATCAGCGCGCCATCCGACGCGTGGATGCGGGTCGTCACCGGCGGCTCGTATTTGGCCAGCACCTCGTAATCGGGCAGGTCCTTCGACAAATGGCCGATATAGATCGCCACGCCCGCCGCGACCAAAAGGGCCAGCGTCGTGCCGATGCCGAAGAAATAGCCAATGAGACGAATCATACCCGCTCCAGTCCTTGGTTCGGGAATTTCCTAAACGAAGCCGCCCTTCACGCAAGCTTTCGGGACGATCCCAAACCGTAATCGCAAAACCCATGTCGCGACCATGTGGGCAAAATACGGCAGCATGGAATTTCGGTTTCGAATGCCGGAAATAAAAGCACAGGGTGTTGTCGCCGTGCAACGCTGCTTCAGGTTGTGGGCGCCGGCGGGCATTTCAGCCTCCGGCCCCCGTTCCGCTCTTGGCCGAAGCAAACAGTGCAACGGCGTTGGTTATGCTCTGGGTCGCCTTGTTGCGCCAATCGGCGCTGAGCAACTGTGCTTCGTCCTTGGCATTTGACAGATAGCCGAGTTCGACCAGCACGGATGGAACATCCGGCGCCTTCAGCACCTTGAAGCCGGCAGAACGCTGCGGGTTGTTGATCAGGCCGACGCTGGTGGAAAGCTGGCCGACGAGAGTATGGGCAAAGCTCATCGAAAAATTATGCGTCTCGCGGCGGATCAGGTCGATCAGGATATCGGTCACTTCCTTGCTGTCGTCCTTGATCTCCATGCCGGCGAACTGGTCGGAAAGATTTTCACGGTCGGCAAGCGCTTGCGCCTCGGGATCGGAAGCCTTGTCGGACACGGTGTAGACGGTAGCGCCGCGGATGCCCTTGAGGCTGATCGTGTCGGCATGGATCGAGATGAGCAGGTCGGCCTCATGCTGGCGGGCAATGCGCACGCGGTCGTCGAGCCGCAGGAACACATCGGTCTCACGCGTCAGGAACACGTCGTATTTGCCGCCGGCGGCGAGCTTGTCGCGCAGTTCCATGGCGAAGGCGAGCGTCACGTTCTTCTCGACCGTACCGTTCAGGCCCTCGGCACCGCCGTCGATGCCGCCATGGCCGGGATCGATGACGACGGTGAAACGATGGCCCGGATTGGAGACCGGCCCGGTACCGACCCTGCCGGCCTTGTCGGCGGAGACCGTCGAGCCGGTGGTCAGCGCCTGATTGGCGAGCGCCGCATCGAATTCCCGCTGCGACGCCGCCGACATGTCGATGGCGATGCGGTAGCCCTTGCCGTCATCGTTCTTGAGCACGTCGAGATTGTCGACGGCGAACGGTCCCTTGCCGGTGAGAATCAGCCGCGATTTCCTCTCGCCGAGTTCGCCGTAACGCACGGCGCGGACAAGCCCGCGCGGCTTCACATCCTTGGCATTGAGGGCGAATCTCGTGGCCGGCAGATCGATGACCAGACGATTGGGGCCGCGCAGCAGGAACCATTTGATGTCGGGCTCGCGGTCGAAATTGATGACGATGCGCATCTTGGTGGCATCGCCGGCCATCTTGTAGCTTGTGGCACCGAGCGGTGCGTCGGCAGCACGCGAAAGCGGCGAAAAGACCAGGCAAGCCAGGATCAGCGGCAGCAGGCAGGCGGTGCGGAAGAACCGGCCTCCATGATGACGGCCCTTGTCTGCGAAGCCTGCCAGTCCCATCTTTCTACCAGTCGCTCCCGTTTGGCGTCATGCCCGATGGCTTGTCGAAGTGCCTTATTGCTTGTCAAAGTTCTGGCAGGCCGCGAACTCGATTAACGATTGGTATCCAGAGAAGGTTAACCAAGCCTTTTCATGGAAGGCTTGGGACCGGGGCTTCCGCTGCGGAACGGCTTTTTGCCGGCATCGGGAATCGGGGTTGCCTTCCAACCCGCCAAATCATAAAAGCGATGGTGGATCACTGCAATCCTGGAACCGTCCTCCTCCGCAGCTTCCTGCTACAGGTCAGACGCAAGACGGCTCCTTTCGCTTCAGGCGAAGAAGGCATCGGTGATCGCGACGATTTTCGCAGGCGTGCTCCCGTGGCGGGGGAATCGCCTGCGTGAGCAAAACGGCCGGGATTGTCCCGTGCCGGCTCTGTATGAGCAAACAAGCTGGTCCGGTTTTTCCCGGGCTTTGGTTCAAAAGGTTCTGCTGGTGACGATGGCTTCAAGCGCAATCATGGAAAGGTCCGCAACAAACCGCGCCACTACGGCTGCGGGCGGCACCGCCATGGCGCTCAGGCAGCGGCCGGCGGACGTTCAATTGTCCGGCACCCATGTTCCAGGTCCACGGCAGCGGGCATTGTCCTGCAAGCTGCGGCCGACGGCTGCCGGGAGGAAACGAGATAATGCCCAACAAAATGCTGATAGACGCCTCCCACCCGGAGGAAACACGCGTTGTCGTCGTTCGCGGTAACCGTATTGAAGAATTCGACTTTGAATCCCAGGACAAGAAGCAGCTCAAAGGAAACATCTATCTCGCCCGCGTAACGCGCGTCGAACCTTCCCTCCAGGCAGCCTTTGTCGAATATGGCGGCAACCGTCACGGTTTCCTCGCCTTCAGTGAAATACACCCCGACTACTACCAGATTCCGGTCGCCGACCGTCAGGCGCTGCTGCGTGCGGAAGCACAGGAGGCCCAGGACGAAGAGGACGAGGAAGTCGCCGAAGGCGAGGACCGCCAGAGCCGCGACCGTGGCAAGCGCGGACGCCGGCGCGGCGGCAAGACCCGCGACCGCGGCGAACACAGGCGCGAGGCAGGCGCGTCCGACGGTGAGAATAGCGAGAACGGCGAAGATGCCGTCGCAGAAAACCTGGATTCCGCTGCCGACAACACCATGTCCGACATTGCCGGACAGAGCGAGGATGCTGCCGGACAGAGCGATGAAGTCGCCGATCGCGGTGAGACCGAGCCGTCCGAAGGCGGTTCCAGTTCCATCGCTGCCAGCATCGATGCCGACGTAATCTCGGAAGCCGTCCCGCAAGTCGAGCTAAGCGGGCCCGAGACAAGCGGGGCCGAGACAAGCAGCGAAGCAACCTCCGAAGACAATGACCGCGGCATGCTGGAAGAGGTGCAATCCTCGCATCCGGACGATCACGAGGTCGAATCGGTCGGCGCCGAAGACGCGCTAGAAGAAGTGCGCAACCGGCGCAAGCCAGTGCGCCGCCAGTACAAGATCCAGGAAGTGATCAAGCGCCGGCAGATCCTGCTGGTGCAGGTCGTCAAGGAAGAGCGCGGCAACAAGGGTGCAGCGCTGACCACCTATCTGTCGCTGGCCGGCCGCTATTCGGTGCTGATGCCGAACACGGCACGCGGCGGCGGCATTTCGCGCAAGATCACCAATGCGCAGGACCGCAAGCGGCTGAAGGAAGTCGTCGCCGATCTCGAAGTGCCGCAGGGCATGGGTGTCATCCTGCGTACGGCCGGCGAAAGCCGCACCAAGGCAGAGATCAAGCGCGACTACGAATATTTGATGCGGCTTTGGGAAAACGTCCGCAATCTGACGCTGCAATCCACGGCCCCTGCCCTGGTTTACGAGGAAGGCAGCCTGATCAAGCGTTCGGTGCGCGACCTTTACAACAAGGATATCGACGAGATCCTGGTTTCCGGCGAAGAAGGCTACCGCGAGGCCAAGGACTTCATGCGCATGCTGATGCCGAGCCACGCCAAGGTGGTTCAGCCGTTCCGCGACACGACGCCAATCTTTGTGCGCAACGGCATCGAAGCGCAGCTCGACCGCATGCTGCAGCCGCAGGTGACGCTGAAGAGCGGCGGCTACATCATCATCAACCAGACGGAAGCGCTGGTCGCCATCGACGTCAATTCGGGCCGTTCCACCAAGGAGCACTCGATCGAGGACACTGCACTCCACACCAATCTGGAAGCCGCCGAGGAAGTCGCCCGGCAATTGAGGCTGCGCGATCTCGCCGGCCTCATCGTCATCGACTTCATCGACATGGAGGAGAACCGCAACAACCGCTCCGTCGAGAAGCGGCTGAAGGATCACCTCAAGAACGATCGTGCCCGTATCCAGGTCGGCCGCATCTCGCATTTCGGCCTGATGGAGATGTCGCGCCAGCGCATCCGTGCCAGCGTGCTGGAATCGACCATGAAGCCTTGCCCGCATTGCGGCGGCACCGGCCACGTGCGCTCCGATTCCTCGGTCGCGCTGATGGTGGTGCGGGCAATCGAGGAATTCCTGCTCAAGGATTCGCGCAGCCACATCACGGTGCGGACGCCGGCAGCAACCGCGCTCTATGTGCTCAATCACAAGCGCGGCACGCTGGTGGAATTCGAGCACCGCTTCGGCGTGACCATCACCATCGAAGCCGATGACGCGGTCGGTGCACAACACTATGCCATCTTCCGCGGTGCGCTGGCCGAAAAGCCGGAAGGCTTCGTCGAGGTCCGCACGTTCCCGGCCTATGTCGAGCCGGAAGAACCCGAGGACGAGATCGTCATCGAGGAGGAAGACGAGGCACCGGTGCAGGCCGAGCAGCCACGCCCTGTCCAGCAGCCGCAGCAGCCAAGGTCCGGCGAGGACGGCGAAGGCCGCGATCGCAAGCGCCGCAAGCGCCGCAGACGGCGCGGCGGCAAGGATCGTGAACATGGCGATCGCGACCACGGGGATCGCGAACATGGCGACCGCGAGCACGGCGCTGCTATGGAAGGTGCTTCCGTTTCGGCGCCGACAGACGACGCCTTCGTAGCCTCGGACGACCAAGCCGCCGAAGCGGAACGTGAAGCGCCGGCCGATGTTGCCGAAACGGCGGAAGCGGCGGACGACGGTCACGGCAAGAAGCGCCGGCGCGGCAAGCGCGGCGGCAAGCGCAATCGCCGTGAGGACGGCGAGGATGGCTTGGAAGCCGGCGCCGGCGAGCCAGCCGCCATAACAGAAGGTGCCGTATCGGAAGCAGAGCCCGTGACCGGCGAGCCGGAAGGTGCGCCGCCGGCCGAAGAGCTTGCGGTGCTTGCTCCGGCGAACGACGACATGCCGAGCGCCGAAAAGCCGAAGAAGCCGCGCCGTGCCGCCAAGCCGAAGAAGGTTGCGGCGGAAGCAGTTGCCGAGATTGCGGGCGCCGAGACATCGGCTGCCGAGGCGGCGTCGGTGGCTTCCGGCGAGACCGCTGCGCCGGTGTCGCAGGAGACCGAAGTGGCGGCTGCTGAGGAAGCGCCGAAGGTCCGGCCGTCGCGGCGCAAGCCCGTACCGGTGGATGCTCCGGTCGTGCCGGTCGTCTCCTCGATCGTCCCCGACGAGGCAAAGACCGAGGAAGCAAAGGCCGAGGACAAGCCGAAGCGTGCCGGCTGGTGGCAACGGAAGGGCTTTTTCTAAGCCTTTCCGTGCATTAGCCAGACTTTCTGATTAAAAAGTCCCGCGCTGGCGATCGGCTGCGCGGGACTTTTTGTCCCAATCCCAGGCGACAAGACTATGGCGCGAAGATCGACCAGTTCATTGTCTTCGCCAGTTTCTCTAGCGCGATCGAGCCCAGCCTGGAATTGCCGTTGGCATTAAGGCCAGGCGACCAGACGGCAAGCGACGCGACGCCCGGCACGATCCCCAATATGCCGCCGCCAACGCCGCTCTTGCCGGGAATGCCGACGCGGAAAGCGAAGTCGCCGGAGCCGTCATAGTGGCCGCAGGTCAGCATCATCGCGCCGATGCGGCGGGCGCGCTCGGCCGACACGACGGAATGCTCGGTCGCCGGGTTCTTGCCGCCATTTGCAAGGAAGCGGCCGGCCAGGGCCAGTTGCCGGCAGCTCATGGCGATCGCGCAATGGTGGAAGTAAACGCCCAGCGCCAGTTCCGGCGCGTGATTGAGATTGCCAAACGATTTCATGTAATTGGCAAGCGCGAAATTGCGAAAGCCAGTGGCGCGTTCGGACGCCGCGACCTCGCGATCGATGATGATCGTGTCGTCATCGGCCAGGAACTGGATGAAGCGCAGGATCTCGCCGATCGCCTCGCGCGGCTGATGGCCGGCAAGCAGGATGTCTGAGACCACGATGGCGCCGGCATTGATGAATGGATTGCGCGGAATGCCGTTCTCGTGCTCGAGCTGGACGATCGAGTTGAACGGATTGCCCGAAGGTTCGCGCCCAACCCGCTGCCACAGCGCGTCGCCGACATTGCCGAGCGCCAGCGTCAGCGTGAACACCTTTGAGATGCTCTGGATCGAAAACGCCTCGTCGGCATCGCCCGCGGTCAGCACGCGGCCGTCATTGGTCACCGCGGCAATGCCGAATTTTTTCGGATCGATCTTGCCGAGCTGGGGAATATAGCTGGCGACGTCGCCGCGATCGGTACGCTCCGCCATTTCGGCAGCGACGTCGCGCAACGCATGTTCGAGTTGAGGCGCCTGATCAAACTCCGGCATCGTCGCCCCTGCTACTTCAGCCAGCGTTCGATACGCGCCATCGCCTCGACCATGTCGTCGTGGCTGCCGGCATAGGAAAAGCGCATCGTGCGATGGCCTTGCAGCGGATCGAAATCGCGGCCTGGCGTCGCCGCCACATGCGCCTCGGCCAACATCCTGCGCGCAAACGCCATGCTGTCATTGGTGTGCCTGGTGACGTCGCAGAAGGCGTAGAACGCGCCATCCATCGGCGCGGCAAGCGCAAAGCCGAGTTCCGGCAGGCGTTGCATCAGGAGCTCGCGGTTCCAGGCGTAGCGCGCCTTCACCGCCTCCAGCTCTTCTGTCGCCTTGAACGCCTCGATCGCGGCAATCTGGGACAGTTCGGGCGGCGAGATGTAGAGGCTCTGGGCGATGCGCTCGACTGGCCGCACCAGTTCCTGCGGCAGCACCATCCAGCCGATGCGCCAGCCGGTCATGCAATAATATTTCGAGAAGGAATTGATCACCGTCACATCCGCGCCGAAAGAAAGCGCGGTCGTGTCGGGCGCAGCATAGGCCAGCCGGTGGTAGATTTCGTCTGAGATCACGGCGATGCCGAGCTCTTGAGCTGTCTCGACCAGCGCCTCGAGATCGCCGGCGGGAATGACCGCGCCGGTCGGGTTGGCCGGGCTGGCGAACAGCACGCCCTTCAGAGGTTTTTCGCGATGCGCGGCTTGCAGGTGCTCGGCGTGGAGATAGGCGGCGCCGTCGAGCTCGATCTCGGCGATGTCGATGCCGAGCGCGGCCATGATGTTGCGATAGGCAGGATAGCCGGGTGCAGCGATGGCGACGCGGTCGCCTGGATCGAACATTGCCAGGAAAGCGAGGTTAAAGGCAGCCGACGATCCGGTGGTGACGGCTATCCGCTCGGGCGAAACGTCAAGCCCGTAGTGCTCGCCATAATGCGCCGCGATCGCCTTGCGCAGGCCGGCGAGGCCCAGCGCGTCGGTATAGCCGATGCGGCCTGCTTTCAGGGCATTGGCCGCCGCTTCGCGAACCCCGGCTGGCGCCGGATCGGAAGGCTGGCCGACGGCCATGGAAACGACCGGCAGGCCCTTGGCTTTCAGCCGATTCGCCTCGGCCAGGATGTCCATGGCATGGAACGGTTCGACCGCGCCGCGGCGCGAAAGCGAAACAACCATTTTTCAATCCACCACACTTGTCCGCACGTGCCGGCCATGCTGGCCGCGCCGCACAAATGCCCGATTGGTGTGGGGATCACAAGTTCGGTAAGTTTAGGCTGCCGACTTTTCATCCTTCGCCCACTCGTCTACCAGTGGAGCTGCCATGTTGAGCCGACCCAAATCGACGATCGCCAGGACAGCGCGCGCCCTCGCGACGCTTTCGCTTGCCGCGGTGGTCGCCATCGCCGGCTCGGTCAATGCCTTTGCGCAGAATGTGCCGGTTGTGCGCGATGCAGAGATCGAGGCGCTGGTACGCGATTACGCGCGGCCGATCTTCAAGGCAGCGGGCTTGTCGGGCGACGCCATCAACATCGTGCTGGTCAACGACCAGAGCTTCAACGCCTTCGTTGCCGGCCGTCGCCTGTTCATCAACACCGGCGCGCTGATGACGGCCGAAACGCCCAACGAGATCATCGGCGTCATCGCCCACGAGGCCGGCCATATCGCCGGCGGACACCAGCAGAAATTGCGCGAACAGCTCGAGCGCGCCAAGACGATGGCGATCCTGGCGACGCTGCTTGGCGCCGGCGCCATGGTGGCCGGCGCCACCAGCAACAGCCGCGGCCTCGCCGGCGCCGGCATGGGCGTGGTGGCCGGCGGCGGCGAGATGGCGCAACGCAGCATCCTCGCCTATCAGCGCACCGAGGAGATGACCGCCGACCGTTCGGCGATCACCTATCTCAATGCAACCGGCCAGTCCGGCATGGGCATGCTGAAGACGTTTGGCCGCTTCCAGAACGCATTGTCGCTCTCGGGCGCGCAAGTCGATCCCTACAGGATCAGCCATCCGATGCCGCAGGAGCGTATCGCCAATCTCGAAGTGCTGGTGAAGCAGAGCCCTTACGTCGACAAGGTCGACCCGCCGGCACTGCAGCAGCGCCACGATATGATGCGCATCAAGATCGCCGCCTATATGCAAGGCCAGGCCGCGGCGTCGCGATTGATGCGCAAGAATCCCGGCAGCCTCGCCTCGCGCTATGGCGACGCGCAGATGACTTATCTTTTCGGCAATCTGGCCTCGGCGCTCAGCAAGACCAACGCGTTGATCAAGGAACAGCCGAAAAATCCCTATTTCCAGGAATTACGCGGCGACATCCTGATGAAGGCGAACCGGCCGAAGGATGCGGCTGACGCCTATGCCAAGGCGGTCAGCCTCGATCCGGCGCGATCCGGGCTGCTGCCGGTCTCTTATGGCCAGGCGCTGATGGCCATCGGCACGCAGGATTCGCTGAAGAAGGCAGTGGCGCAGATCAACACCGGCCTCGGACGGGATCGCGAAAACGCCGACGGATACCGCTATCTGGCACAGGCCTACGGGGAACTCGGCAACATCCCGGCCGCCGAGCTTGCAACCGCCGAAGGGCATTTTTATTCCGGCGACTACAAGAATGCGAAAATCTTCGCCATGCGGGCGCAGCAGACCATGAAGCGGGGCGAGCCGGGCTGGCTTCGCGCGCAGGACATAATAAACTACGCACCATCAGGTAAGAAGAAGTGAACCTTTCGGACGCAGGCTGCGACGCAGCCAAACCGAGCAGACCCGAACACAGGCAAGAGGATCGAGGATCATGACCAAGGCAATTCTGCTGGGCACTACCGGAGTGGCAGCGGCCCTCGCCATGCTGGCGTTCGGCTTCGTCGCCGGCAATCCGCAGACGGCGAAGGCCGGCACGGCGCGGCTTGTCCAGATGGCATCCTCGGAAACCAAGCTCGACCGCACCGAAGTCGAAGGTATCGTCCGCGACTATCTGCTGAAGAACCCGGAAGTGCTTCTGGAGGCCCAGCAGGCACTCGAGGCCAAGCAGAAGGAAGAACAGCGCGTCGCCAGTCTCGGCGTCATCAAAGACGCCAAGGACCAGATCTTCAATTCCTCATTTGACGGTGTTGTCGGCAATCCGAACGGCAAGGTCACCATCGTCGAGTTCTACGATTACAATTGCGGCTACTGCAAACGCGCCATCGACGACATGCGCGCGCTGACCAAGGCCGATCCGGACCTGCGTTTCGTGCTCAAGGAGTTCCCGATCCTCGGCCCGGATTCGCAGAAGGCGAGCGTCGTCTCGATGGCCTTCCATTTGATGAAGCCGGAGAAATACGGTGAATTCCACAATGCGCTGCTCGGCGGCCAGGGGCGCGCCACCGAGGCGGCGGCAATCAAGGTGGCGTTGTCGCTCGGCGCCGACGAGGCGGCGCTGCGCGAAAAGATGAAGGACCCGAGCATCACTGAGGCCTTCTCCAAGACCTATGATCTCGCCACCAAGCTCGCCATCACCGGAACGCCGTCCTATGTGGTCGGCAACGAGGTGGTGTTCGGCGCGCTTGGCCAGGAAGTGCTGGCCGAAAAGATCGAGGCGGCGAAGGCCGCGCTCTGATTAGCGTTCGGGTTTCGATTAGGCTGCGGGTTTCCGGCACGGGCCGTTTTCCGGCTGTTGTGGACGGCGAAAGAACGCACTTGCGCTCTTTTCGCCAGCGTCTATGCCCATTATAGAGGGTCCGGCGCGCCGGCTGAGCCGCGCCGGGAAAGGTCGGCATTTTTTGAAAACGGTTTTCGTCCTGAACGGCCCCAATCTCAACGCGCTCGGCAAGCGCGAGCCGGGCATCTATGGCGGTAAGACGCTTGCCGCGATCGCCGACGACTGCAAGCAGGCAGGTGCTGCACTTGGGCTGGAGATCGATTTCCGCCAGTCGAACCATGAGGGCGACCTCGTCGACTGGATCCAGGAGGCCGCCGACAAGGCCGCCGCAATCGTCATCAATCCGGGCGCCTACGGCCATACCTCGATCGCCATTCACGATGCCATCCGCGCTGTCGCGCCGCTGCCGGTCGCTGAGGTGCATCTCTCCAACATCCACGCGCGGGAACCATTCCGCCACGTTTCCATGGTCGCGCCGGTCGCCGTCGGCATGATCTGCGGGTTCGGGCCGCTCGGCTACACGCTGGCGCTGCAGGCGCTGGCTGCACGCCTATGACCGGCCAACAAACAGAAGGCTCGAAAATGTCGATAAAGAAGAACGGTGTTGACCAGCAGCTGATCCGCGATCTGGCGGGCATACTGAACGACACCAACCTGACCGAGATCGAGGTCGAGCTAGGCGATCTGAAGGTGCGCGTCTCGCGGCAGGCCCCGGCCGTCCATGCCGTCGCCGCAGCTCAGCCGGCCTATGCCCCGGCAGCCGCGCAGCCTGCGGCAGCGGCCGTGCCAGCGACGCCCGACGTGTCGAAGAATGCCGTTGCCTCGCCGATGGTCGGCACCGCCTATCTGGCACCGTCGCCCGACGCCAGGCCGTTCATCGAAATCGGCCAGAAGGTCAAGGAAGGCCAGACGCTGCTGATCATCGAAGCAATGAAGACGATGAACCAGATCCCCTCGCCGCGCGCCGGCACAGTGACGGCGATCCTGTTTGAAGATGCGCAGCCGGTCGAATATGGCATGCCGCTCGTCGTGATCGAGTAGAGCCGGGAACAGGCGAAAGATGTTCCAGAAAATCCTCATCGCCAATCGCGGCGAAATCGCCCTCAGGGTGCTGCGCGCCTGCAAGGAGCTCGGCATCCAGACGGTGGTGGTGCATTCGACCGCCGACGCCGACGCCATGCATGTGCGTCTCGCCGACGAGAGCGTCTGCATCGGCCCGCCGCCGTCGCGCGACAGCTATCTCAACATCCACCAGATCGTCGCCGCCTGCGAGATCACCGGCGCCGACGCGGTGCATCCCGGCTACGGTTTTCTGTCGGAGAACGCCAAGTTCGCCGATATCCTCGCCGCGCACAACATCACCTTCATCGGCCCGACCGGCGACCATATCCGCATCATGGGCGACAAGATCGAGGCCAAGCGTACCGCAAAACGCCTCGGCATTCCCGTGGTGCCCGGCTCCGACGGCGCGGTCACCGAGGACAAGGAAGCCAAGCGCATTGCCGCCGCGATCGGCTACCCCGTCATCATCAAGGCGTCGGCGGGCGGCGGCGGGCGCGGCATGAAAGTGGCGCGTAGCGAGGCCGATCTCGAGGTGGCGCTGCAGACGGCACGCTCGGAGGCGGGTGCGGCCTTCGGCGACGACGCAGTCTATATCGAGAAATATCTGCAGAAGCCGCGCCATATCGAAGTGCAGGTGTTCGGCGACGGCGCCGGGCGCGGCGTGCATTTCGGCGAGCGCGACTGCTCGCTGCAGCGCCGCCACCAGAAAGTCTGGGAAGAAGCGCCCTCGCCGGCTCTCAATGCCGAGGAGCGCGCGCATATTGGCGGCGTCTGCGCCAGGGCGATCGCCGATCTCGGCTATTCCGGCGCCGGCACGATCGAATTCCTCTATGAGGATGGCCAGTTCTATTTCATCGAGATGAACACGCGCCTGCAGGTCGAACATCCGGTCACCGAGGCGATCACCGGCATCGATCTCGTGCACGAGCAGATCCGCGTCGCCTCGGGCGGCGGGCTTTCGGTGCGCCAGGAGGATATCCGCTTCCATGGCCATGCCATCGAATGCCGTATCAACGCCGAGGATCCGCGCACCTTCACCCCCTCGCCGGGCACCATCACCCACTTCCACACGCCGGGCGGCCTCGGCATCCGCGTCGATTCCGGCGTCTATTCCGGCTACAAAATCCCGCCCTACTACGACAGCCTGATCGGCAAGCTGATCGTGCACGGCCGCAACCGCGTCGAATGCATGATGCGGCTGCGGCGCGCGCTTGACGAATTCGTGGTCGACGGCATCAAGACGACGCTGCCGCTGTTTCGCGACCTCGTTGGCAACGCCGACATCGCCAATGGCGACTACGACATCCACTGGCTGGAAAAATACCTGGCCGAAGGCGAGTGATACAGGGGCGAAGCGATGACCCGTCCCTACGCACCCGGTTATCGCATCCCGACTGACCTTTTGCTCAAAGCCTATGCCTCCGGCGTCTTCCCGATGGCCGAGAGCGCCAATGACCCCGAAGTGTTCTGGGTGCGGCCGGAGACGCGCGGCATCATTCCGCTCGACGGGTTCCACATACCGAAAAGCCTGAGAAAGACGATCCGCAAGAACCTGTTCGAGTTCCGCATCGATTTCAACTTCGAGGCGACGATCGAGGCCTGCGCCGAAAGGCGCGAGGAACGGCGGTCGACCTGGATCAACGCACCGATCCGCGAAGCCTATATCGAGCTGCATCGGATGGGCCATTGCCATTCGGTCGAGGCCTGGCACGACGACCGGATGGTCGGCGGGCTCTACGGCGTATCGCTCGGCCGCGTGTTTTTCGGCGAGAGCATGTTCGCCAGGGAGACCGACGCGTCAAAGGCCTGCCTGGTTCACCTCGTCGAACGCCTGAAGGCGCGCGGCTTTGCACTGCTCGATACGCAGTTCACCACCGAGCATCTCAAACGCTTCGGCGCAATCGACGTGCCGCGCGGCAAGTACGAGAAGATGCTGGCCGAGGCGCTGAAGGGCGAGGCCGTGTTTTTTCCATAAACTGGAATGGTTCATCGTTTCACAGAAACGCAAAACCGTTCACACTTTTCCTGGAATTGCTCTAGCAGCCGGTCAGCCTTTTGCTGCCGTCGCCAGCGGCGTCTGTGCGTGAAACATCATCTTCCAGCCGTTGACGCGGTGGACATAGCCGGTGCTGACCAGCGCTGCATAGGCTTCGCCATCTTGCCGCGTCGCACGCGCCTCGTAGGTCAGCATGACGATGTCGCTGCCAGGCTCGATGATGCCCTTGAGGTCGATGTCGAGATCGCGCCAGCGGTTCGGGTCCGTGGCAGTTGCGGCCAGATCGGTATTGCTCATCACCCGCGCCATCTGCGGGAAGGCCACCAGGCATTCGGTATCGGCATTGGCCTTGAAATAGTCGGCACCGCCGCTCCAGAATCCCCTTTCGATGTCGAGAAGTTCGTTCTTGTTGGCCATCATCATGGCAACCTCCACCGTAGAGAGGCCCCAACGCGCGGGCAACAATGCGGTTCCGCAAAGCGCGGTATCCGCCGCGCGCTGACAAAGTCTAGTTGGTTTTGGGGGCGGCGGGTGCCGGCACGTCGGACTTCTGCTTGCAGCCCTTCAGCCAGATATCATAGACGGCATGCTCGACGGCGTTGATCCCGGGGCTTTCGGCAAACATCCAGCCGGTGAAGATACGGCGTATTTTCCGGTCGAGCGTGATCTCGTCGACCTCGACGAACGAATCCGTCTTAGGCTCTTCGTTTTCGGGCCGCGAATAGCAGATGCGCGGCGTCACCTGCAAAGCGCCGAACTGCACCGTCTCGTCGATATAGACATCGAAGGTGATGATACGGCCGGTGATCTTGTCGATGCCGGCGAATTCAGCGACGGGATTGGTGATGCGCTCGGATACTGCGGGTGCTGCAGGCGCCACCGACGCGTCCGGCGCAGGCGGCGCCAACTCCTGCGCAGCAGCAAGCGCCACCATAGAAGCGAGAACGACCGCGGTTAATCCGCCCGTCAAAATTCGGCTGAACATGCTCATGCAAGGTCCGGTGGTTTGCGCCCGGGTGATTCTCTTAACGCCAAGGCTAGTTGCTGCTGTCGGATCAGCAAACAGCTAAACAGCAATTGTGGCGACAAAGGACCGTCGTCGTGGGGACCGCCCCGTGGAGACCGCGCGCATGTCGCGCCGATCGATCACGAACCAGGCGTCCAGGCGTCGTAGTCGCCCGTCACCTGCGGACGATGCTGGTTGGTCAGCACTGAGCCTTTCGGGCGATAGGCTGCGGGGCTGCCGGTGAGGTTCGGCACATGCGGCTTTTGCCAGTCGCGTGGCTTGTACTCTTCGCTTGGCGGCGCAACGTCGACACGGTGATGAATCCAGCCATGCCAGCCGGGCGGAATCGCCGAGGCTTCCGAATAGTCGCGGTAGATGACCCAGCGACGGGTGCGGCCTTCCGAATCGACGCCGCCCTCATAGTAGACGTTGCCGACCTCGTCCTGCCCGACCTTCTTGCCGTGCCGCCAGGTGTGGAAGCGCGTTCCCAATGTCTGGCTATTCCACCAGGTGAAAAACTGCAGAAGGAAAGTTTTCATCCAAATCCTCGTGGCAAGTCCTTGAAGCAAGTCCTCGCGGCGGCTGCGGCGCCTGTTCCTGCTTATGGCGTCACGGCATTGCGAAGGCAAGCGTCTTGCCGCAACCGAGGAGCAAATGGCTGGCGGGAAAGCGAAATGATCATGTTATTTTCGCGTCCGCGCGAAGCAGATGAAATGGGTTGTTGGCAACCTTACGCAGCGTTATTCTAGGAGTTGAAGCTTCGTTGCCTCAAGGACGGCAAATGAGAGGGGCTCATGTCATCGCTGGCGGGCACGGCCGGTCGCGCGCTGCCGCAGGTCGTTGAGGCGATCTACGATTCGATTGCCGACGTCGACCGCTGGCAGGCGACACTCGAGGCCATCTGCAACCTGGCGGAAGGCCAGCTTGCCATGCTCGCCGTCATCGACACGATCAGCAGTTCCGCGCGGTTTTCGGTGTCCTGCGGCGATCCCGCAGTTCTTGAGCCGTTGAAGCATGACTACGGCTCGCAAGTGCCGTTCTATGCGGCGGTTCCCAAGATGGAGATCGACGTGCCGTTCACCGTCGATTCGATCTACGCCCTGCAAGGCCCGGATACGCGACAGAGATGGCTCGAAAGCCGCATCGTACGCGAATGGGTGCAACCCAACCGCCTGGACGATTTCTTCTGGGTGGCGTTGATGAAGCGGCCGACCCGGATCGGCACGTTGATGGTGGTCACCGACAAGGACAGGCGCCAGATTTCCCGCGAGGATCTCGAGCTTGTCTGCCTGCTGGCGCCGCATGTGCGGCGCGCGGTGACCATCGGCGACCTGTTCGAGGCCGAGCGGCGCAAGGCCGAAATCTTCCGCTCCATCATCGAAAGCCTCGACCATCCGGTGCTGATCGTCGCCGAAGACATGACCATCATCTTCGCCAACCCGTCAGCCGAAGCGCTGCTCGCCGAAAACATTTCGGTTGCTTGCGTGCGGGGCCAGCTTTCATTCACCTATGCCAACGCCAACGCCGCAATCGGCCGCGCCGTCCAGCTCGGCACGCGCGACGAATTCGCGCTCGGACCTTGCGGCATCAACATTCCCCTGGCCAAGACGGCCGTTCCGGCGGTGGCCCATGTGATGCCGCTGGCACGGCGTGAAATCTCGGCGCGCATCGCGCAGCGCGCCGCCGCAGCGATCTTCATCGCGGCGGCCGGTTCGGCGCCTATCCCGGCGCTGGACGCCATTGCGGCGCTGTTCGGACTGACCGCGGCGGAAAGGCGCGTCGCCGGTCACGTTGCCGCCGGCCTGACGCGAAAGGAAATCGCCGCGGCCGGCGGCGTCTCGGACGGCACCGTCAAGTCGCAGCTGGCGACGATCTTCGACAAGACCGGTACAGGCGATCAGCGCGAGCTCGAACTGTTGATGCGCGAATTGTCGCCGCCCTTGCGCTCCAGTTGATTTGCACTGGGTTCCCCCCGACCGGCAGCGGTCCAAAAGGCCCGGCCCGTCAGTTTTCCAAGCCTTTCTGCGAAACGAAACCGGCATCGTTGCAATTCGGCCAAAATCATGGTGCGGTCGTTCGCGGTCCAGAAACGCGGCACTATGCTCGGCTGGAATGAAAATTGTTTCTGGCACGGATCTCGATCTTTGACACCGACATCTACCGAGCGGCTACTCCCCTACCTCCTTCTGCTTGGGCTGATCGTAATCGCGGTCGCTTTCCGGCCACTGCTGCCCGTCGACGAAACGCGATATCTCAGCGTCACCTGGGAAATGTATCTGAGCGGACAGATCTTCGTCCCGACGATGAATTTCGCGCCCTATCTGCAAAAGCCGCCACTGCTGTTTTGGCTTATCGACCTTGTCTGGACCGTTTTCGGCGCCAGCCGGCCGGCGGCGATGTTGGTCATCTTCGCCACCTCCTCGCTCGTCATCTGGCTGACGACGGCTTTGGCAAAGACCCTGTTTCCGGGCCGTGACGACATCGCGCGGCGCATCCCCTGGCTGGTCGCTGGAAGCAGCGTGTTCGTCATCTATTCGACGCTGATCCTGTTCGACCTGTTGCTGACGGTCTTTGTGCTTGCCGCGCTGTTGTCGCTGATTGCCTTTGGCCGCAGCGGCAACCGCTGGCAGGCCGTTCTGGCCGGGCTGTTCATCGGCATGGGCGTGCTGACGAAAGGCCCGGTGGTGCTGATCCATATCGGCGCGCCCATCCTGTTCTACCCGTTCTGGCGCGACCGGCGGGCGGGACTGGCGACACCGAACTTCCTCGCTGGAGTGGGCCTGGCAGTGCTCGCCGCGCTGATTCCGGTGGCGATCTGGCTGGTGCCGGCGACCATCCTGACAAAAGGCAATTTCGTCTATGATCTCGTCTGGAACCAGTCGGCGGGGCGTGTCACCGGCAATTTGCGCAATTCGCACGGCCGGCCGTTCTATTTCTATCTGCTGCTGCTGCCAGTCATGTTCATACCGTGGATCTTCATACCCGAGGTCTGGCGGTTGAAGCTGCGCGCGCGGATCCGCAGCCTGATCGAGACGAAGTCGCCGGATCTGCGCGCCTTACGCCTGCTGTCGTTCTCGTTCGTTGCCGTCTTTCTGGTGTTCAGCGCGATATCCGGCAAGCAGCCCCATTATGTCGTGCCGATGTTGCCGTTCGTGGTCATCCTGTTCGGCTATTTCATGGCGGAGATCCCGCTCGCTAGGCTGAAGAGCTCGGCCGTCGTCATGCTTGTCATTTTCGGCATTGGCCACGCGCTGGCATCGGCAACCGCGTTCAAACGCTATGACCTGACGCCGCTCGCCAACTTCATCGACGAGCGAAAGGATGCGGACTGGGCTGTGGCTTTCGATTATCAAGGCGAAGTCGGCTTCCTGGCCCGGTTGCAGAAGCCATTCGAAACCACCGACAAACCGGAAGAATGGCTTGGCTCGCATCCCAGCGGCTATGTCATCGACAAGGTTTCCAAGGATCCGGGCACTGCAGGGCAAATCGCGTTCCGGCTTCGCGTCGAACGCGGTTATCTCGTCGTGCTGAAGGGACAGCATTGACGATCGTCACCGGTATGCGAGTTCGTCCCCCGCGCGGGAGATGAAGGCGTTGCTGCTTCGTGGTTCCATCGTTCGATAGAACCGGGAGGTATTCATGCGCAAGCTCATCTCGACGACGCTTTTTGCCTTATCGCTCGCTGTGGCCGGCCTTGCCGCCGATCCGGCATGGAGCTTCAAATGTCAGTCCGGAACGATTGGGCAAGGCAGTTGCTCCTGCTCCGGGACCGCCGACTGCACCGACATGCGGCATTCCAAAATGTGCAAGGGCGACCTGAACTGCGGTTCGGGCAAATGCTCCTGCACGGCCGCATTGGTAGTCGACCCAGGGCCAAAAACCCCCAAGCCGAAGGTCGTCGCGCCGAAGGCGACAACCGAAGGCGCCGTGAAGCAGTAGCCATCCGATCCGAAAGGACGGCGGCGGCTCAACGTCGCTGGGCCCGCCCGATGTTTCGCGATTCATCCCCCGCGGGCGATGAACCGCCATCGGACAAATGCTGCCGTCTAGCCGGAGGGTGGTTTCCAACGACAGAGCGAGGATACCATGTTGAAAACCTGCACGATGCTGTTCTTCTGCCTGATGGCGGCCACTGCGGCCGCCCAGCCGCCGCCTTCGGGGCCGCCGGTTCCCAGTGCGGCACTTGCCCCATGCAATCCCACACAATCGAACAGGCCCTGCAAAGCCGAACTCGGCGTGTTCCTGATCACCAACACCGTCCGCAACCTGGCGCAAGCCAAGGTCGACGCCACCAACGCACAGCTGGCCGCCCAGGGACGATCATCGCGCGCATCGATCGAATCGCTGAAGCAATGGCGGCCGTCGCGCTTTGCGACGCAGATGCTGAACCGGCCGAACAGCTGGTTTGTCAAAGTTCCTTACATCCTGACCATCAAAGTCTCGATCCCGGTGACCTCCGACCGTCACATCGGCATTCCCATAGACGTCAACGTCTTCTGCAGCGGCTGGCAGACCGATTCCAGCCAGGTCATCATCCGCTCGCAACCCGGCCCGGCGAGCTTCGAGGGCGGCAACATCCTCGAAGACGTTTTCAACGTCGGCAATTACATCGACGCCCAGGTACGCAGCTCGTTTTCGGCACCCCTGCCGGTGACGACGCCGGTTCCGAATTCGAAATGCTCGGCCATAGACGGCTCCGATGCCGGCACGCAGGCCACCGACGATGATCTCATCTTTTGGACGGTGCCGCGACGCAACCTGGTGGTGACGGACGCCATAGCCAAGCCGACGATAGAAGTGACCTTCGACAGTCTCACGCGCCTGGCAGCCCGCGACTTCCACAACAATGTCGTCTATGCGGCCTCCGAGGCCATAAACCTCAACGTCTATGCCAATGAGGATGGCCTCCAGAAGGCGCTGACGATGCGCGAAGGCGACGTGGCTGCGCTGAACCTTCCCGCAGTACGGCTCGACGCGCGAAAATACGATTCGCTGGTCGTCATCGGCAATGTCGATCAGCCGCCGAACGATCCCAGAGACAGCGCCTTCGCAGTAGCGGCCAAGACTGCGGGATTCGGTGCCGGTTCCAAGATCATGCAGATCCCGAAGTGGTATTCGAGGCCTCCGGACCAGTTCAATCACAAACCTACATGGATCAGAGTTCCGGGCTATGAGCTGCACTATACGGTGCGCTATCTCAACAGCGGCGGGCTGGCCGTCGATGGTGGAACCAGTACGGTCCGGCCTCCAAAAGTCGCCGTTCCGATAAAGACGCTCATCAAGCCGAAAACGCCCTGACGCGGCCGCTCGCGGATGACGGCGGCGGTTCAGACCGCTGCCGCCTCCCCCGCGCGGCAGATGCGGCAGCGCCGGCTTCATGGCCTGATCTTGCAGGAACAAACGCGCCGCTGCGCCACGAGCGAGCGGAGCCATCGATGGAGACAAACGATGCTGCACTTCCCCCACACCATGCCCGCCGTCCGGATCATTGCGGCAATCTCGCTGCTTGCCTTCCCGAGCTTCCTGCCGCCGGTCACGAGCCCGGCGAACGCGCTGCCGGTCAGCCAATCCTGCCGGATCACCACCTATTACAAGACTGCGGCAAAGGCGACGGAGGTTGGCGTGCGCTCGACGTGCCAGGGCGTCAAAAGATGGGGCGTTACCTCGAAATATTACGAGGTCGAAAAGATCGAAGCCGCCACGCCCCCGCACACGTCGGGTGGCGGCGGCAGCCTGCCGTGCGAGTTTCTCGCTGCCGGCTGCTCCAACCTGCCTGTGAAACGCAACTAGCGTCAGGCGAACGAGCTAGCCGATCGCCTTCTCCAAAACCAGCGCCGGCAACCCCGAGGCGCCGCCGCAATCGGCTGTGTTGCCGGCGGGCAGGAACCCTCTCGAGCGGTAAAAGGCGATGGCCGGAGCATTTGCTTCCTCGACCTCGACGCGCAGCGTTCGAGCCTCCGGAAAGCTGGCCTCGATCTCGTCCAGCAGCGCCTGGCCGATGCCTTGCCTCTGCCAGGCCGGATGCACGTAAAGCTGGTTCAGCATGACGATTCCGGGATCCGTAGTGGCGGCGGCGAAAGCCATGCCGCCGATGCTCTTGCCGTCGTCGGCGAGCAGGAACTCCGAGTTCGGCCGCGTCAGCCGTGTTTTGAGCGCGGCGATAGAATGCCATTCATCGGTGATTTCGGTGACCCGCGGCGCGCCGTAGATGGCATCATAGGTGGCATGCCATGTCTCGACCAGCAATGCGCGCACCGCCGCAAGATCGCGCTCGCTGGCGGTGCGAACGAACATCCTACTCGATCCCGAGCCTGGCCTTGACCAGCTCGTTGACCGCCTGCGGATTGGCCTTGCCGCCGGTCGCCTTCATCACCTGGCCGACGAACCAGCCGGCCATGGTCGGCTTGGCACGCGCCTGCTCGACCTTGTCCGGGTTGGCCGCGATCACCTCGTCCACCGCCTTTTCGATGGCGCCGGTATCGGTGACCTGCTTCATGCCGCGGCTTTCGACCAGCTGACGCGGATCGCCGCCCTCGTTCCAGACGATCTCGAAGAGATCCTTGGCGATCTTGCCGGAGATGGTGCCTTCCTTGATCAGGTCGATGACCGCGCCAAGCTGGTCGGGCGAAACAGGAGCGTTTTCAATATCCTTGCCGGCCTTGTTCAAGGCCCCCAGGAGGTCGTTGATGACCCAGTTGGCGGCGAGCTTGCCGTCGCGCCCGGCCGCCACCTTCTCGAAATAATCGGCAATCGCCTTTTCCGAAACCAGGATCGAGGCATCGTAGGTCGACAGGCCGAGCGAGGTGATCAGCCGCGCCTTCTTGGCGTCCGGAAGTTCCGGCAGGTCCTTTGCCAGCGCGTCGACATAGGCCTGGTCGAATTCCAGCGGCAGAAGGTCGGGATCGGGGAAATAGCGATAGTCGTGCGCTTCTTCCTTGGAGCGCATCGAGCGCGTCTCGCCCTTGTTGGGGTCGAACAGCCGCGTTTCCTGCTCGATCCTGCCGCCGTCCTCGAGGATGGCGATCTGCCGGCGCGCCTCATAGTCGATGGCCTGGCCGATGAAACGGATCGAGTTGACGTTCTTGATCTCGCAGCGCGTGCCGAATTCGCCGCCGGGCCGGCGCACCGAGACGTTGACGTCGGCGCGCAGCGAGCCTTCGTCCATATTGCCGTCGCACGTGCCGAGATAGCGCACGATCGTGCGCAGCTTGGTGACATAGGCCTTGGCTTCATCGGCGGAGCGCATATCCGGCTTGGAGACGATCTCCATCAGCGCCACGCCGGAGCGGTTGAGATCGACATAGGACATCGTCGCATGCTGGTCGTGCATCGACTTGCCGGCATCCTGCTCCAGGTGCAGGCGCTCGATGCCGACCTCTATGTCCTCGAATTCGCCCTGCCGGTCCGGGCCGACCGAGACGATCACCTTGCCCTCGCCGACGATCGGCTGCTTGAACTGCGATATCTGGTAGCCCTGCGGCAGATCGGGATAGAAATAGTTTTTCCTGTCGAAGACCGATTTGTGGTTGATCTCAGCCTTCAGGCCCAGCCCGGTACGGATCGCCTGCTTGACGCATTCCTCGTTGATGACCGGCAGCATGCCGGGCATCGCCGCGTCGACCAGGCTGACATTGGCATTGGGCGCGGCGCCGAAAATGGTCGAGGCGCCGGAAAACAGCTTTGCCTGCGAGGTCACCTGCGCGTGGACCTCGAGGCCAATGATGATCTCCCAGTCGCCGGTAGCGCCGGGAACCAGGCGCTTGGCGTCGGGCGTGCGGGTATCGATGATGCTCATAAGGGCCTGCATATTGAAATTGCGGACATGCGAGAACGCATATTTTGATGTGCAACTTCGCTAGTGCAAACCGCCAAAAGAGACAAGCGCAAAGCCGCAGACGCCGACGCGGCACAGGCCCGCACCTGCCGCGATGGACTGCTATAGCGGCTTGAAAAGATTCAATGGCCGGCAACCCGGCCGCCGTCGCCTCATGCCGTGGCGATGTAGGCCCTGATCTCCTCGGCCTCGCGCTCGACATCCTCGATGCGCCGCTTGACTACGTCGCCGATCGACACGATGCCGTCGAGCAGCCCGTTCTTTTCCACCGGCAGATGGCGGAAGCGGCCCTTGGTCATGATCTCCATGACCTCGTTGACGGTGTGGTTCTCATTGCAGATCTTCACCTTGGGCGTCATCGCCGAGCGGATGGCGAGGTCGAGCGCCGCGGCCCCCTCCTTGGCGAGGACCCGCACCACATCGCGCTCGGAAAGGATGCCGACGATCTTGTGATCGCCGTTGGTGATGACCAGCGCGCCGATCCTGTGTTCGGAAAGCATGCGGATGGCTTCGCTGAGCTTTTCGTTCGGCCCAAGCGTCACCACGTCGTGGCCTTTTGCCTCGAGAATTGCCTTAACAGTCATGGCGTCCTCCTCTGCATTTCCTTGCCGGCTCCTGCCCTGGCCGGCTTTCCCTGGGATGAACATGGTGCGCCGCGATCGGTTGCTTTTCAAGTGCGGAGGTCTCAGGTCTCCGGCTCGTCCGCCTGCCGGGGTGCCTGCTCTCGCCGATCAAAAAACCGCAGGCCGAAGAAGCCGGCAAGAAAGCCGCCAATATGGGCTTCCCAGGCGATCTGGCCGTCAATGCCAGGCGCCAGGCCGAAGAGGCCGGTCGCGAGGTTGATCACCATCCACATGGCGAGAAAGGTGACGACGCCGCGCGAGCGCAGCACTGCCGCCATCGGCAAAGGCTGACCGGCGAAGGCGGCCTTGCCCGACGAGCGGTCGATGCGGAAGCCGTAGCGTGCCGCCGCGCCCATCATACCGGAAATCGCGCCGGAGGCCCCGACCAGCGGCGCCTCGCCAAGCGGATGCATGGCCCAGAACAATGCCACCGCCGCCAGTCCGGTCGCGGCGAAGAACAGGCTGAAGCGCAGCGCGCCGAAGCGGTTGGCCAGCGGTGAGCCGAAGGCCGCGAGCCACACCATATTGATGGCAAGATGGGCAAAGCCGCCATGCAGGAAGGCGTAGGTGAAAGGGCTTGAAAACGCAAAGAAATCCAGGTCGAAGCGGCCGGAATAGCGGATCGGCACAAAGGCAGCCCTGACAAGCAGTTCGAAGTCCTGGTCGTCAGTTAGCCAATAGACCCGGATCAGATGGACCGCGACGCAGATGCCGATCACCGCCAGCACCACGGGCGGCAGGTTGAACACCGGCTCGCGGCGCTGCTCCGGTTCGCGGGCGACAGGCCCGCCCTCGCCCTGCTCGATCTCCGGTGGGCTTTCTGGGTCGCTCATATGGCTTGCACTCAGTCGCTGGGTTGGACTTCGCGAGCATGTAGATCACGACCAACCGAATCACAAACGGCGAATCAGCAGCCCCGAATCAAAAAAGAAGCCGTCCAAGGTTTCCCTTGAACGGCTGGTCGAGCCCCCATGCTCCCCCTGAACTCTTGACTGAAGTGCTGCCGATCGTCGCAAAACGACCGCTTCTGGAGTGGTTTTGGTGTGCCACAGGGCTGGCTGGCGCGCAACGTAAACCAGTTGTTAACCTTAACCGCCCCGACCCGTGAACAAGTATTAACGATGCTGGCACGCATCCTGCTCCGCAACGCATGTAGGTCTTCGGAGGGCGCCCTTCTGTTCACCGATGGGACATCAGAAGACAGAATGCGCGGAGCAGCATTAGCATGAACCAGACCGGATCGATCACGCTGTTCCATTATTGGAACCGGTTGCGTGACGGACGCCCTGCCCCGAAGCGCTCGGAAGTCGAACCCGCGGATATCAAGTCGCTGCTGGCCGACACGTTCATCCTGGAAAAGGACACGCGCGGCGAAGCGGTGTTCCGGCTGGCCGGCACCAGGCTCTGCGCGGTCTATGGCCGCGAACTCAAGGGGTTTTCATTCCCTTCGCTGTGGCGCGAGAAGGACCAGCGGCTGATCTCGAAGCTGACCGACGGCGTCTTCGACCAGAAATCGGTGATGCTCATCACCTATGAGGGTTTCAGCCGCAACGGCCGATCCAACAGGTTCGAGCTGCTCGCGCTGCCGCTCGACGGCGGGGTCGAGAGCCCGCGCTGCCTCGGCGTGATAAGCGCCGTCGAAAAACCCTTCTGGCTGGGTGCCGACCCGGTTCTCGACGCCTTGATCGATTCGATCCGTGTCGTCGATCCCGACAAGGAGCCGATGTTCCTGAAGAACCGGCCCGCGATAGAGGTTCCCTCGCTCGCCCCATCGGAATTCGACCCGCCCGAGACGATTTCGGCGCTCGGCCAGGCCCGCCGCATCCGTCACCTGGTCGTCTTCGACGGCGGACGCGAGGAATGATGCCCAAAGCTTAAAGCAACAGCGCCGGGCTTTCCCCTTTGTTAACCTGCTTTGTTGTAGTTTTCCGCTGAAATTCCCCGCATCCATGCGCGGAATGACGAACGGGGTATGGCAGTGATGAGGTCAGCGGCGGTCGACCATGCGCCGTCCCAAGCTGAAAGGCGTAACTTTCAGCGCGTCCGCGTGAAAATTTACGGACGCTTCATGCTGGAAGACCGCACCGAGCATCCGTGCCAGGTGGTCGACATGTCGCCCGGCAACGTTGCGCTGCGCACCGAGCGCGCCGGCCTGGCTGGCGAAAAGGTCATTGCCTATATCGATCACATCGGCCGCATCGAAGGCGTCATCACCCGCACTTTGCAGGATGGCTTTGCGATGACCGTCATCGCGTCCGACCGCAAGAGGGACAAGCTCGCCGCGCAACTGACCTGGCTTGCCAACAAGCACGAGCTCGACCTGCCGGAAGACCGCCGCCATGAACGCGTCGCACCGCGCAACCCGACGAGCGTGCTGCAGCTTGCCGACGGACGCCAGTACCAGTGCCGCATCATCGACCTGTCGCTGTCGGGCGCGGCGATCGAGATCGACGTCAAGCCGGCCATCGGCGTCCAGGTGACGCTCGGCACCATGCGCGGCCAGATAGTGCGTCATTTCGAAGATGGCGTCGCCATCGAGTTCGCCGTCATCCAGCGGCCGGAAACGCTCGATACCGAATTCAGCTCACCGCGCGGATGACGCAGAAGCCTTAGCGCCATCGGGAAGAGAGGCTCGCGATCCTTCGCGCCCCCCTCTGTCCCGCCATCCTAGCTGTTCGAACGGTGCGACGAAGCATGGGAACACACCTGGCTAGAATCCTTAAACAATTCTATACTCAATTGCGTCAAATTTTACGTTTATTCTATTGGTGTTTTACTTAATGTCTACTTCGTGCTTTTGCGTCAAATAAATCCAGCCGTGTCATTGTCTCCTCAAACGGGGAGACTGAATAATGAACAGGATGAGGGGCAAGCTGTTGCTGGCGGCAATAGCGATGCAGCTTTTCGGTTGGGGGATTGCAAACGCGGCGGAGCCGGCCTTCATGCACACCGGCGGCCGCACCACACAGCCGGTCGGTCACTACGAATTGTGCCAGCAGCTTCCGCAGGAATGCAATCAGAGGACGCCTGGGCGGGCACCCGTCGAGCTCACCCGCAAGCTGTGGGCGACGATCGTCAAGATCAACAATTCGGTCAACAGCAAGGTCGCGCCGCGCACCGACATGGAAATGTGGGGCAAGGAGGAAGTCTGGTCCTTTCCCAATAGCGGCTTCGGCGACTGCGAGGACTATGCGCTGGAAAAGCGCCGCGAGCTGATGAGCATCGGCGTGCCGGCCGGTGATCTGCTGATGACGGTCGTGCGCCAGCGCAACGGCGACGGCCATGCGGTGCTGACCGTGCGCACCAGCCTTGGCGAGTTCATCCTCGACAATCTGCAGCCCAAGGTGCTGTCCTGGACCAATACCGGCTACACCTACCTGAAGCGCCAGTCCGAGCGGAATTCCGGCGCCTGGGTGACGATCAACGACGGCCGCTCCGACGCGGTCGCCAGCGTCCGCTGAGGACGCGACGCAAAACCCGGTCGAGTCCCCACCCTCCCCGTCCCCAACGACCGGGTTTAAGGAGCCGGCCCCGTCCCCGGGCCGGCTCCACCATTTCTGGGCGAAACACATTCGATTCAGTTATCCCGGCTTGCCTCCAACTGCGCTTCGTCACCCAAGCTGTCTCACGATCGTTTGTGGGATACGAGCTGTCGTTCGTCGCCGAAACGCCGTTACTTGCCCCTGACACGGAACGCGTCGACAAAGGCGGAAAACGCCGGAGAGGGATGGCGTCGGCTTGGATAGTACAGGTGGTAACCCTGGAACGTCGGGCACCATTTGGTCAGGACTTCCTGGAGAAGGCCACTCTCAATGTGTGGAATGACGAGTTCGCGCGGCAGATAGGCCAAGCCCACTCCGTCAAGCGCGGCCTGGATCGCCGGCCCCATGTTGTTAAGCGTCAGTTGCCCCTCGACCCGAGCACTGAACTCGCGCGCGCCTTCCCGCAATTCCCAGGCATAGACCGATCCTGACGTCGGCAGCCGGTAGTTGATGCAGTTATGGTCGGTCAGCTCCTGCGGCGTCTCCGGCGGTGTCCGGTGGGCGAAGTAATGGGGTGAGCCGACGACAGTGTAGGTCACGTCGGCTCCGATGCGTACGGCTACCATATCCCGGGCAATGGACTCGCCCAGCCGCACGCCGGCATCGAACTGGCGCTCGACGATGTTGGTGAAGGCGTTGTCGACCACCAGCTCGACATTGATATCGGGGAAGTCGCTCAGGAACTTTGGCAGCCGGGCGCGGAAGACAATGTCGACCGAATCGTCGGTGCACACCAGGCGGATGTTGCCGGACGGCCTGTCGCGAAGGACGCCGAGAGCGCTGACCTCAGCCGCGATGCCTTCGAAGTGCGGTTCGATGCCTTCCTTGAGGCGTTGACCGGCCGCCGTCGGGGCCACGTCGCGCGTGGTGCGAGACAGAAGACGAACGCCAAGCCGCGACTCCAGCGACTTGATGGTGTGGCTAAGAGCCGAAGGAGTGACGCCGAGCTTGGCGGCTGCTCGGGTGAAGCTCCGCGTCCGGGTGATCTCCAGGAACGCGCGCATTTCGGCGAACTCGTCGCGTGGCATTGATGAGCCTCATTCACAACCACATCAAAATTATACCCGCTAGTCGCATTTGGCCAGCCCGACTACTTAGTTCGGCAACGGACAGGAGACTGCCTTATGGCCATTGATTTCGCGCTGGGCGAGGCCGCAGCAGGTGACAGCACGACGACCCCATGGTCTGCGGTGGTCTGCCTGTCGCTGCTCACCTTCCTTCTGGTCGGACTGGAGTTCCTGCCGGTGAGCCTGCTCACCCCGATCGCTCAGGATCTGGCCGCCTCCGGGGGTCAGGCCGGCCAGGCAATCGCGGTATCCGGATTCTTCGCCGTGGTTACCAGCCTCTTCGGCAACTCGCTGTTGCGAAACGTCGATCGACGGACGGTGGTTCTGCTCTATACGGCAGTGCTGGCCGCATCGAGCCTGGCGGTGGCGCTTGCTCCCAACTTCCTGGTCTTCCTGGCCGGGCGGGCGCTGGTCGGCATCGCGATCGGTGGTTTCTGGTCACTGTCGACGGCCATTCTGGCCCGCCTGGCCGCGGGACCCGACCTGCCCAAGGCCATTGCCTTGCTCCAGGGTGGCACTGCCTTCGCATTGGTGATTGCCGCGCCCGTCGGCAGCTTCCTCGGATCGCTGATCGGATGGCGGGGAACCTTTTTCGTCACTGTCCCCATCGGCCTTGCGGCGCTCGTTTGGCAGTTGGCCGTTCTCCCGAAGATGCCACCGATAGAGATCGCGTCGGTGTCGAGTATGTTCGGCCTGCTGCGGAATCGCAGATTCGCCATCGGCATGGGCGCGACCGGGCTCGCTTTCATCGGGCAGAACGCGCTCTCGATCTATTTGCGGCCGTTTCTGGAAAACGTGAGGGGCCTCGAGGTCAACGCCCTCTCACTTGCTCTATTGGGCGTCGGCCTCGGTGGCGTGGCGGGACTATCGATTGTCGGCTTCATACTCCGGCGGCACCTCACAGCCGTGCTGATCGGGCTGCCGAGTGCACTCGCGGTCTTCGCTCTACTGCTGATTGCCTTTGGACCGTTTGCACGCGCCACGGCCGGCCTGCTGGTTCTTTGGGGACTGTTCGCGACCCCGATCCCGGTGGCGTGGAACACCTGGATGACCAAGCTCATCCCTGAAGACCTGGAGGCCGGGGGCGGACTCCAGGTCGCCCTGATCCAGCTCGCGATCGCGGGCGGCGCTATCGCGGGAGGCTTGCTGTTCGACGTGGCCGGCTGGTGGAGCGCCTTCCTTCTCGCCGCCGTCCTGCTCACGGGCTCGGCCTTGCTCGCCGCCTCGGCCAGGCCCCGCACCTGAACTCTTTCAATTCTTGTCTAGGAGAATCTCATGTCCGAAGGAATCGAGAACAAGGTCGTCGTCATCACCGGTGCCAGCAGTGGCCTCGGAGAAGCGACGGCACGCCATCTTGCCGGACGAGGCGCTTCCGTGGTCCTGGGTGCACGCCGGTCACACCGCATCGACGCGCTTGTCCAGGAACTGAGCGCCGCTGGGTTCAAAGCCAAGGCCGTCACTACGGACGTCACCGACGCCGGCCAGGTCCAGAACCTGGTGAACACGGCGGTCCGGGAATTCGGCCGCATCGACGTGATGCTCAACAATGCGGGCCTCATGCCGTTGGCCCCGCTCGAACGGCTCAAGGTCGACGAATGGGACCGGATGATCGACGTCAACATCAAGGGCGTCCTTTACGGCATCGCGGCCGCGCTTCCGTACATGAAGGAGCAGCGATCGGGGCACATCATCAATGTCTCGTCCGTATACGGCCATGTGGTCGACCCGGGTGCGGCGGTCTATTGCGCTACCAAGTTCGCCGTGCGTGCGCTGTCCGAGGGTCTGCGGAAAGAGGTCAAACCCTACAATATCCGCACCACGGTGATCTCGCCGGGCGCTGTCAGCACAGAGTTGCTCGAGCATATCAGCGAGCAGGATATCCAGCAGGGCACCAGGGACTTCGTGAGCAAGATCGCCGTGGGGCCAGATACGTTTGCCCGAACAGTCGCCTTCGCGATCAACGAGCCGGACGACGTCGATATCAACGAGATCTTGTTCCGGCCGACCGCCCAGCCGGTTTGACTTGGAAGGGGCTATGCTTTGGGTATCCTAAGGCCCGGCTCCACCATTTCTGGGTCGGCTAGACTTCCTTCAGCCCCGCCCTGAACCGCCGGCCGTTTGCCACATAATGCGCGGCCGAGGCGCGCAGCCTGGCGATTGCGGCCTCGTCGAGCATCCTGACGACGCGCGCTGGCGAGCCGACGATCAGCGAATTGTCGGGAAATTTCTTGCCTTCGGTGACCAGCGCACCGGCGCCGACCAGCGAGTTGTTGCCGATCTTCGCGCCGTTCAGCACGATGGCGCCCATGCCGATCAGGCTGTTGTCGCCGATGGTGCAGCCATGCAGCAGGGCACGGTGGCCGATCGTGCAGCCTTGGCCGACGGTCAGCGGAAAGCCGGCGTCGGTGTGCATGATTGTGTGCTCCTGCACGTTGGTGTCGGCGCCGATGACGATCGGCTCGTCGTCGCAGCGGACGACGACACCGAACCAGAAGCCGGCATTGCGGCCGATCCTGATATTGCCGATCAGGGTGGCGTCGGGCGCGATCCAGTTGCTGTCGGCGTCCTCGAAAGCGGGCGCTTTTCCGTCAATCGCGTAGATCGGCATTGCTGTCTCCAGATCGTCTCACACCGACAAGCTGCCAGACCCTAGAAGCGAAGCCGCCCAGGACGCAATGGCGATCACCACCATGCCCAGTGCCAGCGCCCAGATGGTCGCCGTACAGCCGCAGGAGATCAGCCCCAGCACCGAGATGCGACGCTCGCGCCAGGCGTCTAGCGCCTCGTTGGCGAACATCAGCGGCCCGGCGCAAGCCGTCGCGGCGAGCGAGCGCAGCATGTGCTTCGATGATACGTAGGGCTGGACGAAGGCAAGCTTGCGGCCGGCGACCAGCTCCATCGCCGATCCGACCAGGCCGCAAGCCGTCAGCCCAGCCATAAAACTGAATATGATTTGTTCGACCGGACCCATCTTTACCCTCCGTTTACCATGAAATCGCACAGTCGCCTGCAAAAGCTGCGAAGCAAGAGCCGTGCCGCGCCGAGATGTGTCGTTCAGGTACAGCCGATGGGACGGCAAACGAGGGTCGCGATGAAGCAGGCAGCCGCCACTGAGGGCCCGCAACTCAGCGTCGTCGATTCGACGCTGATGAAGCGGGTGTTTTATGCGTTCGCCGCGCTGGCACTGCTTTCGGTGGCGATCAGCCTTGGCGGCAAATGGTTCGGCCGCTCGATCGCCATGGCCGGGTACACCGA
Organism: Mesorhizobium sp. M1329; assembly: GCF_040318035.1. Classification (NCBI taxonomy): domain Bacteria; kingdom Pseudomonadati; phylum Pseudomonadota; class Alphaproteobacteria; order Hyphomicrobiales; family Phyllobacteriaceae; genus Mesorhizobium; species Mesorhizobium sp. M1329. The sequence goes on along the minus strand of NZ_JAMYLN010000031.1, from coordinate 15,181 downwards.
CGACACCACGGTCCACAAGGTCGTCATCGGCAACAACGTCATCGCCGTGCCGGCCAACGTCATCCGCTTTGCCCAGGCCCGGCGCGACGGCATCGCCTCGCGGCTCGACCTCTATCTGCGCTATCCCGAGATGGACGGCTACAGCGAGGCTGCCCGCGACGACTTCAACCACACCGGACCCAGCAAGGACATCGTCTTCCTGTCGTTCGAGCCGCAGATGATGTCGCGCGACATGAGCGGCCGTTTCGCGCCGATCTACAGCGCGCTGATCGCCAAGCCGGGTACGCCCGGCCCTGGCGGCATCACGCTTTACGCCTTCAGCGAAAAATCAGGCTATCTCAACGAAGTGCTGGCGGTCGCCGACCGCCCCGGTAAGGATCCGTTCGTTGCACGCTGCCTGAGCGGCCCGAGCGCGGACGAATCGCTAGCGCCCTGCGAACGCGACATCCTGGTCGGCGACAATCTCAGCCTCACCTACCGCTTCCCCCGGGAATTCCTGGGCGACTGGCAGGCGCTCGACGCGGCGATTTCGGGCGAGGCAGCGCGTGTGCTGAAGACGGGGCGGTAGCTCGATCCTTTGACCGGCCTGAAGGGCTGTGGGCTGGAGCCCCGCCAATCGGGCTACCAATCTCCAGGGTTTGCGATTAGCTGTAGGCCCACCACGCCTTCGTCATCCTAGGGCGGAGCAGGAGCGAAGCGACGGCGGAGACCCTAGGATCCATGCCGTTACCTCAGCCGAGGAATGCAGCGGTTCAGAACGGCACTTGCGTCGGCGCCGGCGCAAGCTACCGTTCAACCATGACCGGCTATGCCTACATGACTGCAAGCCAGAAGCGCGGCACGATCTACATCGGTGTCACCAACGACCTCGGCCGCCGCATGCCGGAGCACAAATCTGGCGAAGGCTCGTGCTTCACCAGCCGCTACGGCGTACAGCGTCTGGTCTGGTACGAGGAACATTTCGACATTCGCGATGCCATCCAGCGCGAGAAGTCGCTGAAGCGCTGGCCACGCCAGCGGAAGATCGAGCTGATCGAGAAGACCAACCCTGAGTGGTTCGAGCTTTTTCGCGGAACTGGGTGGTAGCGTACCGTTCTGGTCCGCAGGCGCACTGCCGACAGGCAACGGCATGGATCCCCGGGTCTGCGCCGCGTCGCTTCGCTCCTTGCTCCGCCCTGGGATGACGAAGTTGGGGATGCTCCAGCCAGTCTCCGAGGTTTGCGCTCCGCCATCAGGCGATCCGCCTGCAACAACCAGGTCCGGCCAGCTAAACTCCCGGCTCAGGCCAGATCGATGTCGAGGATCGCCATCGAGAAATTATAGTCGCCGTCGTCCTCGTCCTTGAAGACGATGCCGAGGAACTCGTCGCCGACATAGACCTCGGCCGAATCTTCCTTGCGCGGCCGCGCCTTCACTTCGAGTTTGGGGTTCTGGAAGGTGCGCTTGAAATAGGCGTCCAGCTTTCTGATTTCGTCCGGCTTCAACAGTCTTCTCCGATCGTCGCTTGCTCGTTTGAGCGCGCTTCTGACACGTCGACAATGACCATGTAAAGGCAAAGCCGACGAGAGAAGACGGGCAATCGCCTCAAGTCGGCGCCGCCCCTCATCGCCCTGCCGGTCACTTCTCCCCGTATAGTGACGGGGAGAAGGAACGCCTTCACAAAGGATTTCGCCAATCTCCAGCGTTGCTGAAAGGGCGCCGACGCTACGGTCAGCCCCTTCTCCCCGTCACTATACGGGGAGAAGATGCCGGCAGGCAGATGAGGGGCGGCGCCGACATCGATAGTTGGTCCGACGCGACAAGCCCTTGCCCAAGCCCCTGCCCGAGCGCTCAGATGTCGAAGCTGACGACGTGGTCCATCGTCTGCGATGGCAACAGCTGGTCCATCTGCCGCGAGGGCTGGTCGCAGCCGGTCTCGCCGACGACGCGGGCCGGCACGCCGGCAACCGTCTTGTTGTGCGGTACCGGCGACAGCACCACCGACCCGGCGGCGATCTTCGAGCAATGGCCGATCTCGATGTTGCCGAGGATCTTGGCGCCGGCGCCGATCAGCACGCCGTAGCGGATCTTGGGATGGCGGTCGCCGCCGGCCTTGCCGGTGCCGCCCAGCGTCACGCCGTGCAGGATCGACACGTCGTCCTCGATCACCGCCGTCTGGCCGACGACGAGGCCGGTGGCGTGGTCGAGGAAGATGCCCTTGCCGATGCGGGCTGCCGGATTGATGTCGGTCTGGAACACCGAGGACGACCGGCTCTGCAGATACAGCGCGAAATCCTGGCGGCCCTGGTTCCACAGCCAATGCGCCAGCCGGTGCGTCTGGATGGCATGAAAACCCTTGAAGTAGAGCACCGGCATGATGAAGCGGTCGCAGGCCGGATCGCGGTCGTAATAGGCCTGGATATCGACGCGCACCGTCGTCGACCAGTCCTTGTCGTCGGCCGCCATCGCCTTGAATGTCTGGCGGATGAGGTCGGAGCCGATGTCCTGGTGGGCGAGGCGCTCGGCCAGCCGGTGGATAACCGCTTCTTCCAGGTTTTCCTGATTGAGGATGGTCGAATAAAGGAACGCCGCCAGCAGCGGATCGCGGTTGACCGCTTCCATCGCTTCGTCGCGGATCGAACGCCAGATCGGATCTACCGGCTGCACCCTGGTGGGACGGGAAATCGTAACGCTGTTCATCTGATGTCTCCGGCCATCCAATGTCTCGGCCATCCAATGTCTCGGCTTGGCGGCTTGCCTATTCTCCGGCCGCACCTATAAGCCAGATCATAGCACGGGTGAACTCAATTTTCCTTAGTGCTTCGTCAAATGGATTTGGTTGGCGGAATTTCAAGCAGTCATGGAAAACGCAACCTTGATGGACGAGACCCTGAAGCGCGAGCTTTCCGCGCTCTACAAGGCCGGGGACCGCCACTACCACGACCTCGGCCACATCGAGGCGATGCTGGCGCTGGCCAATGATTACAGGGCGTTGCTGCATGATCCTGAAGCAGTCGAAGCGGCGATCTGGTTCCACGACGCGATCTACGACAGCCGCGGCAAGGACAATGAGGCGAGGAGCGCTGCACTTGCCGTGGAGAAGCTCGCCGGCCGCGCCGACGCACAACGCATCGGCCGCATCGCGGCGATGATCACTGCGACCGCCGGCCACGAATTGCCGCCCCTTGGCGACCAGCATTCGGTTCGTGACGCGGCGCTGTTCCTCGACATGGACCTGGCGATCCTGGGTGCTGCGCCTGACGTGTTCGACGCTTACGAACAGGCGGTCCGCCGCGAATATCAGTGGGTCGATGAGCCGATGTGGCGGGCCGGCCGTGCCACAGTCCTGAAGGGCTTCCTCGCCCGCCCGCATATCTTCCATAGCGAAGAATTCCGCCTGCGCTTCGAAACCCAGGCCCGGCAAAACATGGCGCGGTCGCTCAAGGCGCTTGGCAATGACCAAGGCGGATCATAGCCCGACGCGTCGGCCGCTTGCGTCCGGAGATTTGCCCGAAATGAGATCAGGTGAATGCGCCAAAAGTCGATGCCATTGCCCACAGCATGAACACCCCGGCCGCCAGCGACGCGCCGTTGATCACGATGCCAGCCAGGCCGAGCACACGATTGTCGTTTGGGCGCCCAAGCGCCATCAGCCCGAAGACCGCGCCGGTAAGATGTGCCAAAGGCCCGGCCAGGAAAAATACCGCAGCGAAGAAGCCCGTCGCACTGTTCTGGAGCAGTGGGGAGGCGTCGCTCGGCATTGCTATCAACGCGGTGATCGCAATCGCCCCTGTCGCCAATGCGGCCAGCGCTAGAACAACGGACCATTCGCCGAACGTGCTTTTCGTAACGACGCCCGGCAAAGCGGCGTCGCTTCTTCCCCATTGTACCATCGTACCCCCAACCCTGTTTAGCGCGTGGCGGAGTTGAACCGATCCGCGCGTCACGCTTATTTAGTCCTGTATCGTTGCAAAACCGCTAAGAACCCCAGCTTCAGGCCCAATGGCCGCCTTTGGGGAGCCATCCATCAAAGCGGATGCTCGGCATAAAACTCCAGCACGCGCTGCTTGAAGGTCTTGTCGCCGACCGCCAGCATGTGGTCGCGACCTTTGATGTGAAAGGCCCTGGCGTTGGGCATCAACGCGGCGAGTTCATCCGGCGAGCCGCCGATGTCGTCCTTGGTGCCGACGGCGATCAGCGTCGGCTGGGCAATGCGGGCAAGATCGGCCTCGCTCAGCAATTCGCGCGAGGTGGCGATGCAGGCGGCGAGCGCCCGGCGATCGCTGCGGGTCTGGTCGGCGAAGGCGCGGAACGAGCGGCCGCGCGGGTCTCTGGTGCCTGCGGGATCCTTGGCCAGGAGGGCGTCGGCTATCGGATCCCAGTCGCCGACGCCGTCGACCATGCCGATGCCGAGACCGCCGAAGACCAGCGTCGCCACCTTGTCCGGGTCGGAGAGCGCCAGGAAGGCCGATATGCGCGCGCCCATCGAATAACCCATGACATGAGCGCGTTCGATGCCGAGATGGTTCAAAAGCGCTGCCGCGTCCGACGCCATTTTTGCCGGCGTGTAGTCGGCTTCGTCATAGCTCTTTGACGACGAGCCATGGCCGCGATTGTCGAAGGCGATGGCACGGTAGCCGGCATCGTTCAGCGTCTTGAACCAGCCGGGCGACACCCAGTTGACGTAATGGCTCGAGGCGAAGCCGTGGATCATCAGGATCGGATCGCCCTGCCCCGATGCCGGCTGGCGGTCAAGGAAAGCAAGGTCGAAACCGTCATGGGAGAAGAACTGCATCGGCCGAAGATCCTGCCCGTTCAGTCGGAATCGACATTCGGCGCATCGCCCTTGTCGGGCGGCGGCATGGCCGGCCCGGGCGCCGTGCCGATGGCCGGATGGCGCAGCAGGTCGCCGTCCTTAAGGCCCTTTTTGGCGGCGGTGCCTGCCTTGAGCTCGAGTACGAAGCGCACCGGCTCGTCCGGCGAGATGATCGCCTCCGACTGCGGCTCGCCTTGCTTGATCGCCCGGATCCGGCCGTCCTGGCCGACGAAGATCAGGTCGAGCGGCATCGGCGTGTTCTTCATCCAGAAGCTCACATCCTGCGGCGCACCGAAGACGAACAGCATGCCGTGATTGTCGGCCATGTGGCGGCGAAACATCAGCCCAGCCTCGCGCTCGGCGGGCGTGTCGGCGATTTCGACGGAAAAAGAACGCTCGCCGGCCTTCGTCACCGCGACCAGCGGCACCGGATCGACGGGAAGGATCATCGCCTTGCCGTCGGCCGAACTCGGTTGCTGAAAATAGAAGAACGCACTTGCGGCGACGATGAGGAAAATCCCGGCGCATAGCGCGCCCGCCGTCAGCCGGTTCCTGTGAGCCATATGAAATCCTCGACCGGAACTAATGCGAGACCGGCAAGGTACCCATATCGGGGTGAATTTCGGCAGCCATAAGGCCTTTGTCGCCGCGTCCGAAGCGGACCAGCACCACCTGGCCCGGCCGGAGTTCGGTGATGCCGTAGCGGCGCAGCGTCTCCATGTGGACGAAAATGTCCTCGGTGCCCTCACCTCGGGTCAGAAAGCCGAACCCCTTGGTGCGGTTGAACCATTTGACCAGCGCCCGTTCGAGGCCGCTTTCCGGCGTCACCGCGACATGGGTGCGCTGCTCCTGCATCTCCGCCGGATGCACCGCCGTGGAGACATCCATCGAGAGCACGCGGAAGGCCTGCAGCCCGCGCTCGCCCTGCTTGACCAGGCAGACGACGCGGGCGCCTTCCAGGGCGGTCTGAAAACCGTCCTTTCGAAGGCATGTCACATGGAGGAGGATGTCGCCCGAAGTACCATCATCGGGAAGGATGAAACCGTAGCCCTTGGCCACGTCGAACCATTTGATGGCGCCGGCGATTTCGACGAGATCGGCCGTATCGGCGCTCTCATCCCGCTTCAACGCATCGTTACCGGCCCCGTCCCGCCCCATGAAAGAGGCCTTTTCCCCCATAAGAACGCCCCCTTTTTTCAAGAAACACTGCAACTGATTCTTGGTATCAGATTAACACCGCGGCTTCCGGTGTGTGCAAGACCTGACGTGCCTTTTTTCACGGTTCCATACAGGAATAGCAGATTTGCCGTTTGCCGGCGCCGGCAAGCGCGGCCGATTGCCCTTTGGCCGGGCCGCCCCTATGTTGCGCCGCAACGCAACATAAGGAGGAAATCATGCGCTATCTGCACACCATGGTCCGCGTCGCCGACATCGATGCCTCGCTCGATTTCTACTGCAACAAGCTTGGCCTCAAGGAAGTGCGCCGCCACGAAAACGAGCAAGGCCGCTACACGCTGATCTTTCTCGCAGCGCCCGAAGACGAGCAGAGCGGCATCTCCGAAAAGGCGCCGCTGGTCGAGCTGACCTACAATTGGGATCCGGAAGACTACAAGGGTGGCCGCAATTTCGGCCATCTCGCCTATGAGGTCGACGACATCTACGCCACCTGCCAGCGGCTGATGGACAATGGCGTCACCATCAACCGGCCGCCGCGCGACGGCAACATGGCGTTCGTCAAATCGCCGGACGGCATCTCGATCGAGCTGTTGCAGAAAGGTCCGGCAAAGCCGAAGGCCGAGCCGTGGGCGTCGATGCCGAACACCGGCAGCTGGTAGCCGATCACGCCATCTTGAACGGACGTCGACGGGCCCTGGTTCAGTTTTCGCGTCCGCATTCCCCAGGAGAATTCATTCATGCCGACCAGCCATGTCGACGTCGCCACCGAACATGCCAGCCGCTATCTGCAGCAGCTGTGCAAACATTGGGCGCACAAGTTTCCAGTCGAATTCGACGCGAACCACGGCACTATCGATCTGACGCTCGGCCGCACGGTTCTCGATGCCGACCAGGCTGCGCTGCACATTGCGGTGACGACCGATGAAGCCGGCTCGCTCGAGCGCCTGGAAACGGTCGTTGCCGAGCACATCAAGCGCTTCGCCTTCCGTGAAGAGCTGGCATTCGACTGGAAACGCGCTCCGGCCGCGTAGACGACCTCAACCGCCGGCCTTGGCCATCTCGAGCAGCATCAGCACGGTGCGCCAATTGCGCGCCGTGCCAGGCACCTTCAGAACCCGCGGGATGAGATTGGCAAACACCGATTTGGCGAGCCCGTCAGGCGCATGCAGGTAGAGCACGTCGCCCTTGACCTCGAAGCGTTCGGGCCCGGTGCATTTTTCCGCCAGCCGGGCGACCTCCTCGGCGGTCGGCTGGCGCTCCAGCGCATAGGCGTGCAGCTTCGTCGGCTCGCCGGCCACTTCCGGATAGGGATTGTCCACCGCCAGCCGCTCGAGCCAGCCGAGATCGCGCACCATGATGCGCGAATGGAACCCCCATTTCTTCTCGAATTCCGCTTCCAACCGCCTGGTCAGCATCGCCGCATCGCAATCTGGCGACCGGAAGACGGCGTTGCCGCTCTGCACATAGGTGGCGATATCGGAGAAGCCGAGCTGCTCGAAAAATGACCTGAGTTCCGCCATTTTGACGATGCGGTTGCCGCCGACGTTGATGCCGGAAAACAGCGCGATAAAAACCTTCGCCGGAGCGTTCGGAAGATCGTTGCTGCTCATATGATGAACCCGGCGAGCGTCTCGTTGTCGGTGATGTCCTGGTAATGGACGCTCTCGGCATCGAAATTCGCCTTGAGCAGGTCGAAATTGCGGCGGTCCTTGGTTTCGATGCCGATCAGCACCGAACCGAAATTGCGCGCCGATTTCTTCAGATATTCGAAGCGGGCGATGTCGTCGTCGGGACCTAGCAATTCGAGGAAATCGCGCAGCGCGCCGGGCCGCTGCGGAAAGCGGATGATGAAGTATTTCTTCAAGCCCTCGAAGCGCAGCGCCCGTTCCTTCACATCGGGCAGCCGCTCGAAATCGAAATTGCCGCCTGACACCACGGCAACGATGGTCTTGCCCCTGATTTCCTTCCTGGAAAAATCCTTGAGCGCGTCGATCGCCAGCGCGCCGGCCGGCTCCAGCACGACGCCTTCGACATTGAGCATTTCGATCATGGTTGCGCAGAGCCGGTTTTCCGGGATCAGCCGCACGGTATCGGCGGCAAACTCCTTGAGGTGGCGCAGCGGCTCGCGGCCGATCTCGGCCACCGCCGCGCCGTCGACGAAATTGTCGACCTTGGCGAGCTTGACCCGCTTTCCGGTGGCGAGGCTCTCGCTCAGGCTCGGTGCGCCGGCCGGCTCGCAAAAGACGAAGCGTGTTTCACGCTGCTGGTCGGCGAAATAATGGGTGACGCCGGCGGCCAGGCCACCGCCGCCGACCGGCAGCATGACCATATCCGGCATGCGCGCGCCGGGCATCTGGCCCGATATCTCGTAGGCGACGGTCGCCTGCCCTTCGATGATGTCCTTGTGGTCGAAAGGCGGCACCATGTGTGCGCCGGCAGTCTCGGTGAATTCGAGTGCCGCGCGGTAGCAGTCGTCGAAGAAATCGCCGACCAGCCTGATCTCGACGAATTCGCCGCCGAACAGCCGCGTCTTGTCGATCTTCTGCTGCGGCGTCGTCACCGGCATGAAGACGACGCCCTTTTTGCCGAAATGGCGGCAGACGAAGGCAAAGCCCTGCGCGTGATTGCCGGCCGAGGCGCAGACGAACAGCTCGGCAGCGTTGCCGGCGGCGAGCGTCTTGCGGAAGAAGTTGAAGGCGCCGCGGATCTTGTAGGATCGCACCGGCGTCAGGTCCTCGCGCTTCAGCAGCACCCGCGCGCCGGTCTTCTTCGACAGATAGTCGTTTTCCTGCAGCGGTGTTTCCGGAAAGATCTCGCGGATCGCGGCAGCGGCGGCAGCGACGCGAGAGGAGAAACTGGTCATGGCAAGAGCACCCCACAGCTAGCCGAATTCGGTCCCGCTATTGCATATCCGGCCTCGCGAAGCCATTGTCCGGCCACCCCGAAAGGGTATTCCCAAAACCGCGTTGGCCGTTAGGAGCGTCTGTTCATGCCTGTCGCATCGGTGGCCCAGAAAACCGTGTCGCTGCCAGAGTTCGGCGAGCCGACGGTGATGCCGCTGGTTACGCGCGCCACCTATGAGGTCCGCATAGCGGCACTGGTCGCGCGCGGCGGGTTCGATGCCTTCGTCGTCTATGGCGACCGCGAACATGCGGCCAATGTCGCCTATCTCTGCGGCTACGATCCGCGCTTCGAGGAGACGCTGCTGGTCATCGTTGCCGGCAAGCCGCCGAAATTACTGGTCGGCAATGAGGGCTGGGGCTATGCCGAGATCTGCGACGGGCCGTACGAGCGCGTGCTCTACCAGACGTTTTCGCTGCCGGCGCAGCCGCGCGACCGCTCGCAAGCGCTGGCCGACATCCTCGTGGATTGCGGCCTGAAAGCCGGCCTGCGCATCGGCGCCATCGGCTGGAAGCCGTTCGGCCCCGGCGATGTCGGTTTTGGCGAAACGACGCTCGACCTGCCGTCCTTCATCGCCGACACGTTGCGCAGCCTTGCCGGCGATAGGGGCGTGGTCGTCAACGCGGCGAACCTTTTGATGAACCCTGCCGACGGCCTGCGCGCCATCAACGAGGCCGACCAGCTGGCGGCGTTCGAATTCGCCGCGACCTATTCCTCGCAAGGCCTGCGCAATGTGCTGCAAGGCATCGAACCCGGCATGACCGAATTGCAGGCGGCGCGGCTGATGGGCATCAACGGCCTGCCGCAATGCTGTCACCCGATGCTGTCGGCCGGCAGGCGGGCGCCCTATGGCCTGCCAAGCCCGCGTCTTGACGTCATCAAGCGCGGCGACCCGATCACCATGGCCTATGGCATCCATGGCTCACTCAACGCCCGCGCCGGTTTTCTGGTCGAGGACGCGGCCGAGCTTCCAAGGGGCATCCAGGACTATGTCGAGAGGCTGGTCGCGCCCTATTTCTGCGCCGTCGTCGACTGGTATGAGACGGTCGGCATCGGCGTTCCCGGCGGCGCGTTGTGGCAAGCGGTGCACAAGCGCATCGGCGATCCGTTCTTTGGCGTGTCGCTCAATCCCGGCCATCTCGTCCATATCGACGAATGGATGCATTCGCCGGTATTTTCCGGCTCCGACATCAGGTTGAAGTCGGGCATGGCCTTGCAGGTCGACATCATCCCGGCGACCGGCACCGATTACTTCACCACCAACATCGAGGACGGCATCGCGCTGGCCGACGAGGCGCTGCGCGAAGAGATCGCCGCGCGCTATCCTGAAGCCTGGCGCCGCATCGAGGCGCGCCGCGCCTTCATGACCGACGTGCTCGGCATAAGGCTGAAGCCGGAAGTGCTGCCCTTTTCCAACATTCCGGCCTTCCTGCCGCCGTTCTGGCTTTCGCGCAACAGTGCGATGGCAGTCGCGAGGCGCTGAGCGCATTTCGGCGCCTGCGACTTACTTCTGCCGCACTTCGCCTGTCCGGGAGGTGCGGCGGAGGTGGATGGGCCTTTGGTTAGGCCGGAGTGGAATTGCTTAAGTGCCCTTGAAGACAATTTGCATCATTGTTCTTGCCGCGCTGCTCGCCGGCTGCGGCGGCCGCCAAACCGAGGAACTGCTCGGCAGCGCCATGATGGCGGTGCCGGTGACGGAAATCGCCGGCAACCACTCGATCTTCATCGCCACCACGCGCAAGCGCTCCGACGATCCCAACAAGGTCTTCGACGGCGAGCGGTCGGCGACGCTGAACTATGCCCGCGTCAACGTCACCGTCCCCGGCATCCACAAGACAGGCCAGATCGAGCGGCGCTCGCGCGGCAAGTCGGACGATCCGGCCAAATACTTCATGGCTTCCGAGGTCGTCGGCTACGACACCCAGCCGAAATTCTCCAGCGCGCTCAGCGCCGACATCGCGGCGCGCGGCGGCCGCGTCATGGTCTTCGTCCACGGCTACAACACCGGCTTCGACGACGCCGTCTACCGCGTCACCCAGATCACCCATGATTCCGGCTATCCGGGCACGCCGGTGCTGTTTTCCTGGGCGTCGGGCGCCAAGACCACCGACTACGTCTACGACAAGGAAAGCGCCAGCGTTGCCCGCGACCAGCTGGAAGTGACCTTGAGAATGCTGGCGCAGACCGGCGCGCGGCGCATCGACATCGTCGCCCATTCGCTGGGGACCTGGGTTACCATGGAGGCGCTGCGCCAGCTCGCCATTACCGGCGACCGCGATCTCGGCGGCAAGCTCGGCGACGTCGTGCTGGCCTCGCCCGACATCGACGTCGACGTGTTCAAGAGCCAGATGCGCCGCTACGGCAAGCCGGACAAGCCGTTCATCCTGCTGCTCTCCGACGACGACCGGGCGCTAAGGTTATCGGGCCTGATCGCCGGTTCGCGGCCGCGCGTTGGCGACTACAAGAATGCTGCCGACCTCGCCAGCTATGGCGTGTCGGTCGTCGACCTTTCCAGCGTCAAGGGCGCCGACCGCTTCAACCACACCAAATTCGCCGACAATCCGGAATTGGTGCAGTTGATCGGCCAGAAGCTGCGCGAGGATGACGGGTTTGCCAGTGACCGCGAAGTGACAGACCGCATCGCCTCGGTCGGACAATAGCTGCATTGCACGGCCGTCATTGTTGACCCTTGCCGCGCCATCGGGACAGTTTGAACTGGACCGTGCCGGCCTCTGCCTCTATCGAATAGGCCAAGACGTCTCCGGCTCGACGTCGCCTTTGCGGGAGCCCGCGTGATCGTGCCTTCGAAGATCTTTCTCGTCGTTGCGTTCGCGCTCGCGGTTACCGGCTGCGCCGGCCAGAACACGCATGACCTGCTCAACAAGACGACGATCACCGTACCTGCTTCCGACATTGCGGCAACGCACAAGATCTTCGTCGCCACAACCCGGCAAAGGGCAACGAAAGAGCCCCGGCAGGTGTTCGACGGCGACCGTTCGCCGACCACCAGCTTTGCCAGCGTCGAGGTGACGGTGCCCAAAATCCACCAGCTCGGCGCCATCGAGCGGGTCAAGGGCTCGGCCAACAGCAATCCGGCGAAGGATTTCACGGCGACCGGCGTCACCTTCTACGAAGGCGCCCCGCAATTCGCCAAGGCGGTCGGCGCCGACATCGCGATGCGCGGCGACCGCGCGCTGGTTTTCGTGCACGGCTTCAACAACGGCTTCGACGACGGCATCTACCGGCTGACGCAGATCGCGCACGACACCAAATACCCGGGAACGCCGGTGCTGTTTTCGTGGGCATCGAGCGGCAAGACGACCGGCTACATCTACGACAAGGAAAGCGCCAATGCGGCGCGCGACGATCTCGAAGCGACGCTGCGCATGCTCGCCAAGAGCCGCGCCAAGAGCATCGACATCATTGCCCATTCGATGGGGACCTGGGTGACGATGGAAGCGTTGCGCCAGCTTGCCATCACCGGCGACCGCGACCTCGGCGGCAAGCTCGGCTACGTCATCCTGGCCTCGCCCGACATCGACGTCGACGTGTTCAAGAAGCAGATGATCCGCTACGGCAAGCCCGACAAGCCGTTCGCCGTGCTGCTTTCGGGCGACGACCGGGCGCTCAGACTGTCGACCATGATCTCCGGCGACAAGCCGCGCGTCGGCGACTATGGCGACGCGGCCGACCTCGCCAGCTATGGCGTCTCGGTGGTCGACCTGACCAAGACAAAGGGCGGCGACCGGCTGAACCACGCCAAGTTCGCCGACAACCCGTTTCTGGTGCAGCTGCTCGGCGACCGCCTGCGCGCCCCGGCGGGCCTCGCCTCCGAAGAAACCGCGCCGGCCCAGCTCGACAATCTCGGCCAGGGCCTCGGCAAGGCCGTCGGCTCGGTCGCCGAGATCGTCATCACCACGCCGTTCAAGGTGCTGACCATCGCCACCGGCGGGTGAGCAACGGCGTGGGCTGCCGGGCATAAGTAGCAATCCTTCGCGCCCCCCTCTGTCCTGCCGGACATCTCCCCCACTTGGGGGGAGATTGGCAGCTTCAGCGCTCTGCTCAATTTTTGCGACGAGGAAGATTGGCGAAAACCGAGGTGACGTCCGATCTCCCCCCTCGTGGGGGAGATGTCCGGCAGGACAGAGGGGGGCGCTGTCCCTCCAGCCTCAAAAGTTCCGCACGACGGCGCTAAACGAACAGATCGACCTTCCGAAACGTCGTCACGTCGATCAGGCCGACATCGGAAATTCTGAGCTCCGGGATGACGACCAGCGCCAGCAGCGAGTGCTGCATGTAGGCGTTGTTCAGCGAGCAGCCCATCTGCCGCATGGCATCGCTGAGTTTGTCCGCCTTGGCGGCGACGATTTCGGCGCGCTCGTCCGACATCAGCCCGGCGATCGGCATTTCGACCAGCGCCAGCTCCTTACCCTTGGAGAACAGCACAACGCCGCCGCCGACCTCGCCCAGCCGGTTCACGGCCAGCGCCATGTCCTGCTTGTTGGTGCCGACGACGATAATGTGGTGGGCATCGTGCGCCACGCTGGAGGCCATGGCGCAGTCGCCGATATAGCCGAAGCCGGAGACAAAGGCGTTGGTGACGCCGCCGGTGCCCTTGTGGCGCTCGACCAGCGCTATCTGGCAGACGTCGTTGCGGCGGTCCATGGCGACCAGCCCCTCTTCAACCGGCAGATCGGCCTCGAGCGCCCGCGTCGGCGCCTGGTTCTCGATGACGCCGATGACGCGCACCCGCACTTCGTTGGCGCCCATGGGTGCCGCGATGTCGAAATCACCGGGTTTGAGTTTCTTGCCGAGCTTGACGGTGTTTTTCGCTGTCTTCGGATAGTCGTAGGCCGCAATGTCGATCTCGAGCTTGCCGCCCTTGGCCAGCCTGACGCCGCGGCCATAGACCTCGTCGATGGTCATTTCGGCGAGGTCGGAGACGATCAGCAGATCGGCGAGCCGACCCGGCGCGATCGAGCCGATTTCGCGCTCCAGCTTGAAATGCTGGGCGGTGTTGAGCGTCGCCATCTGGATCGCGGTTACCGGCTTCAAGCCCTGGCTGATGGCGTGGCGCACGACCCGGTCCATATGGCCTTCGTGCACCAGCGTGCCGGAATGGCTGTCGTCGGTGCACAGGATGAAGTTGCGCGGGTCGAGGCCGCTCTCGGTCACCGCCTTGATCTGTGATGCCACGTCGTACCAGGCCGAGCCCAGCCGCAGCATCGCCTTCATGCCCTGGCGGACGCGGGCGATGGCGTCCTCGGCGCGCGTGCCTTCGTGGTCATCCTCCGGGCCGCCGGCGACATAGCCATGGAACGGCAGGCCCAGATCGCGCGAGGCATAATGCCCGCCGACGGTCTTGCCGGCCCTCACCGTCGCGGCGATCTCGCCCGACATCACCGGATCGTTGGCGGCGACGCCGGGAAAATTCATCATCTCGCCGAGCCCGATGATGTTCTCCCAGGTCATCGCCTCGGCAACGTCGGCGACGGTCAGCTCGGCGCCGGCATGCTCGAGCCCCGGGGCGGAGGGCACGCAGGACGGCATCTGCACGAGCACGTTGACCGGCATGGCGACGGCCTCGTCATGCATCAGCCGCACGCCCGGCAGGCCGAGCACATTGGCGATCTCATGCGGATCGATGAACATCGAGGTGGTGCCGTGCGGGATCACCGCGCGGCAGAATTCCGTCACCGTCACCATGCCGCTCTCGACATGCATATGCGCGTCGCAAAGCCCCGGCACCAGATAGCGGCCACCGGCATCGACCACCTTGGTGCCCTGGCCGATGGCATGGCTGGCATTCGGCCCGCAATAGGCAAAGCGGCCGCCGGCGATGGCGATGTCTGTGCCGGCGATGATCTCGCCGGAATGAACGTTGACCCAGCGCCCGTTGCGGATGACGAGATCGGCGGGTTTGCGGCCCATGGCGACATCGACCAGATGCGTCGCCATCTCGGCCCAGGGTTTTGGTTTCGTCGCACTGGCGGTCTTCGGCATCAACAGGCTCCTCTTTGTCCGACTGTGCCAAGCCGCGAGGATTTTGACCAGCGAGGAAGTAAGCGCGGACGGCGAAACTGCCATTTCCCCCCAAAAGGGGACCCAAAGTGGGGGAGATGTCGCCGAAGGCGACAGAGGGGGTCGGGCGCCGACCTCTCAAGACTTGGGTTCCTCGCCCACCGCGAAGCGGGGGAGAGGTGGGCGCGAACAGGCCCGCGGGGGGGGCGTTAAAATAACGCCGTCCCCCCAGTATCATTATAACAACTACAGGCCCACGCGAAAAAGCCTGAGAGACTTAGGGGGCAT
>NZ_JAMYLN010000030.1:0-80745 GCF_040318035.1 Mesorhizobium sp. M1329 | reverse complement strand
AAACGCGATTGCCGGTGAAAAGCCCGATTGCCTTATCACCATCGACAGCCCGGATTTCTCGCTGCGCGTCGCCAAGAAGGTGCGTGCCGCCGATCCGACCATCCCGACCGTCCACTATGTCTGCCCGAGCGTGTGGGCCTGGCGACCGGGCAGGGCGGCGGCGATGAAGCCATATGTCGATCACATTCTTTGCATCCTGCCGTTCGAGGTGAAGGAACTCGCTCGCCTGGGCGGGCCGCCCGGCACCTATGTCGGGCATCGCCTTGCACACGATCCGGGCATAGTCAGTGCCGCCAGGGCGCAGGCGCAGCCGCGTGACGTCTCCGCTGACCGAGTGAAAACGTTGCTTGTATTGCCCGGTTCGCGTCGCGGCGAGGTGCGGCGCCTGGTTGGGCCGTTCGGCGAGACGGTGTCGATCCTGCGGGCACGCGGGCACCGCTTGCGCCTGCTGTTGCCGACGGTGCCACACGTCGCCGACCTTGTCAGGACCTCGGTCGCGAGCTGGGACGAGAAGCCTGAGATCATACTTGATGCCGAACGCAAATGGCAGGCCTTCGGCAAGGCGGACGCGGCGCTGATCGCATCGGGGACGGTATCGCTGGAACTGGCACTGGCGGGTGTGCCGATGATCTCCTGCTACCGGCTCGATCCGGTCATGCGCATGGCGCAGCCGCTAATCAAAGTATGGAGCGCAGCCTTGCCCAATCTCATTGCCGACCGGCCGGTTGTGCCGGAACACTACAATCAATATGTGCGGCCGCATTATCTGGCGCGGCAGCTGGAAGCGCTGTTCTCCGATACCGCCTACCGCACCTGGCAGAAGCACGGTTTTGCCGAGATTGCCGGGCGTATGGCAACCGCCAAGCCGTCAGGCGAGATTGCCGCTGGGGTGGTGATGGGCATGGTGAGGAAGTGAGTGAACGGTGAATAGTGAATTGTGAATAGTGGTTTCCATGGACAGGGAGCGACGCTTCGCTGCTCCCATTCACCATCTTCACCGCTTCGCGATCGGCACGTAATCCCGTTCCGGCGCGCCGGTATAGAGCTGGCGCGGGCGACCGATCTTCTGGTGCGGGTCCTCGATCATCTCCTTCCACTGCGCGATCCAGCCGACGGTACGGGCGACCGCGAACAGCACGGTGAACATGGTGGTGGGGAAGCCCAGCGCCTTCAGCGTGATGCCGGAATAGAAATCGACGTTCGGATAGAGCTTCTTCTCGATGAAATAGGAATCGGTCAGCGCGATTTTTTCCAGCTCCATGGCGATGTCGAGCAGCGGATCGTCCTTGATGCCGAGCTCGCCCAGGACCTCGTGCGCGGTCTTCTGCATGATCTTGGCGCGCGGATCGTAGTTCTTGTAAACGCGGTGGCCAAATCCCATCAATCGGAACGGATCGTTCTTATCCTTGGCGCGCGCAATGAATTCCGGGATGTGATCGACATGGCCGATCTCGCCCAGCATGTTCAGGGCTGCCTCGTTGGCGCCGCCATGTGCGGGACCCCACAGGCAGGCGATGCCGGCAGCAATACAGGCAAAGGGATTGGCGCCCGACGAGCCAGCCAGGCGGACGGTCGAAGTCGAGGCGTTCTGTTCGTGATCGGCGTGCAGGATGAAGATGCGCTCCATCGCGCGCGCCAGCACCGGATTGATCTTGTATTCCTCGCAAGGCACGGCGAAGCACATATGCAGGAAATTGGCTGCGAAATTCAGCTCGTTCTTCGGGTAAATGAATGGCTGGCCGATGTGGTATTTATAGGCCATCGCCGCGATCGTCGGCATCTTGGCGATCAGCCGCATTGAGGCGACCATACGTTGATAAGGGTCCGAGATGTCGGTGGAATCGTGATAGAAGGCCGACAGCGCGCCAACCACGCCGCACATCACCGCCATCGGATGCGCATCGCGGCGGAAGCCGGTGAAAAAGCGCGACATCTGCTCATGCACCATGGTGTGGCGCGTCACCCGGTAGTCGAAATCGTCCTTCTGCGCCTTGGTCGGTAGTTCACCATAGAGCAAGAGATAGCAGACTTCGAGGAAGTCGCCGTGCTCGGCCAATTGGTCGATCGGGTAGCCGCGGTGCAAAAGAATGCCGGCATCGCCATCGATGAAGGTGATTTCCGATTCGCAGCTCGCCGTCGACGTAAAGCCGGGATCGTAGGTAAAGACGCCGGCAGTGTTGTAGAGCGAACCGATGTCGATGACGTCAGGTCCTACCGAACCACTTCGTATCTTGAATTCATGGGTTTTGCCGCCGAGTTCCAGCTTTGCCGTGGATGCCTGGGTTTTGCCGCCAAATTCCATTTTTGTCGCAGGTTCGGTCATAGCAAACTCCTTTTTGTTTCCTCAGGCCGGCAAAGGCAAAATATCTGAACCCAACACGTCAAAAGCATCGGAATACGCACATTTGCGCCCGCAATTGAATCTGCGCGCCAGATTAGGCCAAGACCCAATGTTGCACTGCGAAACACACCTTTCAATGCCAATCTTCTTGGGCCAGTTTGCTAATCGATTTGATCAGCGATCCGCGCCAGGCTTTCCTCGCGGCCAAGCACGGCAAGCACATCAAAGACACCTGGCGAGGTACTTTTGCCGGTGAGCGCGGCGCGCAAAGGTTGGGCCACGGCGCCGAGTTTATGGCCGCCTGCCTGCGCATAGTCGCGGATCGCGGCTTCCGCTGAGGCGGCAGACCAGTCCGACACCATGGCTAGTGCCGCATGAGCGCCCTGCAGGATCGCGCGCGCCTCACCGCTGAGTAGCGCCGCCGCCTTCTCGTCGACCGGCAGCGGCCGCTCGACGAACAGGAATGCAGCCCCTTCAACAAGTTCGACCAGCGTCTTGGCGCGCTCCTTCAGGCCCGGCAAAGCGGCAAGCAGTTGCGCCCTGCGTCCGTCGTCGAGGCGCGCGGCGATTGCCGGGCCGCCTTCGAGATAGGGCAGAGTGGCGACGAAGATGTCGAGCAGCGCGGTGTCGTTCATCCGGCGCATATGCACGCCATTAAGCGCCTCGAGCTTGGCGAAGTCGAAACGGGCGGCGCCCTTGTTGACGTCGCCAATGTCGAACCATGCGATCATGTCGGCGATCGACATGATCTCATCGTCGCCGTGGCTCCAGCCAAGCCTCGCCAGATAGTTGAGCAGCGCCTCCGGCAGGTAGCCCATGGCGCGATAGGCCTCGACGCCAAGCGCACCGTGCCGCTTCGACAGCTTGGCGCCGTCGGCACCGTGGATCAGCGGGATATGCGACATCGACGGCACCTCCCAGCCCATGGCCTGGTAGATTACGGTCTGGCGTGCGGCGTTGGTCAAATGATCGTCGCCGCGGATGATGTGGGTGATGCCCATGTCGTGATCGTCGACGACGACGGCATGCATGTAGGTTGGATTGCCGTCCGAGCGCAGAATAATGAAATCGTCGAGATCCTTGTTGGGAAAGCGCACGTCGCCCTGGACGCGGTCATGTACCACCGTCTCGCCGTCTGTCGGCGCCTTGATGCGGATCGCCCCCTTGGCGCCGGGCGGCGCCTCCGACGGGTCGCGGTCGCGCCAGCGTCCGTCATAGCGGGGAGGCAGCCCCTTGGCCCGTGCGCTCTCGCGCATTGCTTCCAGCTCGGCAGGCGTCGCATAACAATAATAGGCCTTGCCCGTGCGAACGAGCTCCTCGGCCACCTCGCGATGGCGCGGCGCACGCTCGAACTGCGACACCGGCTCGCCGTCCCATGTCAGGCCAAGCCAGGAAAGCCCGTCGAGAATGGCCGCGGTTGCCGCATCGGTGGAGCGCTCGCGGTCGGTGTCCTCGATGCGCAGCAGCATCGTGCCGCCTGTGTGCTTGGCATACAGCCAGTTGAACAGCGCCGTGCGCGCGCCGCCAATGTGCAGATAGCCGGTGGGCGAGGGGGCAAAACGGGTGACGACCTTATCGGGCATGGAACTCTCAGGCGGGCGAAGGAAGTGGGTTTGCGGACTTTCGCGCGTTGCGCGTTCATGTAGCATAGGAGGTCGAGGGCGCAAGGGGCAGACCCGATGGCTGTGCGAGGCCGTGGTGCGGGCGAGGGCGAGGACGCTGGCAGCGGCGTCAGCGAACGCTTGCTGTTTGCCGCTCCCCTGCCTGTCCTTCCGGCACCGGCATTGCTGCCCGCTCCGCGCTTTGATGCTCCGTCGCTGCCGGCCAGCGACCCCGCAACGGTTCCCGTGCCCGCGGGCGAGCCCATCGTGCGCCTACGCCGTCGCTTCCGCCTCCCGTCACCGTCCCGTATCCGCAATAGCATAACCTCGGCGGCCGGCCTGGAACTCGACCGCGGCATCGCCTTCCTGCTGGTGCCGGTGTTCCTCGCATGCGGGGTGGTCGTGTATTTCGCGATGGCGGCCGAGCCGGCCTTCCCACAGCCGATCGCTATCGTCGCCTTGGCAGCCCTTTGTGCCGTCGTCTCGCGGTCATGGCCCAGGACGCGCCTGTGCTTCATAGTGGCGTTGCTCTGCGCGCTTGGCGTGCTTGCCGCCAAGTTCGAGACCTGGCGTGTCGGGACGCATATGCTCGGTTCCGAAATCTCGACGCGGCTGACGGGTCGCGTCGTATCGTACGAGCCCATGGCGAGCGGCCGCATCAGGCTGACGATCGATGTGATCTCAACCGCCAGGCCGACACTGCGTTACATGCCGGAACGGGTCCGCGTTTCGGCGATGAAAATACCGGCTGAGCTGACCGCCGGTTCCGAGATCGCCGGCTATGTGCGGCTGCTGCCGCCGACCGGGCCGGTGCGGCCCGACAGCTATGATTTCTCCTTCGACAGCTATTTCGCCGGTATCGGCGGCAGCGGCTTTTTTCTCGGCAATCCGAAAGTCGTGTCGTCGGGCAGCATGCCGCTTGCCGCGCGGCTTTCTTCTGCGATCGAAGACGCGCGCGAATCCATCGCCGACCATATCCGCAGCCGCATCGGCGGCGCCGAGGGCGAGATTGCTGCTGCGCTGATCGTCGGCGTGCGCGCCGGCATTCCCGAGGAGATCAACGAAGCGATGCGGCGTACAGGCATCTATCACATCATCTCTATCTCGGGGCTGCATATGGCGTTGGTCGCCGGCACCATCATGGCGCTGCTACGCGGCGCCTTTGCGCTGTTTCCCGATTTCTCATCGCGACGGCCGGTCAAGAAATATGCCGCGGCCGCCGCGCTTTTTTCGATTGCGGCCTACCTCGTCTTTTCCGGCATTGTGGTAGCGGCCGAACGCAGCTTCATCATGCTGGCGGTGATGCTTATCGCCGTGCTGTTCGACCGGGCCGCGCTCACCATGCGCAACCTGGCGATCTCGGCCATCGCGGTCATTCTGGTGTCGCCACACGAGGTGGTCGGTCCGAGCTTCCAGATGTCCTTCGCCGCGACGGCGGCCCTTGTCGGCGCCTATGCCGGCTGGTCCGACTACCGCGCCGGCAGGGCCACCAGGCCGCCGCCGCGGCGGTCGCCGCTACGCCTCGCCACGCGAAAGGTCCTGCTGGGCATGGGCGGCCTGGCGATGACCTCAATCATTGCAGGGAGCGCCACGGCGCTTTTCGCCATATGGCATTTCCAGCGCGTGGCGCCGCTCAGCCTGTTCGCCAATCTGGCCATCATGCCCATCGTCTCACTGGTCGTCATGCCCTTCGCCGTCCTCAGTGCGCTGGCGATGCCGTTCGGCGCGGATGGGCCTTTCCTATACGTGATGGGCAAGGGGCTGACGGCGATGATCGCCCTGTCCGGGTGGATCTCCGAGCGCTCGCCAATCGATGCGGTTGGGCTGATTTCGCTGAGATCCGTCCTTTTGGTGACGATCGCCCTTGTCATTGCCAGCATGGCGACGACCTGGTTGCGGCTGGCGGCACTTCCTTTTGCGCTCGCCGGCTTGCTAACGACAACCCAGACGCGCGTACCCGATGTATTGATCTCGGAGGACGCACGGTTGGTCGCGCTGCCGATCGACAGCGGTGAACTCGCGGTCAACCGGGCACGCCCGAATGAGTTCACCATCGACAACTGGAAACGCGCGCTCACATCAGAGGCTATCGTCGCGCCGGAAACACCTGGAAAGAACGATCCGCAATTCGACATTGCCGATCCGGCCGACCTACCGCCGGGTATGCCGTTCATTTGCACGGACGGCCTCTGCCTTGCCAGGCATCCATCCGGCGCGATCATCGCACAAGCCAAGGACCGCGATACTGCGCGGCCAGCCTGCGCCTTTGCCAGTTTGATCGTCATCGACGACGCCACCGCCCATAACCCCTGCTACTACGACCGGCTGGTCCTCGTCGTCACCAAACGGCAACTGGCGCGCGCGGGAAGTGCCGCCGTCTATTTCGATCCACAAGCTGCAACACGCGCCGAAATCCGTTTCGCGGTCGAAAAATCATACCGGCCCTGGCACGTGCAGCGGAAATTTTCACGCGCGGCACGGGGCCTGCCGCCATACCGCAGGGCCGACAAACCCAAAGCCGGCGCCAAGGGCGGAACTCAGTAGCGGCGGATCAGTCCGACGAGCTTGCCTTGCACCTTGACCCTGTCTGGTCCGAAGATGCGCGTCTCGTAGGCCGGATTGGCGGCTTCCAGGGCGATCGAAGCGCCCTTGCGGCGGAACCGCTTCAGCGTCGCTTCCTCCTCGTCGACCAGTGCCACCACGATCTCACCGGGGCTCGCCGTATCGGCATTGCGGATGATCACCGTGTCGCCGTCGAAAATGCCAGCCTCGATCATCGAATCGCCTTTGACCTCGAGCGCATAATGCTCGCCGCCCATGATCATATCCGGCGGCACCGAAATCGAATGCGTCTGGTGCTGGATGGCGTCGATCGGCACACCGGCGGCGATGCGGCCCATCACCGGGATCGAAACGGCGGCGACGACATCGTCGTCATTTCCGGCCGCAGGGACGCGCGACGATGTCGGCTTGCCTTGCCGCGGACCGCCTTGCCCAAGACTGCCCTGGATGACACTCGGCGAGAACTTGCGTGCCGCATTGAGGCCGGGGGCGATCGAGTCAGGCAGGCGCAGCACCTCCAGCGCACGGGCCCGGTTGGGCAAACGGCGAATGAAGCCGCGCTCCTCCAGTGCCGTAATCAGCCGGTGGATTCCCGATTTGGAAGCCAGGTCGAGCGCTTCCTTCATCTCGTCGAAGGAAGGCGGGATACCGCTTTCCTTCAATCTTTCGTGGATGAACATAAGCAGTTCGTGTTGTTTGCGTGTCAGCATAGCGACCCCCAACAGAATCAGAAAAACAAACCCAGAACAAACACTATCTGTTCCAGTTGTGTTCCGCAACTGTTTAAAGTTTAATGAATGCGTTAAGGCTCGGGAAACAAACGACGTCCCCTAACCGGGGTACCCCACTTTCACCGTCGCGAGCCTCATCGCCTTGATTCTGCTTTCGTTTGCGCCCTTCTGGCTTCCCGGAAGGCCACATTGGCATCGGCCGTCGGTCGGCGGAGGGCACGGAAGTGAACCCCTATCGAGTGTGCGGTTTGGTCAATGCACCGTGAACGAAACGAACTCAAAACGCCAACCTCGGGTTAAGTCCTGGTTTCCACCGCCTGGTTAGGCTGCTTCTCGCCGGTGGAGCCTTCCTGCGCGCAACCAGGTGATGGAAGAACAGTCGATGCGTATCCGGCGTTGCATTGAATTTTGGGGGAGCAGGCAAATCATGACAGGAATTCCCGATCTCGCGGCCATAAAGGCGATGGATGCCGCAGATCCGCTGCGCGCGATGCGCGACCGCTTTGTGTTGCCGCAAGGAGTGATCTATCTCGACGGCAATTCGCTAGGAGCTGCTTCACGTGCCGCTTTCGATGAATTGCGCAAGGCCGCGACCGAAGAATGGTCGCATGATCTCATCCGCGCATGGAACACGGCCGGCTGGTTCAACATGCCGCTTGAACTTGGCGACCAGCTCGGGCGCCTGATCGGTGCCGCGGCCGGCCAGACGGTGGTCTGCGACACGACGTCGGTCAACATCTATAAACTGCTGCACGCCGCCATGGCCATGCGACCGGAGCGGCAGGTCATCGTCGCCGAGGGCGATAGTTTTCCGACGGACCTCTACATGGCTGAGGGTGTGGCTTCGACGCGAAAGGATACGCTGCTGCGCCTCTCGGGGGTCGACGCGCCGAGCATCGAAGAGCTGATCGACGAACGCACCGCTGTGGTGCTGGTCAACCACGTCAACTACAAGTCGGGCGAACTGCGCGACATGCCGGCGCTGACGCGCAGAGCCCAGGAAGCCGGGGCGATGATCGTCTGGGATCTCTGCCACACCGCTGGAGCGATGCCAGTCGAGCTCGACAAGGCAAACGCCGATTTTGCCGTTGGCTGCACCTACAAATATCTGAATGGCGGCCCGGGCGCGCCTGCTTTCATCTATGCGGCTGAGCGGCATCTTGCCGACATCCAGCAGCCGCTCACCGGCTGGTGGGGCCATGCACGGCCCTTCGCCTTCGAGCCAGGCTATGCGGCCGGCACCGGCATCCGCCGGTTTCTGTGCGGCACGCAGCCGGTCCTGTCGATGCGCACGCTTAAGGGCGCGCTCGACATCTGGAACGATGTCGACATGACGGCGGTGCGCAAGAAGAGCATCGCGCTGGCCGATCTGTTCATCGAGCTTGTCGAGGCAAAGTGCGGCACTTACGGGCTCACGCTCGAAAGCACGCGCGATGGGGAAAAACGCGGCAGCCAGATTTCATTCATGCATGAGCATGGCTACCAGATCATGCGCGCGCTGATCGAACGTGGCGTGATCGGCGATTTTCGCGCGCCATCGACCATGCGCTTCGGCTTCACCCCGCTCTATGTCGGCTATGCCGATGTCTGGCAGGCCGTCGAAGTACTTGAGGACATCCTGCGCACCGGTGCATGGAAGGATGCGCGCTTCGCCATCAAGACGGCTGTCACTTGAGATTGATGCGAGAGCTGGAGCCGTGAGGCTGGCGACGACGCGCCGCGCGATGCTCACGCTACGTCGCAAGGCCATATTGCCAGGGGAGGGCGCAGGGTGTTCGAACGTCACATTGCCGATTGGGACAACGCCTATGCCAACGGCGCCAACATAGCCAGCAGCGATCGCTGGCCGGCGGCCTGGGTTGAGCCCGCTCGGGTTTTCCGCGACGTGCTTTCGACCGAGGGCAGGGCGCGGCTCGACTTGGCCTATGGCGATAAGCCACGCAATCGGCTCGATCTTATCCTGCCGGCCACCAAGCCCAAGGGACTCGTGGTGTTCGTCCATGGCGGCTACTGGATGGCATTCGACAAGAGTTTCTGGTCGCATCTTGCCGCTGGCGCTGTTGATCGCGGCTATGCGGTTGCGATGCCGTCCTACACGCTCTGTCCGCAGATACGCGTTGCCGGCATCGTCAAGGAAGTCGGCGCGGCGATCGGCACAGCGGCGGCGATGGTCGCAGGGCCGCTGATGCTGACCGGACACTCGGCCGGCGGCCATCTTGTTAGCCGGATGGTTACGGCGACGACGCCGCTGGCGCCCGAAGTGGTCCGGCGCGTTCGTCACGTGGTGTCGATCTCGGGGGTGCACGATTTGCGCCCGATCATGCGCACCGGCATGAACGAGACGCTGGCGATCGATGAGGCCGAGGCGCAGGCCGAAAGTCCGGTGCTGCTGCGCCCGATGGACAAGGCCTGCCTGACCTGCTGGGCCGGCGGCGGCGAGCGCGCCGAATTCCTGCGCCAGAGCGCGTTGCTGGCCAACATCTGGATCGGCCTGGGTGCCGCGACCAGCTCGGTGGTCGAGCCTGACCGGCATCATTTCAACATCATCGACGGTTTGGCCGATCCAGACCATCCGCTGACCCGGACCTTGATCTCGGAGTGAGGCAGGTTCAGCGTAGCATCAGCACGTCGCAGGGGGAGCCCGCCGCCGCGGCAGGCGCGAACGGCGCGCGGACGATCAACCCGTTGGCATCGGCCAGCATTTTCAGCATCGAGGAGTCCTGGATGCCGAACGGCGTCGCCACGAGCGTACCGGCATCGTCTGTGACAACAGCCCGCACATAATCTTGCCTGAGATCGTTGGCCGGCATGGCAGCACCGAGCCGCACCTGACGTATATCCTGCTGAAAGGCGCGGCCGCCGAGCCGCGCCAGCAGCGGCTTGAGGAAGAGCTGGGTGCAGACCAGGCTTGCCACCGGATTGCCGGGCAGGCCGATGCAGCGAATGTCGCCCAGCCGCCCGAACATCAGCGGCTTGCCCGGCCGCATGGCGATCTTCCAGAAATCGAGCGTCATGCCTTGCCCGGTCAGGACGTCATGGACGAGGTCGTGGTCGCCGACCGAGGCACCGCCCAGCGTGACGATGACGTTCGCGCCAGCCTTCACGGCCTTTTCAACCAGCGCAGCGATCGCCTCCCTGCGGTCCGGCGCGATGCCAAGGTCGAGCGCGCGCGCACCGATCGACTGTGCGGCGGCGGCGACACCATAGGCGTTGGAGGAGATGATCTGGTTGGGGCCAAGATTGCTGCCCGGCGGCAGCAATTCGTCGCCGGTCGCGATAATGGCGACCAGCGGCCGCTTGACCACGGCGACCTCGGGATGGTTGGCCGACGCCGCGAGCGACAAGGCCGCCGGATCGAGCAGGCGGCCTTTGGGCAGCAGGACATCGCCCTTGGCGAAATCGAGCCCGAGGCGGCGGATGTTTCGCCCCTGCACCGTCGGCTCCGTCACTTCTACGACACCGCCGCCGAGATCGCGGACGTTCTCCTGGATGACGATGGTGTCGGCACCTTCGGGAAGCGGCGCGCCGGTGAAGATACGCACGGCCTGCCGCTGCTGCACCGTTCCGGCAAAGCCGCGTCCGGCCGGCGCCATGCCGACCACCGAAAGCTTTGCCGGTACGGACGCGATGTCGGCCACCCGCACGGCATAGCCGTCCATGGCGGAGGCGTTGAACGGCGGCTGGGTGCGGAGCGCCACAACCGGCTCCGCCAGCACGCGGTCGGCGGCATCCAGCAGTGCGGCGCGTTCGCCCGGCAGCGCTGCTGCGCCGTCCAGCAGGCGCTCGAGCGCCTCGGCAACCGGGACCAGCGCCATTATCGGCCTGCCCCGGTGGCCCCGCCTCCGGTGATCTTGTAGTCGCCGGATTTGCCGCCGGTCTTTTCAACCAGCCTGATGCCGGAGATGACCATGGCGCGGTCGACCGCCTTGGCCATGTCGTAGATGGTCAGGCAAGCGACCGAGACGGCACTCAGAGCCTCCATCTCAACGCCGGTCTTGCCGGTGACGCGGGTCAATGCTGTCACCTTCAGGCCGGGCAGCGCGGCGTCCGCCTCGATATCGACAGATATCCTGGTCAGCAGCAGAGGATGGCAAAGCGGGATCAGTTCGTGCGTCTTCTTGGCCGCCATGATGCCGGCAATGCGCGCGGTGCCCAGCACGTCGCCCTTCTTGGCGTCGCCGGCGAGGATCATGTCCAGCGTCTCGGGCCGCATCGCGACAAAACCTTCCGCAACTGCCGTGCGCACCGTCTCAGCTTTGTCGCCGACATCGACCATATTGGCTTCGCCCTGCGCGCCAAGATGGGTGAGGGCGGCCGCCATCCTCAAACGGCCTCTGCCGGCGCCTTGCCCGTCAACAGCAGGCGCGTTGCCGCGGCCACGTCCTGCTGGCGCATCAGGCTCTCGCCGACCAGGAAAGTCGCAATGCCGCTCTGCTCCAGCCGGCGGCAATCGACGTGCGAAAAAATACCGCTCTCGCTGACCAGATGGCGGTCGGCCGGCACCATCGCTACCAGCCGCTCCGAGGTCTGTAGGCTGGTTTCAAAGGTCCGGAGATTGCGGTTGTTGATGCCGATCAGCCGCGACGACAGCTGCAGCGCGCGTTCCATTTCAGCCTCGTCATGCACTTCGACCAGCGCGTCCATGCCGAGCCCGAACGCTGTCGCTTCGAGTTCTCTTGCCAACGCGTCGTCGACGCTGGCCATGATGATCAGGATGGCATCGGCGCCCCATGCCCTGGCCTCGTAGACCTGATAGGGGTCGAACAGGAAATCCTTGCGCAAGGCAGGCAGGTCGACAGCAGCGCGCGCAGCGGTGAGGAACGCGGGCGCCCCCTGGAAGGAGGGCGCGTCGGTCAGTACCGAAAGGCAGGCGGCACCGCCTTCCGCATAGGCCCTGGCCAGCGCCGGCGGATCGAAATCGGCGCGGATCAGGCCTTTCGATGGGCTAGCCTTCTTGATTTCGGCAATCAGCGCGAACCCGCCGGATTTGCGCTTTGCCTCAAGGGCGGAAAGAAAGCCGCGCGGCGCGTCGGCATCCGTCGCCTGTGCCTTGATCTCGGCAAACGGCACGCGCGCCTTGGCCGCCGCGATCTCGTCGCGCTTGTAAGCCTCGATCTTGCGCAGGATGTCGGACATAATTCTAACCGTTCGAAATCTCGACCAGCCTGTCGAGCACTTTCAGCGCGCGGCCGCTGTCGATTGCCTGCGCCGCCGTCACCATGCCGTCGGCAAGTGTCGTCACCTTGCCGGCCACCACCAGCCCGGCGCCGGCATTCATCAGCACCGTATCGCGAAAGGCGCCGGCAGCGCCGCCCAGCATGTCGCGCAGTGCCTGGGCGTTGTGGGCGGCGTCGCCGCCGCGCAACTCGTCCTTGGTGTGACGCTTCAGCCCGACTGCTTCCGGGGTCAGCGTAAAGCTGCGGATCTCGCCGCCGGCCAGTTCGGCGACAAGTGTCTCGCCGGTGGTAGTGATCTCGTCATAGCCGTCGCCATGGACGATCCAGGCGTGGTCGGCACCAAGTTCCTTCAACGTTTCTGCCACCGGCATGATCCATTCGGGCAGGAACACGCCGACCATCTGCCGTCTTACACTGGCCGGATTGGAAAGCGGGCCCAGCAGGTTGAAGATGGTGCGGGTTCCGAGCTCGACCCGGGTCGGGCCGACATGCTTCATCGCCGGGTGATGCGCCGGCGCGAACATGAAGCCAACGCCGGCCTCGTGGATGCAGCGGCCGATCGTTTCCGGAGGGATGTCGATCTTGACGCCCAATGCGATCAGAACATCGGCGGCGCCAGTCAGCGAGGACAGTCCGCGATTGCCGTGCTTGGCGACGGGCACGCCGCTGCCGGCGATGGCGAAGGCGGATGCGGTCGAAATGTTGACGCTGTGCGAATTGTCGCCGCCGGTGCCGACAATATCGATGGCGCCTTCGGGGGCTTCGACGCGCAGCATCTTGGCGCGCATGGTGGCGACGGCGCCGGCGATCTCGCTGACGGTCTCACCGCGCACGCGCAATGCCATCAAGAAGCCGCCGATCTGGCCGGGGGTAGCATCGCCGGACATGATGATGTCGAAGGCCTCGCGCGCCTCCTCGAAAGAAAGGGCGCTGCCGGCGGCGACCTTGGCGATGTGGATCTTCAGCGCGCTCATCTGGCCAAGGCTTGGGTTACGGCCGCCTGATCGATGCGGACGTCATATTGCGTCTGCAACTGCGCCACCAACTGGTCGAGCAGGTCGTCGGACATGCCGGAGGTGAAGGATTTCTGAGCGTCCTGGGGTACTGAGCTGGCATCGGCCCCGGCAGGCTCGAACACCTCGGCAACCTTGAACAGGATCTGTCCGTCGCCCGTAGGTGAGGGGATCAGCCCGGTGCCTCCTTCGCCGACGCCGAACATCGCGGCGGCGCCTTCCTTGCCGAAATCGACGTCGTCCGCATCGCGCTTGACGCCGCGCTTGGTCTGCTTTTCGAGCTTGAGCTCACCGGCGATCACCTCGAGCGTGGTGCCAGCCTTGAGACGCTTCTCGAGCTCTTGTGCTTTGGCGGTGAGCCGTTTGGTGGTCTCAGCCGCGGTCCAGTCGGCCACGACCTTCTGGCGGACTTCGTCCAATGTGCGGTCACGGGCCGGCGTGATCCCGCTCACGTCGTAGAAGACGAAGCCGTTATCGGCGGTGGTGAGGCCTTCATTGTCGGTTCCGGGTTCGGATTCGAAAACCGCCTTGATGAGTGCCGGCGATTCCGGCAGGTCTTTGACGATGCTTTCATCCGGCCTTCGGCCGGTGCGGTCGATAGCGTCGATGGTGACGACCTTCAGCTTCAATTTGGCGGCTGCCTCGGCGAGCGAACTGCCCGAGGCGCGCGTATCCTCGTAATTGTCGTGCACGTCCAGCAAGATGCGGCTTGCCTCGCCCAGTGCCAGATCCTTGCGGATCTGCCCGGACACTTCGGCCAGCGGCTTCACCACTTCGGGCTTGATCTCGGTGACGCGCAGCAGAACGGGGCCAAAGGCGCCCTGCACGACCGGGCTGACCTCATTGACGTTGAGTTTGAAGGCAGCATCGGCGACCGCCTTGTCGGCGATCTTGTCCTTGGCCAGCGTGCCGAGCAGCGTGTCGGCCGGCGCCTTGCCTTCGGCAGCGACGATCTTGTCGAAGGTGGCGCCGGTCCTGAGCGAATCGAGCGCCGCCTTTGCGGCATCAGGCGTCTTGAATACAAGCTGCTCGATGGTGCGCATCTCCGGCGTGGTGTAGCGCGCCTTGTTCTTGTTGTAGTCGTCGCTGACCTGTTGGTCGGTCACCGCGCTCAAATCCATGATGTCTTCCGGTTCGAGCCTGACATAGGAGAACTTGCGGTATTCGGGCGCGGCGTAGGTTTTCTTGTTTTCCTCGAAATAGGCCGAAAGCACGCTGTCGGACGGCGCTTCTATCGGCTCGACAAGCGATTTCGGCAAGGTCAGGTAGTCGATGGTGCGATCTTCGCCGCGATAGAGCGCGACCGCCTTGAAGAATGTATCCGGGGCCTTGAGGCCATCCGAAACCGCCTCGACGATCTGCTGGCGGACCGCGACCTGGGCGCGGTTCTTCAAATAATCTTCCGGCCGCATGCCAATCTGCCGAAGCAGGTACTCGAAGCTTCTCCTGTCGAAGGTTCCGGCAGGCCCTTTGAATGCCGGGTCTTCACGCGTCAGTTCGGCGAGCCGGTCCTTGGACAGGCCGAGGCCGAGCTTGCGGGCCTGCTCGTCGAGGACGGCGCCCGACACGAGTTGCGCCAGCACCTGGTTGTCGATGCCGAGCGCCGTCGCCTGCTCGCGGCTGATGCGCTGGCCGAATTGCTGCGACATGACGCTGAGCTGGCGATCGTAGGCGAGGCGGTATTCGTTGATCGAGACCTTGGTGCCTCCGGCCGTAATCACGGCATCATGGCCGGCAAGACCGCCCATCAGCCGTCCCGAGATACCCCAGATGGCGAAGCTCAACACCAACAATGACAGCAGCAGTTTCGCGACCCAGGTCCCCGCCGCGCTTCTCAACATACCAAGCATGAGTACTTCCGATTTTTGCGCATTTCGCATGCGCCGAGTCTGAAACAAGCGCAATAGCGCCCTTCCTGCCCACTGTCGATTGCTTTGTGGCCTGATTTTGATAGTGAGGGCCAGCTTGAAATTGCCCGGAGAAACAAATCCCATGACGCCTGGAATCCGCCCACTCGTCGCTGGCAACTGGAAAATGAACGGCACCAGCGCCTCGCTCAACGAGCTCAGGATGATCGGCAACGGCTTCATGAGCGGGCTCGACGCCGAGACCGAAGCGGTGGTCTGCGTGCCGGCGACCTTGCTCGCGCATGCCGCCGAAATTCTGTCGCGCACGCCGGTGCGGGCCGGCGGAGAGGATTGCCACACCGAGGAAAGCGGCGCCTATACCGGCTGCATTTCGGCCGAGATGCTGAAGGATGCAGGTGCCAGCCATGTCATCGTCGGCCATTCCGAATGCCGCGCCGATCGCAAGGAGGACGATGCCTTGGTGCAGGCCAAGGCCTCCGCCGCATGGCGCGCCGGGCTGGTGGCCATCGTCTGCATTGGTGAGACAAGAGCCGAACGCGAAGCCGGAGCCACGCTCGACGTGCTGTCGCGCCAGGTCGCTGGTTCGGTCCCGCCAAACGCCACGGCTTCCAACACCGTCATTGCCTATGAGCCGGTATGGGCGATCGGCACGGGCTTGACCCCGACCGCCGCCGACGTCGCCGAGGCACATGCGCATATCCGCGAAGAACTGGTGCGGAAGCTTGGCAATACGGCGGCCAAGATGCGCATTCTCTACGGCGGCTCGGTCAAGCCGTCCAACGCCGTCGAGTTGCTCGGCGTGAGGAATGTCGATGGCGCACTGGTCGGCGGCGCCAGCCTGAAGGCGGCGGACTTCCTCGGCATCGCGGAAGCCTATCGAAACATCGCTTGAACAGGAGCTGCTTGCTGCATTTGAGCGGACGGTCGGCGCCGAAATCGTTGCAAAGGACGCATTGCTTCCCATATTCCGGCCACGGGCTTGGAAATGCCGTCAAAGCATTGTATTGAGCCGCCTCCAAATCAGCGGCCGCACAAGGCCTTGCCAGGATAAATTATGGAAACCGTACTGATCGTCGTCCACCTCATGGTCGTGCTCGCGCTTGTCGGCGTGGTGCTGCTGCAGCGCTCTGAAGGCGGCGGCCTCGGCATCGGCGGCGGATCGGGCTTCATGACCGCGCGTGGCGCCGCCAATGCGCTGACGCGGGCAACGGCGATCCTGGCTGCCGCTTTCTTCGTCACTTCGCTGACACTGTCGATCGTTGCGCGCTATGGCGAGAAGCCGATCGACATTCTCGATCGCGTGCCAGCGACCTCGGACGGCAAGGGCGTACTCAACCAATTGCCCGGAACCACGACGCCGACGCCGCCTTCGGGCACCACGGCGCCGACCCCGCCGTCCGGCAACGGCGCGGCAACGACGCCGCCGGCAACCGCTCCGGCGACGCCGCCAGCGACAAACGGCGCCACCGCGCCGGCCGCGCCGCAGGTCCCCAACCAGTAATCGGGCAACTTATGCCGCGATCTGTTGTCGTTTGAACACAGTCGCGGCAAATGCCGCACGATCACGAAGATTCGACTGCGCCTCACGCTTGAGGCGCTTCCGGCTAATCGATTATACGTTGCACGCGGCATTCTCGGCGTCCTTGGGGGGCGCCGGGCGACGCCGTGGGCAACAAGCATTGAACGATCGGATCTTCCCCATGCAGCTTCGCAGCTTCATTTTTGCCGGCCTTTGTGCCGTGCTCAGCCTAGGTGCGCCCGCTTACGCGGCCATGCCGACGGCAAATTCGGCCCATAAAGCCGCAGCAACAACCGACGTCGTCAACGTCGCTGCCAAAAGCGATGCAGCGCAATTGAAGCTTCTCAAGAAGAAGAAAGATCCGACGCCGGACGACCTTGCACAGATTCGCAAGATCGAAGCCAAGATCGCAGCCGACAAGGAAGCCGCTCGCGCCAAGGCACTCGAAGCCAGGAAGCTGGCGATGCGCGAGGCGGCGAAAGCCAAAGCCGATGCGGAACGGCAGGCATTCCTTGCCAAGAAGAGCCAGCCGCTCGCGACGGCCAAGGTGGCTAGCGCCACGCCGGCCAAGAAGAAGACCCTCAACATCATCGAACCTATTGCACCCATTGCGCCGATCCAGTCGGCCGAGCCGATCCCGGCCGAGGCCATGAACGTTGCGCTGACCGGCAACAATGGCGAGTTGCGCAGCGAACCGATCGGGCAGAAGCCGCAGAGCGTCGGGCTATTTGCGGGACTGTTCGGCGGCACATCCTCTTCGTCGATGTCGCTGCTTCCGGAAACACGCGCGCTCGACGCCGCGCTCGAAAGGAAGCAAGCCAAGCGGCAGTTCAAGGTCAAGCCGGAGTTCGTGCCGCAGGAGGTCGAATTCACCGGCTACAACCCCGGCACGATCGTCATCGATACCAGCGCCCGTCGTCTCTACCTCGTCGAATCATCGTCAACCGCCCGCCGTTATGCCATCGCGGTCGGCCGGGAAGGCCTGCAGTTCAAGGGTACGGTTGCCGTCGGCGACAAGCAGGAATGGCCGCGCTGGATTCCGACGCTGGATATGCAAAAGCGCGAACCCAAGCACTATGGCCAGTACAAGGACGGCATGCCCGGCGGCGGCGACAATCCGCTCGGTGCGCGCGCCATCTATCTTTACGACGGCAAGAAAGATACCCACCTGCGCATTCACGGCACCATCGCGCCGCAGTCGATCGGAACCAGCGCCTCCAATGGCTGCTTCCGCATGATCAACGAGCACGTCATGGACCTTTACCGCCGGGTGAAAGTAGGCACCAAAGTCGTCATCATCTGACGCTTTGACAGATCGTGCCAAAAGGGCCGGCCTCGCCGGCCCTTTTGTTTTGATACGCCAACGACCAGAGCGCCTTCTTGGGAAAAAGCCTTCGCGGCGGTTTTTTCTCTGGCGGAATCAATTCGGCCGCGTTAAGCGATGACTCCCATGGCGCGATATGTATTCATCACAGGCGGCGTGGTTTCCTCACTTGGAAAAGGCATTGCTGCAGCGGCCCTTGGGGCTCTCTTGCAGGCGCGGGGCTATCGCGCACGCATCAAAAAGCTCGACCCGTATCTCAATGTCGATCCCGGCACGATGTCGCCCTACCAGCACGGCGAAGTCTTCGTGACCGATGACGGGGCCGAGACCGATCTCGATCTTGGCCATTATGAGCGCTTCACCGGCCGCTCGGCCAACCAGCAAGATAACATCACCACCGGCCGCATCTATAAGAACATCATCGAGCGCGAGCGGCGCGGCGACTATCTCGGCGCCACCGTGCAGGTCATTCCGCACGTCACCGACGAGATCAAGAACTTCGTCCTCAACGGCAACGACGACTACGATTTCGTGCTGTGCGAGATCGGCGGCACCGTCGGCGACATCGAAGCGATGCCGTTTCTGGAGGCGATCCGCCAGCTCGGCAACGACCTGCCGCGCAACAACGCCGTCTACGTCCACCTGACCTTGATGCCTTATATCCCGACGGCGGGCGAACTGAAGACCAAGCCAACGCAGCATTCGGTCAAAGAGTTGCGCGGCATCGGCATTGCACCCGACATACTGCTGGTCCGCGCCGACCGGCCGATCCCCAAGGAAGAGCGCAGAAAGCTGTCGCTGTTCTGCAATGTCCGCGAAAGCGCCGTCATCCAGGCGCTCGACGTGCCGCATATCTACGACGTGCCGATGGCCTATCACAACGAAGGGCTGGATTCGGAAGTGCTGGCCGCCTTCGGCATCGATCCGGCGCCGAAGCCGCGCATGGAACGCTGGCAAGCGGTGTCCAACCGCATCCACAATCCGGAAGGCGAAGTGACCATTGCCGTCGTCGGCAAATATACCGGCCTCAAGGACGCCTACAAATCGCTGATCGAGGCGCTGTCGCATGGCGGCCTCGCCAACCGGGTCAAGGTCAAGCTTGACTGGATCGAAAGCGAGATATTCGAGAAGGAAGACCCGGCGCCGTGGCTGGAAAAGGTCCATGGCATTCTCGTCCCCGGCGGTTTTGGCGAACGCGGCTCGGAGGGCAAGATCCTGGCGGCGAAGTTCGCGCGCGAGCGCAAGGTGCCGTATTTCGGCATCTGCTTCGGCATGCAGATGGCCTGCATCGAGGCAGCACGTTCGCTGGCCGGCGTCGAGCACGCATCATCGACCGAGTTCGGTCCAACCGAGGAGCCGGTCGTCGGTCTGATGACCGAATGGCTGAAGGGCAACATGCTGGAAAAGCGCAGGGAAACCGGCGACCTCGGCGGTACCATGCGACTCGGTGCCTACCAGGCCGACCTCGCCAAGGGATCGAAGATCGCCGAGATCTATGGTGATACGCAGATTTCCGAACGCCATCGTCACCGCTATGAGGTTAATGTCGACTACAAGGAGCGGCTCGAGGATTGCGGCCTGGTGTTTGCCGGCATGTCGCCGGACGGCGTGCTGCCGGAAACGGTCGAATATCCCGACCACCCCTGGTTTATCGGCGTGCAGTATCATCCCGAGCTGAAAAGCCGGCCGCTCGATCCGCACCCGCTGTTTGCCAGCTTCATCGAGGCGGCGGTAGAGCAGTCGCGGCTGGTCTAGACTAGCCGCCCATGCAAACTTACGTCGCGCTGCTCTACAGCATTGTCCTGGGCGAGGGGCGGCGGGTCGTCATGTCCGATCTGAAAGCGATGGCCGAAGGCCTGGGTCTGAATAACCCGCGCACGCTGGTAGCGACCGGCAATCTGGTTTTTGAGGCGCAAGAAACAGAACTCGCGGCGTTGGGGCAGCGGCTGGAGGCGGCGTTCGCAAAGACTTTCGGCCGCCACGTCGACATCATCGTGCGTCGCGCCGACGGCTGGCTGAGGCTGGCGGCCGGCAATCCGTTCCCAGCCGAATCGGCCGAGGCGGCGGACCAGGTGGCGGTGCGCGTGATGCGGGCGCCCGTTCCCGCCGAGGCCGCCGCGGCGCTTGACGCCTATGCCGGCAAGGGCGAGAAGCTGCGGATTGTCGGCGGCGACATCTGGATCGTCTTTTCCCGCGAGACGCCGAGTTCGCGGCTGCTTGCGGCGGTGAGCCACAAACGCCTCGGCATCGGCACCTCGCGCAACTGGAATACCGTGCGCCGCCTGGCCGAGATGGTCGCAGAATGAACGGGGCGGCTCGCGCCGCCCCGAATCCGCTCAAGCCTTGGCTATCCTGGCTCCAGCGCCGAGTGCCATCGTGCGCAGCACGTAATAGATGACGCCGGCAATTGCCACGCCGAAGAACCAGCCATAGACGCCCCACCATGACGGCAGCAGGCTGGTGAAGTTGGGCAGGATCGAGGAGAAGACCGCGCCTATTCCGGCGGCGATGAAGGCATTGACATGCCAGCCGCCCTGGAAGCGGAATTCGCCATTTTCCCGGTAGAGCGCCTCGACGTCGACCTCGCCCTTCCGGATCAGGTAGTAGTCGACCATCATCACGCCGAAGATCGGCCCCATCGTCGCGCCAATGATGTTGACGAAGGAGGCAGCACTGCCTTCCCAGGGCGCAAAAGGATAAAGCACAAGCGCGATCAGCGCCGCGATGTAGCCGCCCTTCTTGAAGTCGATCTGGCGTGGAAAGACGTTGGAGAAGTCGAAGGCCGGCGACACGAAGTTCGCCACCACATTGATGC
The DNA here is from genome assembly GCF_040318035.1 of Mesorhizobium sp. M1329. Taxonomy (NCBI): domain Bacteria; kingdom Pseudomonadati; phylum Pseudomonadota; class Alphaproteobacteria; order Hyphomicrobiales; family Phyllobacteriaceae; genus Mesorhizobium; species Mesorhizobium sp. M1329. The sequence goes on along the minus strand of NZ_JAMYLN010000030.1, from coordinate 59,794 downwards.
CGAGCGTCGCCACCGCAAAGGTCAGGGCTGCGAGCGCCGCCAGGAACCAGCTATCGAATTTCGCCGAAATCTGGTCGGGATGCAGCAGCACCTCGCCATATACGTCGAAGGCGGCGATCGTAGTGACGCCGGCGACCAGCGAGAACAGGATAAGATTGATCGGCAGGCCCCAGATGTTGCCCTTGCGCAGCGATGCCTTGTCCGGGGCGTAGCGCGCGAAATCGCAGAAGTTGAGATAGAGCGCGGAGAAATAGGTCACCCAGATCGCCGCCACCGCAAACAGCGAGGTCCAGGAGCCCGGCGTGCCCGGCACGCCCGCGTCCTTTGTCTTTTCCAGCAGGACATCCATCGGGATGTCGCTGGTGAAGGCGAAGGTGCCTGCCTTGATGCAAAGGTAGATGGCCAGGATCAACATCATCACCCACACCGCCGGTCCGGCCCAATCCTGGAAGCGGCGCACCGTTTCCATGCCTTTCTGGATGATCAGGAGCTGCAGCGCCCAGATGACGACGAAGCAGATCACCTCGAGCCCGGAGTGGCCGAGGAAATGTGTGCTCTGGTTGAAGTCGGCGAACCATTGCGAGCGGATCAGCAGGGCTACGATCGCGCCGGAGGCGGCCGCCGTCTGCGCGCCGTACCAGAAGCAGGCGACGATGGCGCGCACCAGCGCCGGTATGTTGGCGCCCCAGATGCCGAAGGAGGCACGCGCCAGGACAGGGTAGGGCACCCCGGTCTTCACGCCGGCATAGCCGACCATGTTCATCAACGCATAGATGATCAGCGAACCGATACCGATGGCGATGATGAAGTTGACGAAGCCGCCGCAAAACAGGAACAGGCTGGCCGCCAGATAATAGCCCCACAGGCTGTGGACGTCCGACGTCCAGACGTTGAAGATCGAGAACGGTCCCCAGTTTCGAACCTTCGCCGGAGCGAGATCCTCATTGTACAGGTCCGGTGATGCGCCTTGTATGGTCATTGCAATGTCCTCCCCTTGTTACGACCCGCGCCTCCACGCATTGCACGCAGGTTAAGCCTGACGCGGGGGAACCGGCAAGCAGACGATTTGCCGGCTTTGGACTCAAAGACCTTCAATGAGAAACGCGCTTATCGGTCGGACGATGCCGTGGCTGCGATATTGAGCTTCGCCGCTGATTCGGTCGCTGCTTGCTTGCCGGCCGGTCGAGCACCGGCCACCGCCGACGTCTCGAAACTGGCTTCGAGCCAGGCTATCGCGCCGGTCACGTCATCGAGGGCATAGTTTGCGGCCGTCGGTCCGTTCGGCTTCACGCGGATGGAGATGCCGCCAATTTCATTGATCGCCTCGAAACCGTGTTCGTCCGATGTATCGTCTCCGAGGAATATCGGCCGCCGGCCGACAAAGGGCGGAATGTCCATAAAACGTCGGATGGCAGCACCTTTGACGGCTTCCAAAGGCATGAGCTCGACGCCGGCGTTTCCCGGAAGCACCCGATAACCCTTCGGAAGCCGGGCCAAAGCCTGTTCGACGAGCTGGATTGCGGGCGCAAGCAGTTGCGGGGCTGCTCTTGTATGAACGGCAAGGACCGGCCCCTTGCGTTCGACATACACCTTGCCGCTGCCCAGTTCGGCCTCGATCTCGTCGGCAAGGGCGGCGATGTCGGCCGGCGCGTCGGCGGCATCGATCGGACCGCTCGGCGTCAGCCGGTGCTCCAGGCCATACAGTCCGGCGATCCGCAGCTTCAGCGGATGGAACAGCTTGTCCACGGCGGGAATCGATCGGCCGGTGATGAAGGCGGCCGCACCATCCAGCCGCCGCTCTATGCGTCCGAGCAGATTGCGCAATTCCTCGCCGACGAACACTGCGTCGGGATGGGCAGCGTGCTCCAGCAGAGTTCCGTCGATGTCGAGGAAGAGCGCCCATTGCCCTGCCGGCAGGTTCAACGCCGGCGGTTGTTCAAAGCTTTTCACGATGCTGCCTTCCGTGCCCGCTCGAACATCGAGATGACGTTGTTGGTGTTCGATGGCGGGCGCTCGCCGGTTCCGGTCACCCTGTCGAGATCGCCGCGTTTGCGCAGGCGCGCCGCATCCAGCAGCATGCTGCCGGCCCAGCGGTAGACATTGTTGTCGCGGACCATCTCGCGCATCGGCCGCAAACGCTCGCGCTGCTCGTCCGGCGTCATCGTCAGCGCCTGCAACAGCGCCTCACTCATCATGGCCGCATCGTAGGGGTTGACGATCAGTGCTTCCAGCAGTTCGCGCGAGGCACCGGCAAAGGTGCTGAGCAAAAGCACGCCCTGTTCGTCGTCGCGCGCTGCGACGAATTCCTTGGCGACAAGGTTCATGCCGTCATGCAGGCTGGTGACCATGCAGATGTCGGCGGCGCGATAGACCTCGTAGACCTGCTCCTGCCGATGATGTTCGGCGACCATCAGGATAGGGCTGTATGTCTCGCTGCCATAGCGCCGGTTGAGCTCCTCGGCACAGCGACGGCATTCGTCATGGAGTTGCTGGTAGGCGGGCAATGTCCCCCGGCTCGGCGCCGCGATCTGCAGGAAAACCACCTTGCCTATCCATTCGGGATATCTCGTGAACAATTCGTCCAGGGCATGGAAGCGATCGAGAATGCCTTTCGTGTAGTCGAGGCGCTCGACGCCAACGCAGAGTTTGGTATCCGCAGACAGGCCGAATCTGTCGCGCACGCTGGCGCGGCACTCCTCCACAGACGGCAGTTTTGCCAGCAATTGGGCCGGCCATTCTATGGAAATGGGATAGGCGTGGACCAATGTGGTCTGTCCACCATAGGAGATTGCCGCGTCTGCCCGTTCGATCCGGCTCTCCAGAAAGCGGTCTACACTTTCGGTGAAGTTGTTGGCATGGAATTGGGTATGAAAGCCGATGATCGAACTGCCTAGCAGTCCTTCCAGGATCCGCTCACGCCACGGACAGATGCTGAACACTTCCGAATTGGGCCACGGGATATGCCAGAATGTGATGACGATGGCGTCCGGCAGGCGCTGGCGAATCATGCGCGGCAGCAGCGCGAAATGGTAGTCCTGCACCAGCACGATCGGCCGTTCGTTGCGGGCTTCGGCAACCACCGTATCGGCGAACTTGCGGTTGACGGCCTCGTAGGCGTCCCAGTCCGAGGCGCGAAACACGGGGCGGGTGAAGGCGATATGGCAAAGCGGCCATAGGCCCTCATTGGCGAAGCCCAGATAATAGCCCTGATATTCCTCCTCCGTCAGCCAGACCCTGCGCAGCGTGTAGGACGGGTTGCCGGGCGGCACCTGCACCCGGTCGTCCTTGTCGACGGTGAGGCGGTCTGCCGTGCCGCCGCCATAGGCGATCCAGGTGCCGGCACAGGCGCGGGTGATGGGTTCGAGTGCCGAAACCAGCCCGCTGGCCGGTACCAAAAGTTGCACCCCGTCATCCTTGATGTTGTGGATGTAGGGTTCGCGGTTGGACACCACGATGACCTGTGCGTCCGGCAGGTCGTCGGCCAGGATCTTGCGCAAGGTGTCGGGCGACCATGTGACCAGTGCCGCATCGGCCGACTGGCCGTTCTTTTCGAACTCGCGCAGCACCTTGCGTGCCGCTTCCGACGCGACATCCTCGCTCGGCGTGTATGCGGCCGCCGTTGCGCGGCCGCGGCGCTGGCGGGATATCGATAGGAGAATGGCAAAAGCGGAAAAGCCAAAACTTGCAATCAGCAAAACCCAGAGCAGGTTTACGGTATAATCTGACATGGAATGTGATCTCGCCTCCGGCCGGCCGATAGCCGTTTTTTATTTGTTTTTCTGGTTCGCTGCCGCGTGACGACAAACAGCTTCCCCCGCTCCCCATTTTTGCAACGCACAAAGAGGCTATCGGTTCCGGACGATTGCAATGCCGGGCGTCATTTTCGACGCGCCGCAGCGCGGCGGCATCAAGTGCGCACGATGAGCGGCACCATCCCTTCATACCGATCGGCGAGAAAGGCGACGACCCGGTCGCCGACACGCTGGAATGTGAGGTCGACCACCGTCGAGCCGACACCCAGATGCCGCAATGTCAACGTGTCGATGCCGATCGGCAGCCTTGGGCGGGTGACCCGGATTTCGCTGTTCCAGCCGTCGATTTCGAGGCCAAGGCAGGCCTGCATCAGCATGAAGGCCGATCCCGCCGACCAGGCTTGCGGCAGGCACGCGACGGGATAGGCGATGGGCGCTTCGCCCGGCGACCGGGTAAAGCCGCAGAACAGTTCCGGCAGCCGCATGTTGAAATGGACAGCCGATTCGAACGTGCCGCTCATCAGCCGGACCACGCTGTCGCGCACGCCATAACGTGCCAGGCCGGCACCGCACATGGCGGTGTCGTGCGGCCAGATCGAGCCATTGTGGTAGGACATCGGATTGAAGAATATCGCATCGTCGGCCAGCGTCCTCACTCCCCAACCAGAGTGGAACGACGCGGAGAGCAGCTGATCGGCGACCATCTGCGCCCGTTCCGGCTCGGGCAGCCCGACATAGAGAAGATGGCCGGCATTCGACGTCCGTACCTTGCAGAGCTCGCCTGCACCATCGATCGCCAGTGCATAGAAATTGAGATCGTCCATCCAGAAATGGCGTTCCACCGCGGCGCGCATGGTTTCGGCGCGTTCCTCCCAATGATCGGCCTTGTCGTCCTCGCCGCGGCGGCGGGCGAGCGCCGCCAGCCCACGGAACGCGGCAAAGACATAGCCTTGCACCTCGACCAGGGCGATCGGCCCCTTTGGCATGCGGCCATCGGCATGGAAGACGGAATCGAAACTGTCCTTCCAGCCCTGGTTGGCGAGGCCGGTCTCGGCGCCGCGCTGGTAGGTCACGAAGCCGGTCGCGCGGCTTGTCTCCTCCGTCCATTCGGCCGCTGCACAGAGCGATGGCCACAGGCTGTCGACGAACGCCATGTCGCCGGTACGATCCGCATAGGCGCAAGCGAGATGAATGTAGAGCGGCGTGGTATCGACACCGCCGTAGTAGCGGCCGAACGGGAGCTCCCGCAGTGCCGCCATCTCGCCCTTGCGGGTCTCGTGCATGATCTTGCCCGGCTGCGAATCGCTGAACGGCGACGTTTCGGTTGCCTGATGCTGTGCGAGAAAGGCGAGTACGCCGCGCGCCAGCCCAGGATTCAGCCACAGCATCTGCAGTGCGGAGATCACCCCGTCACGGCCAAATGCCGTCGAGAACCAGGGTATGCCGGCATAGGGGTAAGGTCCGGTTGCAAGCTCGGTGGTCAGCAGCGCCACATCCGCGCGCGCGCGTTCGATCCAGTCGTTGAAGACGCGGCCGGAGCTGTGCACCGTCGCACCGTGGCGGCGTTTGGCGCGCATGCCAAAGCGAGCGCGGGCGGCGGCAGCCCGAAAACGGTCGCGGTCGGGTGTCTCCGCCACTTCCGGGCCGACCTCGATATAGAGGACCTCGCTGCTGCGCTTCGTCACCGCAACCAGGAAATCCGCACGGCTGGCGGTCAAATTGTCCGGTGCCCGCGAGAACGAGATCGCCGACAGGCGCACGAGCTGGTCCAGCCCGTCATATCGAAGCACCACGGATGTCGGACTGGTCTCGGCGGCGTGGGCTATTCCGCGCTTGAGCCGGGTCGAACCGCGCACCTCGAACATGTCACGGAAATCTGCTGCGAAATGCAACGAAACCCGAATGGCCGACGATTCCTGGCTGTAGTTGGAAAGGGTGATGCGCTCGAACAGCCGGTCCTGCCAAAGCAGCCTGACGCGTTCTATGTGGATCGCGCCCTGCGGAATGTCGCGACCACCGACACTCTGGATCGGCAGATTGGTCAGGTTCGAGGTGAAAAGCACATTGTCCTGGCTGAGCGATGCGCCCAGCAGCGACATTTGCCGGCCACCGACCGTCAGCCGGAATTCCGAAAGCACACGCGTGTCGTCTCGGAAAAAGCCGTCGCCGGCGCCGCGGATGTCGCCATAGGCGTCGGCCACCGCGAAGCAGTCGCCTTGCTTGAGGGCGAACAGCCGGTGCGGCTCCCGGGGCGCAACCTCGTCGAGGGAGGCAAGGGCTACGGCTGGATCAAGCTTACGCTCGTCGAGTTGATTCATACGTCACAAGCTCTGTCGTTTCGTTCCAACGTCCACAATGACGCCGATCAGGATGCTCTCGCTTCACCGGGAGCGCCGATCAGGCGCGAATAGGCAGCCACATAGTCGTGGGCCATTCTCGTGGCAGAAAAACGGTTTTCGAATACGGCTCTCACCTGTCGCCGGTCGAGGCGCAGCAATTCCGGTATCGAGGCGACAGCAGCATCGACTGAATCGACAAGGAAACCGGTCACGCCGTGGTCGATGATCTCCGGCAGGGCACCGCATTTCCAGGCGATTACCGGCGTGCCGCAGGCCATAGCCTCTATCGCGGCAAGACCGAACGGCTCCGGCCAATCGATCGGAAACAGCAGGCCGGCCGCCTTGCCGAGGAATTCCGCTTTTCTGTCCTCTTCGATCTCGCCGACATAGTCGACACGGTCGCCGTCGATCAGCGGCTCGACGGTGTCGTGGAAAAAGGCGCGGTCGTCATCGCCGATCTTTGCCGCAAGCTTCAGTTTCAGCCCGGAGCGCAAGGCGATCTCGATGGCACGGTCCGGGCGCTTGTCGCGCGACAGCCGGCCGAGAAAGGCCAGATACGGCTCGTCTGCATCCGTCTCGAAAGTCGACTCGTAGATATTGATCGGCAGCCCGTGATGGATGGTCGCCAGCCAATTGGCCCTGGGTAACCCGGTTCTCTGGCTGCGCGAAATGGAGATCATCGGAAAGCGCGGAAAACGCTCGTAGGCCGGGGCCAGGTCGACATAGTCGAGCCTGCCATGCGGTGTCGTCACCGTCCGGTCGGGCATGTGTTCGAAGAAAGGAAAATGCAGGAAGTGGCTGAGATGGAAATGGATAATGTCGAACTGTTGCGCTCGGTTCCTCACCTCGGCCAGCATCGCGAGATGCGCCGCGGTTTCGGATTTGTGCGGGCGCGGATCGAGACGGAGCGCCCGCTCGCGACACGCTACCAATTTCGCCGACGTCTTGGTATCGCCGCTGGCGAACAGGGTCACGTCATGGCCAAGCTCGACCAATCCCTCGGTCAGATAGGAGACGATGCGCTCCGTCCCTCCATAGAACCGGGGTGGCACGGATTCATGGAGCGGCGCCACATGGGCTATTCTCATGTTTTGGCATTTCCCTCAAAAAGACTGCTCGTGGCATCGAAATGCATCAGCCGCGCTAACGTTCCCGTACAATGGCAAGATGTCACTCAATTGGGGCAAGATGTCACCCAATTGGAGCTGCCGGGCGCTTCCACCGCTGCTCGTCTGGTCCAGCCAACATTTTCCAGGCCAAGCCCTCTTTTGCCGGGAACCAAAGTCGAGTTCGCGAGTTTAGTGGGGTTCGATCGCACGCATCCGGTCGACGGGGAGGAAATGATGGACCGCTTGCAATTCTTTTCGCCCGTGCGGATTTTGCGCGGACAGGGACAGCCCGTGGAGGAGATCGACAACGTTGCCGAAGCTATGGCATTCTTGCGAAAATGGCCGGCCGGGCGGCGCGGGCCGGTTTACCAGTGCGCCGTGAATTGCTGCGCTGCGGCCATGGCCGGCCGGATGTCGGCCGAGGAAGCGAGAAAGGCTTTTGCCGGCTTCGCCCGGATCACCCGCCTGCTCGAGGGCGATAGGCCGTTGCCGATGAGCGGCGAGGATCGGCATCGCGATCACGCGTTGAGGCGATAGGCCAACTGCCGCAGATCGTCAGAGCAAGGGTATTCAGCCTGAGCGCCCGATCGGCGACCGCGAACAGGCGTTTGAGCTGAGCAACGGCGCCGTTTTCGCTGATGTAATCGCAATAGGCGATGTAATCGGGGTCGCGTGACAGATGGCGTTCCTCGGTGATGGCGCGGAGTGCGTAGACGGAGTTGAGCCCGAACAGGATGGCGGAATGCCGCAGCGCTTCAGCGGGTCCTGCGGCGGTGAGGAAAGGCACGGAGATCAGCCACCAGCAGAGGTTTTTCGAAACATAGGCCGGATGCTTGATCCAGCGATACGGTCCGCAGGTGATGATTCCGCGATTGGTGAGATTGGAAAATCTCAGGCCAAAGCTCACGGTGGACCAGACAAAAATCAAGATGCAGAAGAGGATCGCCGATCCCCAGAAAACCTGGAGCGCCGGTGAGGGCATCACCGCTGTCCAGTTGGCGCCCGTTTCGTAGTTCAGGTAGGCACGGGTAGCGGCGTTGATGGGTTCATAACAGGCAAGACAAACCAGCCAGCCGAACACGGTGGGTTCGACGCCGCGGATATGGTTGTCGAGGACACGCAGCGTGAAGACGTAGCCGACGACCGCGACAAGAACATCCACCATGAACAGGAGATCGATTGCAAAAGCGTGCCAGCGCATGATGTCGAACTGATACGGTTGTTCCAGCCCGGCCAGGATCGAACCCAGTGTGGAGCACAGATAGACGAACATCAGCGGCAGGAAGAAGCCTTTGACGATCCAGCCCCGCACATGCTGGCATATCTGCTCGGTTCGCTGCGGCACGGCGCCGCTAAGAACGAATGCACCGATTTCGGCATATGAATCTTCCGGATCGGTCTGCCGGCGGTCGACATAAGCAACATAAAACGGCGTGGCGACGAGCAGCGCCGGCAAGGTGTCGTAGAGCGCTGTCCAGTAGGGGCGTAAAACTCACGCCGGTATTCCGGCACTATCCAGTAGACTGCGGCAATGGTCGTGAGCGTAACGAAGAAGCCGATGAGCTTGCGCACGACACGCTCGGCTTCAAGCGCTCGCATCGGCTTGGCCTGCAATCCCGTTGAACGCCTTCGAAACGTCTGGAAATAAGCCGTGTCGACCGCGATCATTGCTGCAGCAGTAGCTGCAATGACAGTCATGGCCTGCAAATGCGCAGGCCAGCTTCTGTCGACGGGCATCGCGACGGCCAGCGCAAGACCAAGCAATCCTGCAAGGCCGGTGAGGGGCGCGGTCGCCGATTTCGGTTGGAGCGTCGTACTACTACTCCCGTTGTCGTGAGGATCGATCGTCGTTGCCGGCCGCGTGGTCGCCGCCACGGTTCAACTCGAGTGGCGCCGCCACCGGAGCCGCTTGAGCAGCCGCTACACTCCGCCGCTGCCGTTAGACCCGCCGCTGCTTGTTCCGTCGTTGCCGCCACTGGATCCGCTGCCGCTTGATCCGCTGCTGCCGCTTGATCCGCTGCTGCCGCTCGAACTGCTGCTGCCGCTCGAACCGCTGCTGCCACTCGAACTGGTGGTGCCACTCGAACTGGTGGTGCCACTTGAGCCGCTGCTGCCGCTTGAGCTGCTGGAACTACTGGTGCCGCTCGATCCGCTGCTGCTAGAGCCGCCGATGGGTCCCTTGTTGAAGTTGCGTGGGGAGGGATGGTTGTTGGCGCCCTCGCTTACATTTTCGCAGGTGCACTTGCGCTGATACTTGGTGCCGAAGGCACTGCCTTCATTGCTCGCCTTCTGGCAGACCAACCTATGGCAAATCAAAGTCGCTTCGGTTGTCTCGGGGGTAAGGCTCATGATGACTATTGCGGTTGTCGTGGCCGCCATGCCCGTGATCGTGAACCGGAGTAAATTCCGAAAATTGTGCATAGATACCTCGCTTTCTGACGCCTCGCTTCTCGGGCTCACGCCCAAGCTTCCTCGTTGTCGAGTGGGTGTTTGCGACAAGGCGGCATACGGATCGCTTACGCCTCAGCGATCGGGGCTTAGTGGCGGCATAAAAAGTTGGACGAAGCGCAGACAATGGTGCCGCATTGCGGTATTTCGACCGGAAAAGGCCAAAGATGCACTTTTGGGGGAATGGATCATGTCGAAACGGCTTAGACTGGTGCTGGGAACCGCCGGCGCAATTGCCGTCGCCATTGTCTGGGGGATCGTCGCCACGTCGATGGGTGTGCCATCGATTCTGATCACCGTAGGAGCGGTCGCGATCGGCGCGGGCATCTACAGCTATCAAAACCGGAACTGATCCGGTACCCGGCGACGCGGCATAGCCCAAAACTCCCACGGTCGCAGACTGCCTGCGGCAATGCTCAGTGTACGAAAATTACCAACGACAGCGTTCTGTGGAACGAGTGGCCTGCCGAAGCTATTGTGGTGGCGGTCCGAGACACCCCCGCCTCGGGCCACTGGCTCACCCAGCCGAGTGGTCCGCTGCTACCCAACGGCAGCGGACCCTTCACCGGAGGGCGGACCCCGGAAGACGGACATTGTGCCGAATCGAGGGAGAACGATGGTCGTTGACGAGATTGCAGCGCGGCGCCTGAAAATCCTGATCGAGCGATATATGGAGACCAGGAAGAGGCGCCACGATGTGGTTTCTACCGCAGCGGCTGAGATCGCGATCAGGGCTGTCATGCCGAATTGCCCGGTCTCGCGAAAAGCCCTTGACGAAATGATTGCGGCATGTGCGTTCGAACATGGGCTGGGGGTGCTGTTCGATCGACCTGACGCATGAAAGCCTAAACGCCATGAATCCCAACGCCAAAATCGCGCGGTGCTGTCGTGTACGAATTCGAGGCTGCTCCTGAGGCGCTTGCGACTACGGCGCGTCGCGTCGATCGGCCTCATGCGATGTGCTTCAGGTTCTTGTTTTGATACATGTTGTTATCGCAGAACCGCTGCACATTTTTGCGCGACATGCATTAGACAAACCGACCAACCGGAGCAGCCATGCCGAGATATTTTTTCCATTTCCGAAACAATGAGGGCCGCTTGACGGAAGATTTCGAGGGTCAGGAGTTGGACGGTTTGTCCGCGGCTCAGGATAACGCCATGGCTTCGGCCAAGGAAATCCTGGCCGAGGGCCTGCTCAGCGGCAGCCCGGTCCTGACAGGTCTTTCCTTCGAAATCTGCGACGAGAACCGGCAGCTGCTTTTCCGATTTCCCTTCTCGGAAGCTGCCGAAAAGGCTGGCACTCGACCGTGATGGCCAAAAGCCCTGCAATGCGGGCGAGCTTTGATCGAGCCTGGCTAAAAAACCGCATGTCGCGGCAAGACGGTCGTTGGTGCAAATCAGCACCATAGCCAAATTAGTAGCATAGCTGCCGGCACAAAGCAAGAACAAACATGGCTTGCCTTGCCTAAAAGGCGTGCGTTTCAGGAATTCGAGGGCAGGCGCCGGTAAGGGGCGCCAAGCGACATTGCGATTTCCAACCGATGTGTCGATTTGTCGGGCCGGGTGTTCGTCAACTTCCCGAAACGTCTTCGCAGGATGCTGTGATCAGGAGTTCCTTTCTCCCGCGGTTACGTTTACAGGACGCTCTGGACAGTGTCGTTTGCGCGCCAGCAACTGGACCGGGCTAGGCCCGGCGCACAGTCCTCCTCCGTAGAGGAACCAGTGCGGCGTCGTTTTTGGAGAACAATGATTTGTGGTGGTCAAATAAGCAAAAGAGATTCAAGGGAACGTGGGATGACCGACTGGACGGGCTGTTCTCAGCAGAGGTCGACTACGCCAGGAAATCCATTCTCGATGTTGGCTGCAACATGGGTGTTGTCGCCTATGAGATATCCAAGCTAGGACCGAGTTCGATCCATGGGATCGACATTCTCAAGCCGCATATCGAGACGGCCAGGATGATCTTCCTGGGTTGTCCAGTCCAAAGCCGGTTCGATTGTCTCGATCTTGGCAGCCGGAAGCTGCAAAATGTTCTCCAACCGCAGTACGACATCGTCATGCTGCTGGCGGTCTACCATCACATGCAGTGGAGCCTCGGCGCGGACAAGGCGCGAAGCGTGCTGTGCGATATCGCCAGGCGTGCTCAAACGATCGTTGCCCGCGTCCCTCCTGGCAAGGATAAGGAGATGATCGCGGTGCTTTCGGATGTGGGCTTTTCAATTAAAAGCAATCACACATCGCCTCTTGGAAGCCATCTCATGGTCCTCGTGAAACACTGACCAGGCATAGCGCGGCCGACGACGAATGGCGCAAGAGCCGCGTGGCTGGGGTCCGCCATGCTCGCATGCGAGGAACCGACGGTCATGGGGCCGATGACGTGCAAGGATCCGGTTCGGCATTGACTGCGGTCGGGAACGAAGCCACAGACAGGTGATCGAAACCGTCTCGTGCTTCAAGACAACACGAAGACCGGACGGGATCGCAACGGGCGGCGACGAGATGATTGCAAAGAAACGAGTGTCAACGGCCCCAGCATATCCGCTGATCAAGCGTCTGATTGGCGAAAATCTGCCGCCGCACAAGATACTGTATGTGACAGGTTTGCTGTGCTCGATCGCTGCTGCTGCCGCGGTCGGCGCGACGGCCTGGATCATGAAAGTCATGATCAACACCATCTATGTCGAGCGAGACGCTGCCGCTGTATCGGGTATCAGCGTCGTCATCATCGGCATTTTCCTGGTCAAGGGCATAGCTGCCTACTGCCAGACCGTCACGACGGGAAAGATTCGCCGGGCTATCGTTTCGGACCTGCAAAACCGTCAATTTTCTCGAATGGTGCGTTTCGACATCAGCCGTTTCGCGAACCAGCATCCGGCAAAATTCATCTCCAAAATCATGTTCAACGCGCGCGCCGGGGCGACCGTTATTCTCACCCTCACGAGCAGCGCCGTCTCTGATCTGCTGACCCTGATTGCCTTGGCCAGCGTCATGGTCAAGCAGGACCCGGTGATGTCGCTGATATCCGTGGCGGTTCTGCCGATGCTGTTCCTGTCAGTCGGCGCGATAACCAGGAAGCTCAAGGCGCTGGCGAGGGGCGAGACGGAATTGGCCGCGCAGGTCCAGTCGATCGGCACGGAAGCCGTCGAAGGCATCCGCACCATCAAGTCCTTCCAGCTCGAGGACAAGGCGGTTGCCAGCTTTGCAAAGGCCGTCCGCAAGATGGAAAGACGTGGCATCCAGATCAACCGGACGTCAGCATTGATGAGCCCATTGATGGAGACCGGCGGCGGCGTGATCATCGGGCTTTTCGTTATGTACGCCAGCTGGCAGACCCTCGACAACGGCAAGACGCCCGGCGAATTCATGGCCTTCATTACCGCGTTCCTGCTTGCCTATGAACCTGCCAAGCGGTTGGCCCGGGTCAATGTCGACATCCAGAAGCAAATGGTCGCCGTCGAGCAGATGTATGATTTGATCGACACGCCCGAGCAGCGGCGACTCGCAATCGCGGGCGAGCGCCTGACCGACATCGATGGTGGTATCCGCTTTGAAGATGTAGCCTTCTCCTATGACGGCAACAGCCCGGCACTGGAGGGTGTTTCCTTCGACGTGCGACCTCGTGAGAAGCTGGCGATCGTCGGCCGCTCCGGCGCCGGCAAGACCACCATCGTCAATCTGATCCTGCGCCTGATGGAGCCTGACAAGGGCAGGATCCTGATCGACGGAAAGGACATTTCGAAGATCAGCCTGGCCGACGTTCGCGACAATATCGCACTTGTGTCACAGGACGTCTTCCTGTTCGAAGGCTCGATCCGCGACAACATTCGCGACGGCCGCCCGAACGCCACGGATCAGGAAATCGAGTCCGCTGCGAACCTCGCCCGGGTCACCAGCTTTGCATCGGCGCTCGAAAACGGGCTCGACACGCTTGTCGGGCCGAGCGGCACCAATCTGTCGGGCGGGCAGAAACAACGCGTCGCCATCGCACGCGCCTTGCTCAAGAATGCTGCGGTAATCGTCTATGACGAAGCGACATCGGCGCTTGACGGTGAAAACGAACGGGCGGTTATGGAGGCAGCCTTCGACAACACATTTCAGCGCACGGTGATCTGCATTGCGCACAGGCTGTCTACGATCAAGGCGGCCGATCGTATTCTCGTGTTTGACGCCGGACAGCTTGTCGATGCTGGAACGCATGACCAGCTTGCCAAGCACAGCGAGATATATCGTTCGATATTCCACCTGGAGACGCCCGATCCGATGGCCGAAAGCGGCAAAAAGCTGCGGCAGAGCGTATTGCGCTGAAGGCCGATGACCAGCTTTTATCACGGTTCCTATGTCCGGTATGTGATTGGTGGACTGGGCCTCCAGGTGCGCCGGTACAAAAAGGCGGTGCGCAGGTTGTTTTCCGGTCCCAGGCAGCCGCGTTCCATTCTTGAGCTGCAGGCCAAGGTTGAGGCGTTGATCGTGCGCAGGGACTGGAAAGGCCTTGAAGCCGGTAGCAATGAGATGGCTGTCACGGCCGATCACAATCGCGACCCGGAGCTGATGCAGAAGGCGGGCCAGGCGTTCGAACGGCTTGGCAACTTTGCGCGGGCAGCTGAGCTTCGGCTTTCCGCGCGCCGGCTGCGGAAAGGGAAAAGCGCCAACGAATGGACCGGCGAGAATCTCGGATCGGATACACTGCTGATCGATCTTGTGGAGGATGACCCGCGCAGCCTTGGCCGGATTATCCGCCACGCGCGACTGGCCGGCGCTGCCGCTTCCTATTCGCAAAGCGCAACAATTCGGGTCGAGCCGCGCCTGGTATCAATTGTGCAACGAACGTTCCCGAAGGCGACCGTGGTCCCGGCGCAGCAGGATGTGGTCGGCAACAAACGTGCGACTTTCGAAGATCTCGCCTGGGTTTTCGGACGCGATGCCGAAAAACTTGCTGCCGACTTCGTGCCGCTGCGGGCAGATCCTGAACTCGTCGAGACATTCCGCAAGCGCTATCGCTCGATGACGGATCTGCCGTTGGTCGGTCTCTCCTGGGGCAGCAAATCCCACACCAAGGACGTGCCTGATTTTCCTGAATGGGCACGGTTCATCGCCCAGACACAAGCGACATTCGTTTCGCTCCAGTACGGACAGATCAAGCCGGCGTTGCGGCGCCTTCGCAAGGGCAACGACGGACGTCTTATCTTTGACGATAGCGTCGACCAGATGGTCGACATGGACCGTTTCGCCGCACAGGTCGCCGCACTCGATGCTGTCGTGACCATCAGCAATACGGCGGCCCATCTTGCCGGAGCCCTTGGCGTGCCGACTGTTTTCCTCATCGACGATAATTTTCAGACGGCATGGCCAGTGACCGGCGACCGGACACCCTGGTATCCGAAGGGCATTGTCATTCGCAAGGAGGGGCGCCCTTGGTCGCTGGTGCTCGACGAGGCCGGCCGGCGGCTCTCGTTGATCCTGACGACGCTTTCCGACACTCCCCGGGGACGATAGAACATCGCCGTGCAGAACAGACGAACCATCCTTCAGAAGGCAAAAACCGCCGATCTGCGCCCGCAGGGCGCCGTCGGCAAGCGGCTGCAGAAGGTTCTCGAGCGGGCAAAGGAACTTCTTAGACGTCCCTCGCGCCACGGCGACGAAAGTGCCGAAAGGCACATGAGGCTGATGGAGGAAAGTGTGCAGCGTGGTGACTGGCAAACTGCTCGCGACCATGCACTGGCGCTTGGCGTGCTTGGTGAGCAGCTTGGCGATCTCGGCCTGATCAAGAAAGCGGGGCGTGGACTGAGGCGTCTCGACGGAGGAAATCGCGTCTGGCAGTTGATGGCGGCGAGCAAGCAGCTGCGCGGCAGGCCCGATTGGGATGGCAGTGATCTTGCGGGTCGCACGCTTCTCGTCGATCGTCGCGAAGGCGACCTGGCGATCTTTTTCCAGTTTGCGTCTTTGCTTGGTCCAGTGGCCGCGGCTGCCGGTCGATGCATCGTCTTCGTCGAGCCGCGACTGGTGCCGCTTTATCGCAGAACATATCCTGCGCTCGATGTCAGGATTGAAGGGGCAGAGGACATGGCGGCGGTGGACGCCGATGTCGTTGCCGGTTTCGAGACACTGGCAAAGCATTTCTGGCCGGACGACCCGGCGGCACGCGCGCCCTTCGTTCCGCTGGAGCCGGACCGCCGACTGGTTGCCGAACTGCGCGGCACCTATCTCGATGGCGGCCCAGGTCCCCTGATCGGATTTGCCTGGGGAAGCCTCAACAAGAGCAAGGATCTGCCGGCTCTCGACGATTGGCAGACGCTGTTCGCCAGCCTGCCGGGGCGCCTCGTCGGTCTGCAATATGGCGATGTCGGGCCGGCCCTCTCCGAGTTCGAGCGCCACGCGCCGGGGCGCATCATCCATGACGCTTCCGTCGACCAGTTGACGGACATGGACCGCTTTGCCGCCCAAATCGCGGCGCTCGACGCGGTGGTGACGATCAGCAATACCGGCGCCAACCTGGCCGGAGCGCTCGGCGTGCCGACGATTGTCATGCTCGACGACGGGTTTCGACTGTCCTGGCCTGCCTTCGGCGAGACCGTCGCTGCATATCCGAGCGTTCGACTGGTCCGAAAAGGCGGCCGAGCCTGGGCGTCGGCAGTACAGGAAGCAAGCGGACGGGTCATGCAAATCATCAGCGGAGCTGGCGATGGAAGGTAGCCTACTTCTCGGCCGGTTGCGCCGCGCTGTCGCGCTTGCAGGCTACAAGTACAAGGTCTGGTTCCGACGTCACCGCCGGCAGCTCTTCCTGCGCTGGCGCGACGGCGACATTGCCGATCAGATGGCGGATTATCGGCGAAGCGTCGAGTCCCGCGATTGGCCGGCGGCACTGCCGAAAGCCCTGGCTCTTGGATCCATTGCGAAGTCGAGGGGCGAAGTCCACCTGATCGACGAGCTCAGCAAGGCGCTGATGCGGATGGGCGCCTATGGCGCAGCCGCCGAACTCAGGATCGCACGACGCCACATCGTCAACGGCCGCGTCGATGGCGAGTGGCTGGGCCAGGATATTTCTGGCCAGACACTGCTGATCGATCTGATGGAAACCGAAAAGCAGGGGCTGGCCACCGCGATCCATCATGCGAGTTCCGTCGGCTGTGCCCTGGGGCGCACCGCCCGCTCGATCGTCCTGGTCGAGCGCCGCCTGGTACCGCTCTTCCAGCGCACTTTTCCGACCGCCGATGTGCGGCCGGTCGGCGCTGGCGGCAAGGCCGCCTATGCCGAGGCGCAGGCGTTCGCCGGCGTCCAGCATCTGACTGCCGTTTTCGAAACCGACGAGGCGACGATCCGCGAGCATTTCGTGCCCCTGAAGCCGGATCCGGCCCGGGTCGCTGAACTTCGCGCCCGCTACCGGAAGGAAGGACGGCCGTTGGTCGGTATCGCATGGGGCAGCTCCAATCCCGGCAAAGACCTGCCGCCGCTTGCCGCCTGGCGAAACCTGATCGGCCGCCCGGACCTCCGGTTCGTCTCGCTGCAGTACGGCCAGATCGAGACCGATCTGAAGATCCTGACCGACGGTGAGCCGGAGCGCATTCTTCATGACAGATCGGTCGATCAGCTCGTCGACATGGACCTTTTCGCCGCGCAGGTTGCCGCGATGGACGCCGTGGTGACCATCAGCAATACCGGAGCGCATCTGGCTGGTGCGCTCGGCATCCCCTCGGTTTTCATTCTGGGCGACGGCTTCAAGCGCTCCTGGCCGGTCGAGGGCGACCGCACGCCCTACTATCCATCGGCCGTGCTGGTCTCGAAACGGGAACGCCCCTGGTCCGTGGTGATGGACGAGGCCGAGTCCATTCTGGCGCCATGGGTCACAAAAGTGAGTGGCTAATGCGTGTCGTCCAAAGCGCGTCACTGAATAGGCTTCGACGCGATGCGCATTAAGGGGTTCGGCCGACGGACCGCGGAATGGAGCGCCCGTGTCGAACAGTCGTCGCAACAGGCCAAAAAACATAAGGCATTCCGAACCGGGATATAGTAAAGGCCCAATTCGCCCCGCAGAGGATCGCAATTCTTGCTGGCATTTCTGCCTTGTGTTCGAATCAGCCGTAGGCTTAGGCGCCCAGTAATTGGGTTCGTCTGGCCGGCAGCGGTTCGGGCGCCAGCTCTGATAATCTAAAGGAGGTCTCTCCCATGTCCTTTCTAAAATTTTTCCAGGCCAAAGCGCCGCCTCTTCCTCTTATCGTATCCTTTCCAAAATCAGGGCGCACCTGGCTGCGTGTCATGCTGGACGATCTCGGCGTTGAAGTTCAATACATTCACGACGGAACCGACCACAAGTTACTTCGACCGAAATCGAGCCTCAAGGAGAATAAATCTCGATACAAGAAAAGAAGAACAATAATGCTTGTTCGCGACCCAAGAGATACGGTGGTCTCAGGGTACTTTCAGGTTCAGAAGCGCCACATGCTTCCAGCGGGATCGTTCAGCGATTTTATCAGAAGCGACAATCATGGGATTGAAAAGATCATCAGATTTAATCTGCAATGGTTCGCGGCCATGCCCCGGATGCGCGAAATCCGGTATCTTCAATATGAAGATATGCATCGGGATACGGCTGGTGTCCTTCGCGCGATCCTTGGATTCCTGAACCAGCAGGCTGACGATCGGACGCTTGTCGAGGTGGCGAACAACCGAACGTTCGACAAGATGAAAGTGAGTGAATCGACCGGTGATCTGTCCGATCGATACGGCAAGATATTACAGCCGCGCGATGCGAATGATCCCGAAAGCTTCAAGGTGCGCAAGGGCAAGATAGGCGGTTACGGCGAATATCTTTCCGACGACGACGTGGCCTATTGTGACGAGCAGTTGGCTAAGTTCGAATATTGGGAGAAGCTGGACAAGGTCTTTAGCACGAACGGCTTGTGCTACTCTCGCGTCGATAACGGCGCCCGGATCGCCTTGGGTTAGGGAGCATTGCCGACATGGTGATGCGGACCGGATTCATTTGCGGCTGCGGCCATAGCGGGACGACGTTGATGGCGACGATCCTTGCGTCGCATCCCGACGTCTACTTGCCGCTCCAGGAAACCAACATTTTCTTCAAGTGGACGCCACTGGCCATGTTCCGCTTCTGGAAACTGAAGCGGGCGGCGCTCGATGCTGGAAAGAACGTGCTGCTTGAAAAGACACCGCGGCATATCCGCCGTGTCGCCCGCATTCGCCGGCTCGTGCCCGGCGCGCGTTTCGTCATGCCGGTGCGAGATGGGCGCGACGTGGTAGCGTCCCTGATCAAACGACTTGGCGACCCAAAGGAGGCTCTCGACCGCTGGATCAACGACAATGCGCTGGTGCTTGCGGAACAGGGAAAGCCGGATGTGCTGATCTATCGCTATGAGGACCTGGTCGAGAATCCGGCCAAAGTCGTCGAGCAGATATGCGGCTTTCTCGATGTAAGCTTCAGCCCGGATCTCCTCGACTACCACAAGAACCCGCAGCAATGGTTCAAGCCGACCGACGCCAGCGTCGAGACGCAACATGAGGTGCTCCGGAACCAGCAGGTCAATCAGCCGATCTACGACGGAAGCGGGAGATGGCGCTCCGAACTTGGAAACGCCGAGTTACAGGACCTGGTACAAGGACGAGGTGCCCAGCTTATGAAAGCATTCGGTTATGCATGATGCCGGTTCGGCATCTGCTGGAAATGCCGTCTACCAATCAATCTTGTCGATCAAACCCGTTTTGAACAGGCTGTGAGCTCCTTCGTACAGCATTGACTGTTCGCTCATCGCGCTGAGAGCGGCTTTACCGCTCGATACCTCATGATACTGGCGATATTTGGAAGCGCCGTTCCAATACTGACCTTCCGCCACCGCGACCTGCGCCTTATCGTTGAAATCGGCGAAGAACTTGAAATGAAGCAGGCCGGCCAATCCCTTTATATAGTTTCGCCAGTAGGGCAGCGGTGAGTGAATCGACGTAAAAATCGTCTGGCGATCAACATATATCAGAGGGAACTTGGTCAACTTGTGCTGCCTGGCGAAAAGCCGGGTTCTCGGGCCGCCTGTGATCTTGAGATGCCGGGGGCTCCTCGTCACCTCGTAGCCGCTGCCGTCGAAATGGTCCGCAACTTGCCATGGCGGCACGATGGGATCGAAGGGTACGTCCCAGATGTTTCCGCTCGGATACATGTCGATCATCGGCGCCAGCAGGCGTGTCATTCCGCGCCGCTTGAGCCAGTCGGCCATCGCACCGAGCGGATGCTGATCCATGCCGTCATAGACAAGATATTCGTCCGCATCCACGGTCAGATACCAGCGAGGCTGACCATAAATCTGCACAATACGCTGCCGCCAAAGGTTTCCCAGGTCCGACTGCGAATAGGTGATCGGCGAGCTGAACAGATCGACGTCTGGCTGCTCGGCCAGAAGCTCAGCTGTGCCGTCGGTCGAGCGATCATCGAGGACGGCGAATCTGGTGACGCCGAGTTCGCGATAGTGCTTCAGGAACGGGCGTAGCCTGTCCGCCTCGTTGCGGATGACGAGGATCAAAGGCAAGTCATTCGCTTTAAGGGGCGTTATCGGCCGCAGCGATGACACTTCTGCCCGTCTTCCGAAGGTGTGTCTCAGCCGATATATGGCGGTGTCGGTAATCGTCCGGCGGACAATGGCAGGCCAGGTTGCTTTGCTCAAGCCGTCGATTCCCCTCATGGCGGTCACCGCCCGGCTGGAGCTGGCGCTGATCCGCTGTTTGCAGTTAATTTCTACATGCAGCACCGTTAGGCAAATCGCAAGCAGTTGCGGAGTTCCGGCGGGTGAGCTTTCCAAGTGTTGCCGATGCGCGCTGGCCTCTATAGACATCGTCGGATGGCAACAGGCCGGAGCCCAGACCCCATGTACGCCGGCATTCGTGGCACCGAAATTCAATTCGACAGGCCGATCCTGTTCGTGCGCCAGCGTTATGCGCCTTTTGGTGGCGGCGAGATCATGCTGGAAAACATCATGGCCGCATTTGCCGCGCGTCAGCGGCCGGTGGCCGTGCTCTCCGGCGAATGGCCGCGAAACGACGGCATAGAATTCATCCATTGTGCCGGCCGCCGGTTTCCGCGTTCGCTGCGGGCGACGTCCTTTGCTCAAGCCGCCTGCCGCAAGATCGCCGAGATGCCGCCGGCTCTGGTGCAGAGCAACGATCGCCTGCCGTGCTGCGATGTCTTCCGGGCCGGGGAGGGCGTTCATGCCGCCTATCTTGCCGAGCGGCGGCGTTTCGAGACGCGGCTTGGCAGGGCGGCAATGGCGCTGAGCCCCTTTCACCGCCAGACGCTGCGCCTCGAGCGCGCAACCTATGCCAGTTCGCGGCTCAAAGCTGTCATTGCCATTTCGAAAATGGTGGCAGAGGACATTGTCCGTCACTACGATTATCCGGCGGAAAATGTGCACCATATTCCCAACGGGGTGGATCTCGACCGCTTCAAACCGCAGCTGCGCCAATTGCATCGGGCGACAATCCGCGCGCGCCTTGACGTCGACGCAAACAGGCCGGTCGTCCTGTTTGTCGGCTCGGGCTTTGCGCGAAAGGGGCTGCTCGCACTGATGAAGGCGGTCGCCAGGCTCGATGACGAGCCTGAATTGTGGGTCATCGGCCATGATTCGCGCGCCAACGCCTTCAGGCAGGCCGGTGACAGGCTCGGTCTCGGCGCACGGCTCAAGATGCTGGGGCCGCAGAAAGACATGCTGCCGTGGTACGGCGCGGCCGATATTGCAGTGCTGCCTTCCATCTATGATCCTTTCGGCACAGTGGTCATCGAAGCCATGGCCAGCGGCTTGCCCGCTGTGGTAAGCACCGGCTGCGGAGCGCGCGAGCTTGTCGAGCGGTTCGAGCCGACGCTCGTTTGCGACGCGGCCAGCGAAAGCGACCTCGCAGCAGCGCTCGCGCACGCGCTGCAGTTGTCGTCACGACCTGAAACCGCAGCCCGGGTGAGGGCGGCGGCCGAACACTATGATTTCAATGTCATGATCAAGCGAATGATGGCGCTGTATGAAAGCCTTGATCTGAAATGATTTTCGACTTTGTTGAATTGGGTTAGTACCGTCAGTGTGCCAACAGGCCGGGAGCCGATGCTGCAGATGCATTCGAATGACAGTGGCAGCTTTGATGCCGGAACATTCTGACCGTGCCGGCGCTCTCGGTCATTATCATCACCCGCAACGAGGAGGCGTCCATCGCGCAATGCCTTCGGTCGGTCCATTTTGCCGATGAGATCGTCGTTCTCGACAACAACAGCAGCGACAGAACCAGGGAGATTGCCGGTGCTCTGGGGGCCAAGGTTCTGATGACCGTTGATTGGCCCGGTTTCGGCGCGCAAAAAAACCGTGCGCTGGCCGCGGCAACGGGGGATTGGATCCTCTCGCTGGATGCAGATGAGTGGGTGGAGGCGCCGCTCGGCGCGGAAATAAGGGCCGCAATCGCCGACGCAAAAGCCTATGACGGCTTCGAAATACCGAGAAGATCGCGCTTTTGCGGTCACATTGTCCGCCATAGCGGCTGGTCGCCCGATCTGGTGCTCAGGCTCTTCCGTCGCCGCTCCGGGCGCTTCAGCGACGACACCGTGCACGAGAAGGTATTGGTGAACGGGAAGGTCAGCCGATTATCCCAGCCGATCGAGCACGATTCCATCACCGACTTGGCAGATGCCCACGACAAGATCGGCCGGTACGCAGAAGCGTCCGCCGCGCAACTGCTTGCCGAGGGCAAAAAAAGCTCGATAGGCAAGGCGGTCTTACGCTCCGTCTGGGCCTATGTGCGCAGCTATGTTTTCCGGCTGGGATTTCTGGACGGTTCCATTGGTGCAATGGTGGCCGCGTATTCGGCCAGCTACACCTATCAGAAATGGGCGCGTGTCGCAGTGGGAATGCGAGGCCAGGGCCACCAAAAAAGCAAGGCTGAGGCCAGGACAAATCTGTGACAAACCGGCTTGGTTGACCGCAATTGTTGCCGAGCCATCGCCAACTAGTTAGTGTACGACCGTTAAAATCGAAAGCCAGGGTAGTGAATATGACTGATGCGTTTAGGGTATTTATCGGATGGGACAGCCGCGAGCCGATCGCGTACGACGTCGCGCGACACTCGCTGCTCAAACATGCGTCGGCGCCTGTCTCCGTCATTCCGATCAAACAGGACGAGATGCGTGCCCGCGGGCTGTATTGGCGGGAAAAAGATCCGCTCGCCTCAACGGAGTTCACCTACACGCGCTTCCTCACGCCCTTTCTCGCCGACTACACGGGTTGGGCCCTGTTTTGCGATTGCGATTTCCTGTGGCTTGGTGACGTCGCAGGCCTGCTGAAATATACGGACTCGGACAAGGCGGTCTATTGCGTCCAGCATGACTATACGCCGAAGGCCACAACCAAGATGGATGGCGTGGTCCAGACGTCCTATCCTCGGAAAAACTGGTCGTCGCTGATGCTGTTCAATTGCGCGCATCCTTCAGTCAGATCGCTCACGCCAGACGTCGTGAATCAGGAAAGTGGCGCCTATCTTCACCGAATGCAGTGGGTTGCCGACAAAGATTTGGGCTCATTGCCGGTAGAGTGGAATTGGCTCGAAGGCTGGAATGAAAAGCCTGCGGTCGGCACACCCAAGGCGGTCCACTATACGAGCGGCGGCCCGTGGTTTGCCGAGTGGCAGAATGTCGACTACGCCGACTTGTGGATAGCAGAACGCGACGAGTTCCTGGCTTCCGATCAAGCGGCATCTTCTCAGAGCGCAGTTCGATAAGAACATCGTGTTTGGCGGGTGACCTGGGCGCTTGCGAAAGTGGCATTGATTTTCGTGTCGCCAAGGGCGCAGCAACCAGCCGTCAGGCGCTGGGCGTCGACAACAATGCATGGTGCGGCCGTGGGGCGGGATGGGGGCTGATTTCGCCTAGGAATCTGGCAGTTTCGGCAGGGTAAGCATGCCGCACCCAGGTAAGGATCAGCTCGCGGCAATATGATTGGTTTGGGGTCCGTCAGCTCTTTCATCGGCCTAGCCGGCACGCGAAAGTCGACCATGCCGTCACTGCGAAGACGCCTCGATCGTTTCCTGGAGAACCGCGGGCCCAAAGTACCGCGGCTGCAGCTGAACCATGTCGAGCGCCTGGCGCTGGTCCGTCGCCATGGTGATTTTTCCCTTGCCTATTCGACCGCTGTGCAGAAGGGGCTTCACTACTTCGGCGATGCCCGGGGCTACATCGCTTACGGCAGCAAAACGCGACATCATTTCGCGCTCGGTGATCCAGTGGCTGCCCCGGCCGATCGGCGCGACTACATCAAACGTTTCATCGAGGTTGCCGGCAGCCCGTGGTTCGTGCAGATCGGCGAACAGACGGCGCGCGTGCTTGCCGGGCTTGGCTATCAGGTCAACCGCCTCGGCGTCGACACCAGGCTTGTCCTGCCTGGACACGACTTTTCCGGAAAGCGCAACGAGACAGTGCGCTATTCCGAACGCTGGCTCTTGAGGAAGGGGTTTTCTTTCGCAGAGGACAACGGGACTATCTTCCTCGACGAGATTGCCAGGCTCTCCCAGAATTGGCGGGCCGACCGCATCGTCAAGCGCTGGGAGATGAGATTTCTCAACAGGCCCTTTGCCGATCACCTTGGCGTCGATATGCGCCGTTTCGTCCTGCACGGTCCGGATGGGGAACTCGTGGCCTTGCTGGATTTCGATCCGCTGTTCAGCGACGGTAAGATCATCGGCTACACCACCTCGTTCAAGCGCAAGCACATCGATGCCTCGGCGCATGCCGAGATCGGCCTGACCAAGTTCGCGGTCGACCGCTTTCGCAACGAAGGTGTTTCCGTCGTCACCCTGGGCCTGTCGCCGCTTGTCGAAATCGGACCTAGCGGTTTTGCCGAAAGCGATTTCTGGCGGCACGCCTTCCAGCGTGCCTATGACTCGCCCTGGGTCAATCGCACCCGCTTCAACCTGCAGGGGCAAGCGGCCTTCAAGCGCCGGTTCCATGGTGTCGAAGAGCCGACCTATCTCGCCTTTCGCAAGGGGAGCTTTTTCGAAGCGCTTTCTCTGCTCCGGCTGATCAGGGCCGTCTAGTGCTTGGTGGAGGATGAGGGCTCGTCGTCTCCCAGTATGGTCGACCTCACAGCGGCCAGGCTTGGTCGTTTAGGTGGGAAAGGAATGCCGCGGCGGGATACTAAAAGACCGGCTGCGAACGCCGGAGCACCCTGCGGCGTCCCCCAGTCCGCCGGAGCACTTTGGCAGCCCGACACCGGCTCCGCATCAGCGCGCCAGCGAGCGGATTCACTATTGCTGCTGCGCACCGCCAGGAATAACGAGAGTACCCTGACCCGGCCTTGAGTATCTGAAGCCTATGAAGAACAAAGCAACGATGACCAAACAAATGACGATGACCGCGACGACGCTGCCAGGATGGTGTCCGGTATCTGGCGGTTGGACCATTGCCTTCCCGTATGGCTATCGCCACTGACCTTCTTCATCTTCCAACCGAGCATCACGACTGTCAATGGACAGAGGAGCTGCCCCCGCCATCCAATCAGCCGCCGGTAGCGTCGACCACGTTACGCGCTTGCCGACCGCAGTTGATGATGGACCGAACCACAACTTATCCTACGCACGCCTCCATCGCTGCGAAGCGTTGGATGGCGGCGATCCACCGCGGCTTAGTCAAGCCTGAAACAGGAACGCCGCCGCCGGATCGAAAAAGACCTGCCGGCTGCAGGGCGACACACCCTGCGATTGCATGGCGGCGGAGGTCGGCCTGATGTCAACCTCCTGTCCAGCGGCGGTGCGCGCGACAATCCGCCGGCGCTCGCCGTAAAATGCGATATCGACGATCTCGACATTCAGTTCAGCGCTCGCCGGGCTCCGCTCCATGCTAAAGGCTTCGGGCCGGATCATCAGCCTGCTCTTCTGGCCTTTGCCGAACGTGCCGTTGGACCTCACTCCGGATATGACCGAACCGTCTGTCATGCGGATCGTTGTCGTGCCGTTGGTGGTGTCGAGATGTTCGGCGGCGAGGAAATTTGAATTGCCGATGAAGCCGGCGACGAAGTCGGTCGCTGGCCTGAGATAGAGATCCTCGCCGGTGCCGGTCTGCTCAATGCGGCCATCCTTGAACAGGGCGATCCGGTCCGACAGATGCAGCGCCTCTTCCTGATCGTGGGTGACATAGAGGATGGTGACGCCGGTCTGGCGATGAATGCGGCGGATTTCGCCCTGGATTTCCTCGCGCAGCTTCTTGTCGAGCGCCGACAATGGCTCGTCCATCAAAAGGATCGGCGGATCGTAGGCCAGCGCCCGGGCCAGCGCGACGCGCTGCTGCTGGCCGCCCGACAGCGCGCCGGGTAAGCGCCCGGCGAAGCTTTCGAGCCGCACCAGGCCCAGCATGTCGGCGACCTTTTTCTTCACCTCGGCGTCCGGCCGGCGGCGAACCCGCAGCGGAAAAGCGACGTTTTCGGCCACCGTCAGATGCGGAAACAGGGTGTAGCGCTGGAAGACCATGCCGATGTTGCGCTTGTGCGAGGGCACTGCAAGCAGTGATCTTCCTTCCAGCAAGACATCGCCGGAAGTCGGGTCCTGAAAGCCGGCGATCGCGTAGAGCGTCGTCGATTTTCCCGAGCCGGAGGGCCCAAGAAAGGTCAGGAACTCACCCTTGGGTATGTCCAGCGTGACATCGTGCACGGCGACAATCGCCCCGAACGCCTTGCGCAGATTGCGGATGGAGAGGAAAGGGTGGGTCATGTCCGGAACTTTCGTTGCAGCAGCGCCGTCACCACCATCAGGGCAAGCGTCAGCCCGACAAGCAGGCTTGAGGCGGCTGCGATCACCGGACTGAGGTCCGACCGCAGACTGCTCCAGATCTTGACGGGCAAGGTTTGCAAGCTGGGGCTGGCCATAAAGATCGCAACCACGACTTCGTCCCACGACGCGAGGAAGGAAAAGATCGCGGCGGAGAAGATGCCGATCCGGATCGACGGCAAGGTGATCCTGAGCCTGGCCTCGAGCGGGCTTGCCCCGCAGACGATTGCCGCGTCCTCGATCGACTTGTCGAACCCTTCGAGCGCCGCGGCGATCGGTATGATGGCGAAGGGCAGCGCCAACACGGTGTGGGCGATGACGAAGCCGGTGGTGGTACCGCCGAGGCCGAGGCGAAGGAAGAAGGCGTAGATTGCGATGGCGAAGACAACGACGGGCAGCACCATCGGCGTCAGCAGCAGGCCGCGCAGGATCTCACGTCCGGCAAACCTTTCGCGAACCAGGGCAAAGGAGGCGAGCAGGCCGATCGCTACTGCCAGGATCGCCGTCATGGTGGCGATCCGAGCGCTGGTCAGCGCGGCGTCGAGCCAGGCCGGATCGGCAAAAAGCTCCTGGTACCATTTGAGCGTCCAGCCGGGCGGCGGAAAAGCCAGCCAGCGCGACGAGCCAAAGGAGAGCAGGACAATGAAGACCACTGGCAGCAGAAGAAAGCCGGCGACCAGCGCGGTGAAGCCGAGCAGGGCAAGCCGCAGTCCACCCATGCGGTCATAGTCGAGCAGCATCTCAGATGCCTCCGCTAATGCGCCCGGCACCGACAAGGCGCACCTGCAGCGCGTATAGAGCCATGGTGACGACAAGCAGGATGAAGGCTGCGGCGCTGCCGAGCCCCCAGTTAAGCAGCGACTGGACCATCTGCGCGATCATTTCGGCAAGCATCATGTTCGACGTGCCGCCGAGCAGTGCCGGCGTGACGAAGTAGCCAAGCGACATGACGAAGACCATCAGGCCACCCGCGGCGACACCGGGCAGCGACAGCGGCAGGAGGATGCGGCGGAACGCTTGGAAAGGGCTTGCGCCGCACAGCGACGCCGCACGCAGCGTCATCGGATCGATCGCCCGTAACGTGCCGACCAGCGGCAGGATCATGAAGGGCAGCATGATATAGACCATGCCGATGGTGACGCCGGTGAGATTGTTGATGAGCGGCAGCGGCTGGTCGATGGCGCCGATGGTCATCAGCGTCCGGTTGATGACGCCGGTACGCTGCAGGAGCACCATCCAGGCATAGGTGCGGGTGAGCAGGTTCGTCCACATCGACAGGATGATGATGCCGAAGATGATCGAGGCCAGTCCCGAAGGCATGATCGCCAGCATCCAGGCGACCGGAAAGGCGACAAGGACCGTGACGATGGTGACCAACGCCGCGACCAGGAATGTGTTGAAGAACACCCGCGCATAGGTGCCGTCACCAAGCAGGGCAGCATAGTTCTGCAAGCCTGGCTCGGGCTCCGTGACACTGCGCAAAAGCAGCGCCAGCACGGGGACGACGAAGAACAGCATAATCAGAATCAGGGCCGGCAGCAGGCCATTGAGACCTGCCGGCACCCGCACCGTTCCAAAGTTCCGGCGTGTTTCGACCGACATGACAGCGACCCGGCTACGGGACGAGACGGTACGAACCGTCTCGTCCATTGCGGTTCAAGGGCGGGCTTATTTCGCCTGCCAGGCATACCAGCGCGCAGCGATGGTGTCGCGATTGGCGGCCCAGTAGTTCATGTCGAGATTGATCTGTCCGTCGACATGAGCATCCGGCAGCGATTTCACGGCATCGGCCGGCATCTCTGCCCTGGCCTTGGTGTTGATCGGCGCATAACCGCTGGCTTCGGCAAATTTGGCCTGGCCAGCGGGGCCGCTCGCCGCGGCGAGGAATTTCATCGCCGTATCCTTGTTCTTGGCACCCTTCGGTACCACCAGAACGTCGGCTGCGGTCAGGTTCTGGTTCCAGGAGACGCCGACATCGGCGCCATCCTTGTTCAGTGCGAAGACGCGGCCGTTCCACAGCTGGCCGAACGTTGCTTCGCCAGATGCGATCAATTGCTGCGACTCCGCCCCGCCACCCCACCAGACGATGTCCGACTTGATGGTGTCGAGTTTCTTGAAGGCGCGATCGAGATCCAGCGGATAGAGCTTGTCCGCCGGAACACCATCGGCCAGCAGCGCGATCTCGATGACGCCGGGCGCCGACCATTTGTAGAAGGTCCGCTTGCCCGGGAACTTCGTCAGATCGAACATGTCGGCCCAGCCGGCCGGTTCACCCGAAACGGCGCCCTTGTTCCAGGCGAGCACGAAGGAATAGTAGAAACTGCCGACGGCGTGATCGGTGGTGAAGCGCGGATCGAGGTCGGCCTTCGGCACGGTCTTGAAGTCGATCGGCTCGAGCAGACCGTCCTTGGCCGCCTTGATGGCGAAATCCATCTCGACGTCGACGACGTCCCAGTTGACACTGCCGCTATCGACCATCGCCTTCAGCTTGCCGTAGTCGGTCGGGCCATCCTGCATGACCTTGATCCCGGATGCAGCGGTGAACGGCTCGGCCCAGGATTTGGTCTGCGCTTCCTGGGTCGTCCCGCCCCAGCTGGTGAACACCATGTCCTCGGCCTTTGCGTCCGTCGTTGCCAGAACTGTCGTTGCAATAAATCCGGCAAGGATGCCGGTGATGATCAGTTTCATGTCGTTCTCCTCTGTTGTTTTCGTTGTTGTCTGTTCGCGATCGGTCGTTTTCGCCTTGATCGCGCATCTCCGGCCAGCGGCGGCTACCGCATGACAAAAGGATCGGGAATCGGGTCGTCGGAGGTGCGTATCCACACCGATTTCGAACGCGTGTAGTCGCGGATCGCATCGAGGCCGCCCTCGCGGCCGAGCCCGGATTGGCCGTAGCCGCCAAACGGAACCAGCGGCGAGACCGCCCGATAGGTGTTGATCCAGACCACGCCGGCAAGGATGCCGCGCGCCATGCGGTGGGCTTTTGCCAGATTGGTGGTGAACACGCCGGACGCCAGGCCGAACTTCGTGTCGTTGGCGAGCGAAAGCGCTTCAGCTTCGCTGTCGAAGGCAAGCACCGAGAGCACCGGGCCGAAGAGCTCTTCGCGCACGCAGGCAAGGGTCTGATCAGGCGCGTCGATAATCGTCGGCGCGTAATAGAAGCCGCCCGCCATGCCCGTGGGGCGGATGCCGCCGGTGACCAGCCGCCCGCCGGCGGCCAGGCTTTCAGCAACGATCTTCTCTATCCATTCGCGCTGGCGCGAGGTGGCGAGCGGTCCCATTTCGGTCGCGGGATCCTGCGGATCGCCAATCCTGATCGCCTCGGCCTTGCGCTTGAGCCGGGCGAGGAGTTCGTCCTTCACGGAGCGCTGGACCAGCAGCCGTGAGCCGGCGACGCAGCTCTGGCCGGTGGCAGCGAAGATGCCTGCAACGACCGCGTTGGCGGCGCTGTCCAGATCGGCATCGGCAAACACCACGACCGGGCTTTTGCCGCCGAGCTCGAGCGTCGTGAAGGCGAGGTTTTCCGCCGTATTCCTGACGATCTGCCGAGCGGTCGAGGGACCGCCGGTGAAGGCGACGCGGGCGACGAGCGGATGACTGGTCAGGCGGTGACCGCAATCGTGGCCGAAGCCGGTCAGGATGTTGACGGTCCCGGCGGGAAATCCCGCCTCATGGACGAGCTCGGCGAAGGCCAGCAACGGGGCAGGGCCGTCTTCCGATGCTTTCAGAACGATGGTGCAACCGGCCGCCAGCGCCGGCCCGAGCTTGACGGCGGACAGGAAGAGCTGCGAATTCCACGGCACAATGGCGGCGACCACTCCGATCGGTTCGGGCCGGATGGTTACTTCCATGTCGGCCTTATCGATGGGGACGAATGAGCCCTCGTGCTTGTCGGCCAGCCCGCCATAATAGCGGTAGTAGTCGCCGACATAGGCGATCTGGGCGCGGGTCTCGCGGATGATCTTGCCGGTGTCGCGTGTCTCGAGTTCAGCCAGCCGGTCGGCATTGGCGACCACCAGATCGCCGAGCCTCACCAGAAGCTTGCCGCGTGCCGTTGCCGTCATCGCTGCCCACGGGGCGGAGCGCAGCGCCCGGTGAGCGGCTTCGACGGCGCGGTCGACATCATCAGATGATGCAGCGGGCATCGTCGCCCATGGCGCGCCCGTCGAGGGATCGATGCTGTCGAAGGTCGCCGCCACTTCGACGAAGCTGCCGTCCATATAGTTCCTGAATTGAGTGGTGCTCATCGCAATCTAGCTTTCGGCTCGGAAAAGGCCGGCATCACCCTGTCGATGAAGAGCTGCAGCGATTTCTTCTTGCGCTGATGGGAAAGGCCGCTGTCGATCCAGATCGAATACTGATCGTAGCCGAGCGCTTCGTAGGCCTTCAGCCTGGCGATCACCTCGTCGGCTTCGCCAATGACCAGGTTCTGCTTGATCTTGTCAGGCGCATATTGCGGCATGGCCCCGATCTCGTCTTCGGTCAGCGCTTCCATCATGCCCTGGTGCACCGGCTTCTTGTTCTGGAACCAGGCGCCGAACTGGCAGTAGAACTGCGACAGATCCTGCGCGAGCCGGTCAGCATCCGCGGCGTCCTCGGCGACGAAAGTATGCATAAGCAGCATGATCTCCGGCCTTGGTACGTCGGGGTGGGCATTGCACGCCGCGTTGAAACGCTCCATCAGGCTGGCCACTTCGTCATCGCCCGAGGCAAGCGGCGTAACCTGGACGTTGCATTTGCTGGAAACCGCAAAGTCGTGCGAGTTCGGATCGCGTGCGGCCACCCAGATCGGCGGATAAGGCTTTTGCAACGGCTTGGGCGACGAGGTGGTTGCAGGAAACGACCAGAACTCGCCGGCGAGTTCGAAGTCACCATCCCAAAGGCCCCGGATCGCTGGCACCATCTCGCGCATACGCTGGCCGGCACCCCAGGCCTCGAGGCCTGGGAAAAGTCGCTGGTATTCATAAGCGTAGGCGCCGCGCGCAATGCCGATGTCGAGACGGCCGCCGGTGATGACGTCGGCCATCGCCGCTTCGCCGGCAAGCTTGATCGGGTGCCAGAATGGCGCGACGATGGTTCCGGTGCCGAGCCGGATGCGCCTGGTTTTGGCGGCGAGCCAGGCGATGTTGATGAACGGATTCGGCGAGATGGTGAATTCCATCCCGTGATGCTCGCCGATCCAGGCAGTCTCGAATCCTGCCTTTTCGGCCTGCAGCACCAGCTCCTCCAACTCGCCGACAAGCTCGGAATGCGGCTTTGCCAGATCCGACCGCTCCATGTGGACGAAAAGCGAAAATTTCATCGGTTTCACCCGCGGCCGGAAAGACGAATTTGAGAAGGAGAGGGCTTGGCGAGCGGCCGGACTTCGCCTTCGACCTCGTTGCCGACATAGACGCCGAATGCATCTTCCGTACGTTCGCGCGCATAGCGGGCAAGCATCGAACGCACTGCGGGATCGGCGATCTTCAGATCCGCGATCTTCTCGATGTCGACAAGCCGCATCTGGCGATCGTCGGAATAGGGTCCCTCGACCGTTCCGCGATAATAAACATGCGTGCGCCAGGGTTCGGCGGCATCGTCCCACACCGCGAACAGGAAGCCGAGCTGGGCGTCTATGGCCTTGGCGGCAAGGCGCCCCTTGAGACTGCGCGCATCGTTCGGCGTGCCCAATCCGCGTCCGGCTGGCAATTCATGAAACCCATCGGCCGTTGCGAAGAACAGCACACGGCCCTCATTCTCGAGAATGGCGCCGATCTCCGTATCGGGGGGCGCCGCCGCCAGGGCCTCCTGGCTGAGGCCAGGCGTGACGTAGGTGCCTCTGCAATAACCGAGGGGCTGAGCTCCGTTGTGACTGAAGTCACGGACGCGGCCGATGAGGATCGAGTGATCGCCAGCATCGACCAGCTGCTCCATGCCGCAATCGAACACCGCAACGCAGCCGTCGATCAGCGGATTGCCGGTCCGGCCCGGTTGCCAGCTCACGGCCGCGAACTTGTCCGCTGCTTTGGAAGCGAAGATGCCGGAATGGGCCTTCTGGTCCTCTGACAGGATGTTGATGGCGAAACCTCTCGACGTCGAAAAAGCACTGTGCCCCAGCGCCCTCTTGGCGATGCAGACAAGCACCAGCGGCGGCTCGAGCGAGACCGAGGTGAACGAGTTGGCGGTGAAGCCGCGCGGTTCGCCTTCCGTGCTGATCGTTGTGACGATGGTGACACCGGTCAGGAAGGAGCCGAGCGCGCGCCGGAATTCGCCGCTGTCAAAGACTGCATCCGTCTCCGGGTTCACGCCAGCGTCTCCTGCCGTGTCGAGAAATTCCATGATGTGTTTGGTCACTTTTTCAGGTGAAGCCATTGCCATCATGTGCCTTTCTCCATTGAGCACGAGGCATTGACCGTGCGGCGCAAGCCTCGCCATCGCCGCCGACATGGCCGGGGTCGAATTGCTGTCTTGCGACCCGGTCATAAACAGGGCCGGTGCGGCAAGACTCGGGAGGGCATCGGCATGCTCGGCATCGGCACGGGCAAAGAGGCGATAGGTGCGCGCGTAGCCTTCGGGTTCGACCCTTTCAAGGGCGGCGCGCGCGGTAGAGGCCGCGTCGACAAGGTTCGCAGGCAGCGGGTCGCCGAACCAGCGGGCAAGTGTTGCCGCAATGGCGGAAGGATTGCCACGGGGGCCAAGCGCGGCCGCCCGCTCGCGCACGGCCTGCGTCAAGGCCGCGGGGCGGCGGAACACCGCGTTGAGGCACACGATGGCGCGAACGCGCAAAGGGGCGCGAAGGGCGATTTCCAGTGCGACCAGCGCGCCCATCGAATGGCCGACGATCGACACCGACGCCACGCCAAGATGGTCGAGCAGGCGAACCGCCTGATCGGCGAAATCCGACAGGCTGGCTTCTTCCGGCGGCAGCGGTGAAACGCCGTGGCCGAGCATGTCGATGGCGATCAGGTCATGATGGTCTTTCATCGCCGCGATCTGATCGTGCCAGATCGCGGCGTTCATGCCGACACCGTGAATGAGCAGAACCGGCGCGTCGGAGCCGGCGCGGATGAAGCCGGTGCCGTCCGGAGCCGTGTCCCGGACCCATGCGGTGGCAGCGACGTCAGCCATGCAGGTCTCCGACCTCCTTGAGGTCCTGATAGCGGTCGCCGATACGATGGTGCGGGCGGCCGCCAATCGAAGCGCCAAGCGCCACCACCAGTTCGTCGGGCGCGGGCGCGTCGCCGATTTGGAAATGTACGGTCAGATAGTGGGAGCGGCGGCCTTCGTCGTTCTTGTCCATCAGCGGGATCATGATCGGGGTGTTCGGCCCTCCGCGCAGATTGGTGAAGGCGAGATAGGTCTTGGCGCCGACCGCGCGACGGTAATGGTTGCCGAAATGCAGCGTATGGATCAGCGCCGATGCGTGCTCGATCTCGCCCGCCGTGCCGCAGACCGCGGCCTTGCCATAACCCTCTATTGCCTCGCCGGAACCGGCAACGGCGATAATCTCGCGGGTCAGCAGTTCGCCGAGGACGGGAGCAATGACACGGATCTCCGGCGACAGGTCGTCGGTGAAACCGCGGCCCGCCCAAGGGTTTGTCAGCACGGCGGCGACGCCGATCAGACGCAACGGTTTTGGGGCTTCCTTACCGCCCTCGACTAGCGTGTTCTCGATGTAGGTGACGATCTTTC
The DNA here is from genome assembly GCF_040318035.1 of Mesorhizobium sp. M1329. NCBI lineage: Bacteria > Pseudomonadati > Pseudomonadota > Alphaproteobacteria > Hyphomicrobiales > Phyllobacteriaceae > Mesorhizobium > Mesorhizobium sp. M1329. The sequence goes on along the minus strand of NZ_JAMYLN010000030.1, from coordinate 25,696 downwards.
GAATGGCTGGTTTCATGAAAGTCCTCGGTCGCCATGGCGCTGTGCAACGCCGAAATCTTTACATCATATTATGGTATACCATACTATGGAGCACCAGGAGCCTTGTCAATCGGCTATGGAATCTGTTTTGTGGCCGGATCGGGGTAGGGAGAGAAGATGTCAGGCGATACGCTGCGGATCGACCGCTCTGCCAAGACGCTGAGGACGCTGGCGCTGGAGCGCATGCGTGAAGCGATCATGGGCTTCCATTTCCAGCCTGGTGAAAGGCTGGTCGAGCGGCCGCTATGCGATCAGCTCGGGGTTAGCCGTTCCGTCGTGCGCGAGGTCCTGCGGCAGCTGGAGGCGGAAGGCCTGGTGCAGATGATACCGGGCCACGGACCCGCCGTGGCCAAGCCGGATCTCGGCCGCACCGACGAAATCTATGAATTGCGGGCGCTGCTCGAGGGCATCGCGGCGCGGGCTTGCGCCCTAACGGCCACGGACGCGCAGATCGCTTTGCTCGATGACGCCTTGACGAACCTGCTTGAGGCGTGGGCGTTCGGTGCGCCTGTCGAGGTGATGCGGGCAACGACCAAGTTCTACGAAACGCTGTTCGAGGCCGCCGACAAGCGCATTGCCTGGGAAATCGTGACGGGGCTGAATGTCCGCATCAATCAGCTCCGCTCAATGACGATCGCATCGGAGAACCGCCGCGAGCCGGCGATCGCCGAAATGACCGAAATCATGGATGCAATCCGGTCGCGCAAGCCGGACGAGGCGGAGGCGGCGGCGCGGCGGCATGTCGAATCCGCGTGGCAGATCGCCCGCAACACGCTTCGCCTTGGCTGACTGGTTTGCCGCCAACGCGGTTCATCGTTCCATGGAAGGCGTCTAACTGGTGCGTACAGCGAGGTGTGTGACGTGACCAAATTGCTTTCAGTTGCGGCGGCAAAATCGTATATCGGGTTTAGTTGGGTGTGCATCTCTTGCCAAATTGCTCTGTCATTCGAACGGAGTATCGGACGGACTGAGACAGAGAAAATAGTAAAATGAATATGCTACGTCACAAACTTGCCGTGGCGCCGATGATGGATTGGACGGACGTCGCGAAAAGCAAGGTATATTCAGCAACTTAGTGGAATGAATTCCTCTAAGTTGTACTGTCGTTGTACTCTTCCGGAGCGCATGGGCAAAAACCGGGGCGCATTTCGGGAAGGGGGACGAGTAGCGGATGGGCGGTCCTGCCGGTTATCTCAACTCCAGGCGCAACGAGGGCCACGGCAGCGCTAGTTACTTTGAAGGCACGTACTTCAGACAGTGCGATTTCGCGCCGCTTATCGTGGTATGAAGCGAGGTCCTGGAGATGAAGGCCTTTCCGAGCGACCGGTGATCTGGCTTTCGCTGGCTTTGAGCTTTGCCCTCCGAAGGCAGAGAATCCTGTCGGGTGCGTCAATTTTCTTTTGTAGTTCAATGTATTAGCTGGCGCGCGTACGAAATGTGTGTGCGCAAGGCAATGTGCCCGTAAGCAGTGGACCAAGCTTTTGGACACTAACTGACTAACGCATTGGTACAATTGGGCGTTGGATTCATTCATTTTTTGCGTAAGCGGCGCGGAATGGAAGTGCCGGCGGCCATGGGCTCGGCAATAGCGATTAATTTCCAATCGACAGGTGGCGGCAAGGCGGCGATCACGGTTGATTTTGTGCTGACGGCAAAGGAGGTCAATCCGGTTATCAAAGCCATGCAGGACGACGGCATCGAGATCACCGCGCTGAATAGCCACATGCTCGATGAGCAACCGCGGCTCTTTTTCATGCATTGCTGGGCGAATGACGATGCGCAAAAGCTGAGGAAAGGCCTGCGCAAGCCCTCGACAAGGTCGCCGTCAAGAAGAGCTAGGCTTCCGGTCCGCGTGCATCAGACGTGCCTCTTAGGCTGGTTCCTTCGAACCAACACCGCGCCGCGATGACGATCCCAGTCATAGCACCACCGATTGCAGCCCGGCTGTTCCCACGGGGTGGAAGCGCACCTGGGCCAGCAACCCCTTGCCTTCCGGACCGCTGTCCAGAACCAAATGCGCCCCATGCCGTTCGGCGATGCGCTGGACGATCGACAACCCTAAGCCGCTGCCCGGGATGTTCTGATTGCTGCCGCGGTAGAACCGTTCCAGCACCTGCGCCCGTTCATCCTCCGGGATGCCAGGGCCCTTGTCGCATACTTCGAGCACGACCTCATTTCCTTTCCGTCGCACCGCCACGTCAACCGTGCCGTACGCGGGGTATAGCGCATTTCCGGATTCATGCGGATTAACGCAACCCGTGCCAGATTCCGCCGCGACGTCTGACACCCAGTCGCCGGGATCGAAATAAGACCCAACTCAGCGAAGGTTCGCGCATTCCATTCCGACCCAGCGAGTCGGCTGCCAGGCGCATCCAATCCACCTGCGCGGGTGTCGGCTACCCCTCTCTGCAATCCAGGAAGGCGACAATGGCGTTGCCGTCCGTAAAGAACGGATTTCCTATGGCATTTTTGCCTGCCATCGGCTCGGTCACGACAGCTTCATCCATCTTTCCGGCGCATTTCGACTGAAGGAGGACGGCGCGCAATGCATCCCGCTCCTTGTCTATGTCCGGGTCCACCTGATGGATCAGGAGACCTCTTCCGCTTTTGGTTTTCGCTTCCTTGTCGAAATGAACAGTGCCGAGCCAAACCGAGCCGCCGGAAACGCGAAAGTCGGTCTCCCACAAATGCAGATGGTGTCGCTCTCGCGGCGAGCCCCCGGGATCCACATGTTGGAAGCCTCGTTTGTTGGGCTGTCCCTGCCAGAACGTTGGAAGCCCCGGCGCGCGTGGAGAAGGCTGGTTGTGTAGCTCCGCGACAACCAAGCGCCAGCTGCTTGAGAATGTGAGTCTGTCCGTCGGTTCCCATCCAGCCTGAGCAAAGGCGTTCTCCAGATCAGTCTCGCTTCCGATCAAAATGACGTTGATTGGCTCCATCGGCCTTCCAGTTATGTCTTCGCTGAACCGCGGCGCCAAGGCGAGCATCGCCGCCGGAAAATTCTCTTTGGGCAGGTCAATCGGTGCGTTTGTGGGTGAGCTTTTGTCAACAAACGGGTGCATGTGGTTGAACACGCCTACAAAGCCGGCCCAGACTATGACGAGAGCTATCCCCGCCGCCCTGGACCATGCTCCTCTCAGGCGCGCTATGGCGCCGGCGGCAGAAGCTCTCGCAACGCAGAAAAAGGTGATTGTCGCTGTGAGCCAGGCTGCGCCGAGGCCAAAACTCGCAATCACGTCAGATGGCCAATGGACTCCGAGATAGATCCGCGAGAAGCCGATGGCGAGCACTGTTGCAATCGTCATGGCCGCGATCGCGGCCTTCGCTTTCCAGGTTTTCACCTGGTCGATCGCGAACCACCCGACCAGTCCGTAGAAACATATCGCGACGAAGGCATCACCGCTCGGAAAGCTCGGACCTTGAGCCGGGATCAGTGCATTGGCCAGGTCCGGACGGGGGCGGCCAAAGCCGACCTCTCCCAACTGTACGAGAATCTCGCCGCCGCCAATCGAGACAAGCAGTGCCAGAATCCAAAGCCATCGGCGCGTGAGCGCAAGGTAGAGGCTCAGCAAGCTGGCGCCTGCGGTGACGACCTGCCAGTTCCCCAGATAGGTCAGGAAGAGCATGACCTTGCTCAGGCCGGGAGTACGATACATTTGAACCAAGGACAGGAGACGCAGATCGGCGAGAACGACCGCCTCGTTGGCGATCAAATCCTGAACGACCGAGAGGAAAAAGAACAGGCATACGGACGCCAGCGCTGCACCAACCGTCAGCCGCAACCCCAAATGGCTCGGAGCTGAACCGCTTGGCAAGCCAGCCCCGAAAACGCGGGTGGGATGCGATGCGGCGCTGAAGGCCCGGATTTCTCTGGATTGCCTTGCGGATGCACTGAAGCAGTGAGTTCGCCAAGCGCCGCATCAAGCCCACTCCGTTGCAATTTGCTGGAACAACATGTGTTTGCAGCGAACCTTTAAATGTCATGATTTTTCAAGGGAGGCGCGAGCACGCACACCGAGCGCGGCCTTATGCGGTAGAGCAATGGAGGTATCGCCTCGACAGTTTCGCCATCCATAGCGATGCGCAAATGTCGTCGGCGCGCTTTGATCTCCAGACTTTGAACCCGGAAGAGCTCGACATCGCGGACTGGGTCGATCAACCCTAGGGCGGCCTTGAATGGCAGCAGCGCGAGCGCCAGCCAGGATAGCGGCTTGACGACGTAGACGCACAGCTCTCCTGAGGTAAGGCTGCCGCGGTGGCCGAGCGCGCGCAAATCGTAGAAATTGTTGCCAACGAACACGCAAAGGGTCCGCTGTTCTGGCCCGTCGTCGACCGAAATCCTGACCCTCTTCCACGATGAAGCCCTGAGCGTCCGGACAAGCGCCGGGCCGAGCGCGGCAAACTTTCCCACCCTCAGCCGCATCTGCTCGGCGGTACGTTCGGCGACAAGAAACGGATAAATGCCGATGGATGAGTTGTTGAGGAAGACGCGGCCGTTCACCTCCGCAACGTCGACCTGCTCCACATGCTCCGCAGCGATGATGTCCATGGCCGCGTCCAGATCATTCGACAAACCGAGATCCCTGGCGAAATGATTGAGGGTACCGAGCGGTAGAACGCCCAGCACGACATCCGTGCCCGCGACGGCCGACGCCGCGGAGCCGAGGGTGCCATCGCCCCCGCCGACCACGAGGGTCCTTGGTTTGCCGCCGGGTGATTTCGCCGTGACAAAGCTGTGGGCCATCTCCGCGATCTGGCTCCCGCCCGCCATTCGCACCTCGGCTTCCAATCCGCGCGTCTGAAACCCGTTTCGAACGAATGCTTCGACATCGTAGTCGGCGCGCTGGATTGTGCCGGCGCTTGCATTGAGGAGGACCAGGACTGTCATGTGCGCGCCATTTGAGAAAGGGTGAGAATATCCCTTGGTTGCAGTTCTGTGGCCGCCTCACTGCCCAAAGCGTCGCGTCCGCTGCTGGAACGACCGGATCGCGCGCAAGAAGTCGATCTTGCGGAACGCCGGCCAGTACACGTCCGTGAAGTAGAATTCGCTGTGCACACTCTGCCACAGCAGAAATCCGGATAAGCGCACCTCGCCGCTGGTGCGGATGATGAGGTCTGGGTCGGGCAGATCAGCCGCGTAAAGGTGGCGAGCGATGGCTTCGGGGGTGACGTGCTCAATGATGTTCGGCAACGCGATCCCTCGAGCCGCCTCGTCTCGAAGCAGGGAGCGGACTGCGTCGGCGATCTCTTCGCGCCCGCCGTAGGCGACCGCAATCGTCAGCGTCAGGGAATCGTATTGCGCAGTCGCCGCTTCCGCCATTCGAATGGCAGCGATGACCGATCCCGGTAGGATGTCGAGTCTGCCGATTGCCCGCACCCTGATACGTTGTCGATGTGTGAGCGGATCGCCGGCAAGAGCGGCGATCTTGGACTCGACTGCCGCGAGAATCCCAGAAATTTCCTCGGGCGAACGTTTGAGGTTCTCCGTCGAGAACACCCAGAGCGTAACAGCAGGGATCTGCAACTCGGCACACCAACCAAGCACGTCGTCGAGCTTCTCAGCACCACGCCGATAAATCTCGTTGAAATCCTGCGATCCTCTTTGACGTCCATGGCGCCTGTTGCCGTCCAGGATGAAACCGACATGGCGTGGGAATACCCGTCCCCGAATCTGACGCAGCAGCCGACGCTCGTAGACCCAGTACAGCAGGTTAGCAAATCGCCACTTACTACTGCTTTCCTCGGACTTGGCATTTTGCTCTGCGTTCATATGCGGGCTATCCACCTTTCTCTGCCGGACCATACCCCCATAGCCGGGATCCCGACGTAGCTCCCGTCGCACCGCCCAGCCGAGCGAGCCCAATCAACCGGGCGGCATGATTGAAATTACCGTCTGGCAGAACCGTTCGATAGTGTTCCACCATCTTGATCAATTTGAATACTTCCGTCATCGGCCAGCAGAACTTGGCCGTCCCAGACGGCTGTCGAACCATGATCGGGCCGGGTCACCAGGCGGCTGGCGTCGAGGGACGCGGCAAGAAGGTCACGGGGTCCGTTCGCGTCGGGCTGCGCCTGCGCCACCGTGAAGAGGGGGAAGCGATTACCCAGCTGTTCCTCGACAGCGGACCCGATCCAGAGTTCCGTCAGGTGGCCGTTTCGGAGGTCAATGTCGGTCGCCCACATGCGAAGCACGAAACGCGAACTGGTCCCGCCCAACTCGGTGCGATGGACCAGCGTGAGGCTCGGTAGGCGCCCGCGCTCCATGTAGGGCGACGTTGGAAGGTCCATCGGACCGGGGCGCGGCGTGAACCAGGCGAGAGCGCCGGCCAACGTCCACGGATGCGGCGAGCGCCAGCCCTTTTGCGCCAGATCTGCTTTTAGGCGTTCCAGGCTTCCGGCCCATTGGAATGTCAACGGTTCCTCGATCTCGCCTGCGAGATCGATCCGCTGCCCGGGCATTTGCTGCCAATCCCGCGCCCACCAATCCGCCGCGAGGATCGACGGTGCCTCATATCGGACTGCGTAACGCTCCATGTCCTTGGCGTGGTTGCGGTAGACATGGAATCCACCTGCGAAGACCAGGCCGGCGCAAGCCACAGCCAGGAGACCTGCGGCGCCCTTTTCGGTCGGTTGATGATGCAAGTAGGCTATGCAGAGCAGGGCCAGCCACGTCGTCGCGAATGCCAGTCCGCCGGCCACGTCGGAAAACCAATGGGCACCGAGATAGAGCCGGGAGAAGGCGATCAAGGCAACCAAAACGGCCGCCGCGAGGGCCACCGGGAGACCCAAAGCCGGCCGGACGCTCCGAGCGATCAGGAAGGCCAGAAAACCATACAGGACGGCGTTTTCGGTGCTGTGGCCGCTGGGAAAGGAAAAATCGCTCCAACCGGAATAGAGGTCCCCGGTGGGACGCGCACGATGGAGCGCCACCTTGATGCCCGTGTTGATGGCTGCAGCGCCGCCGATGGCGGCCACCCAGTATGCCGCTGTGCGCCAGGTGCGCGTCCAGGCCAGCCATAGGAACACGACGACGGCAATCGCAATCACGACAGCCGTATCGCCCAGTTCCGTGAAGCCGACCATCAAGGAATCGCCAAACGGCGTCCGGAGATCCTGAAGGATGCGATAGACTGCGGCATCGGTGCGTACCAGCGGATCTCCGCTGACGACATCCTCGAGGATGCCGAAGAAAGTCCAGGCGGCCACGACGAGCAGCAGTGCAAGCGCCGCTAAGATCTTCGTTTCCTTCTGGGCCGGATCGAGCAACGAGCGGATTTGACGGCTAGTCCAGGTATCGCGGGCATCTGCCCAGCGTCTAAGGCGCTCCAGATAGACCAGAAGGATGGGAATGCCCCGGCGCACCGTGTGACGCACAACCCAAACGGTGACCCACAGGATGAAAATCAGCGCGACAAGGAGCACTGCGAGTCGGCCGGCGGCGGCGCCGGCAACGCTGAAATATGCGCCAACGAACACGCCAGGCAGGATGTGCGATGGCGCCCAGACAAACGCCGAGAGGATGTTGGCGTAGTAAAAACGGCGGGCCGGCATTCGCAACATGCCTGCCACGAGCGGGATAAAAGCGCGGACGCCCGGCGTGAAGCGCGCCAGAAAGACGCTCTTGCCGCCGTGCCGTTCGAAGAATGCCTCGCTGCGCGCGATGAGTTCGGGATATCGGTTCAACGGCCAACGCAGGAGGATTTCACGGTGGTAGCGATGGCCAAGCCAGAAAGACAGGCCATCGCCGACGATCGCGCCCAGAAAGGCTGCAATCAACATCGGCCAGAGCATTAGCACGCCGCTCGGGACAAGAGCGGCAAGGCCGACGATGATGGCCGTTCCAGGAACGACTGCGCCGATGACCGGAACGGACTCCGACAGAGCCAGCAGAAAGATCGCCGCATACGCCAGATGCGGATGCGAAGCGATGTAGTCCGTGAGCGCCGAGAAAAAGGACATTTATCGTCCCTCGTTTTGGCCAACGATCCGGAACACCCGGCGGAGGCTTTTTACGGGGGAGGGGCTCATTGCGAATTCGCTCCCCTGACCAGCCCCGGCGGCTTTGCGAAATCTTCGTGAATGATCTGCTCGGAGCCGGGAATGAATTTCCCGTCATGGCCGTAGCGAAGCACCACGACTGCATCGAAAACGCTTTCGGGCCAGTACCCATCGGGCAGGACTGCGTGCGGGTCGCCGCCAAGCGCCTCGATGATCCGCGGCAACGTGCTGTGATGCCACGCAATGAGCACGGACTTTCCGTGGGTTTCCGTCATCAACGCATGAACGAGGCCCGCGATGTCTTTATTGCTGAATCTCAAATCGATAGGAATCCCGAGTGCTCGGCTTAATGGCTCCAGGGTCAGACGCTCGCGCGCACTGTTTTTGGAATCGGCGGTCGCAATCAGCGTATCAGGGCGAAATGCAGCGCCGTTCAGCGTGAGATGCTGAAAATATCCGACATAGGCCTGCGCGCGCGACTCTCCCGCGGGAGATAGCCCTGTCCCGCTTTCGGGCTTTTCGGCATGACGTATGATCAGCACCGTCGCGTCCGCGAGCCCCGCCGTCGGAGTTTCGAGAGCAGCGCTGGTGGAAACCGGGGTCACCAGCGAGGTGACTAGCAAAGCCAAGACAAACGTAAGTACGCGGGACTGATCGAGCCAGCTCGATAAAAGGGGTTTGTGTGGCATGCGGAGCCTTCCCAATTCTGAGCTGCTGCCCTTGTCGCGACACTGCGGACTTTGCTGCCGCTCATTTACAGAATTCCGGTCACCCATCGATCAATGCGGGTGTCCTCCCGATAAGCGACCCGGACCAGCCCGGCGGCGACAAGGGCGGTAGCGACGCCGCCCAGGATGTCGCCGACATAATGGGTGCCGACGTAGACACGGGAAATCACGACGAGCAGGGCGGCTGCGAAGTACCACATCGCCTTCCGGGCGCGGGCGCTGAATGCATAGCTGAAGACGATGGCAAAGCTTGCGGTGGCATGATCCGATGGAAACGACGGATCGGCGCTGCTCGCGATAAGCAGGTGTGACACACCGGCGTCGTAGGGGCGCATGCGGTGGACCAGGAGCAGAATGATCTGGTTGAGAGCCAATCCAAGCAGGAACGACAGGCCGCAGGCAACCGCAACATGCCTCTCGGAGCGACCGCCGCCACCCCACCACCAGGACGCCACCACGGCCAAGATCAACACGGGCACGCCCGCCTGCGTGACGGCGATCATGAACAAATCGATCAGGTTGTTGTGCCCTGAAAGGTTGTTGATCCAGCCCGTGACCTGGGCATCCAGATTTTCCATTCCATCACCATTCCATTTCGAAAGAAATCGCGAGACGGCCCACTCTCATGACGCCTCCCGCTTACCCAACCGCCCGCTTACCCAACCGCGCTCGAACAGGAAGCAGGCCCACCAAGGTCAGCACGGTGAAGACAGCGCCTGCGAGAAACGTGCCTTGTGGCCCCATCGCATCCCAGAGAGCCCCTGCGACCACGCTGGCAATGAGGAGCGCCACGCCGGTGACGAGGTTGAACATGCCGAAGGCGGTCCCGCGCAATTCCGCCGGGGCGGCATCGGCGATCAACGTTGCCAGCAATCCTTGCGTAAAGCCCATGTGCAGCCCCCAGAGGACCACGCCGAGCACAAGTCCGAGTGTCCCCAGCGCAAAAGCGAGAACCAGATCGGCGGCGAGGAGCAGAAACAGGCCAACGATCAAGATTGTCAGGCGGTTCACACGATCAGACAGCACGCCGACGGGATAGGCCGACAGTGAATAGGCGAGGCTCATGATCACCAGGACAACCGGGGCCAGCACCATCGGCAGACCGATGGATTGCGCACGCAAAATGAGGAATGCTTCGCTGAAGCGAGCAAGGGTGAAAACTGTCGCGATTGCCACGACCCACCAGTAGGTCGCTCCCAGCCGGTGTAACTCGTCGCGATGCAGCGGCATGCGGACAGGGCGTTGCTCCTTCGGGCGCTCCGGCTCTTTCACGGCGACAAGGATCAGTCCGACCGACAGGAATGCCGGAATGGCGGCGATCCAGAATACCGTCTTAAAATGAAAGGCTGTCACCCACATCAGGCCGATGGCGAGGAGCGGACCGAGAAACGCACCGATCGTGTCGAGCGACTGGCGCAGGCCAAAGCTCGCGCCACGCAGATGCGGCGGGGCGATGTCGGCGACAAGCGCGTCACGCGGCGCGCCGCGAATGCCCTTGCCAATCCGGTCGATGAAACGCGCTGCGACGAGCCAATCGATCGAGGGCGCCAATGGGAAGATCGGCCTGGTGAAGGCAGCCAGGCCGTAACCGAACGCGGCGAGGAGTTTGCGCTTGCCGAGCCAGTCGCTCAATGCTCCGGAAAAGACCTTGGTGATCGAGGCGGTCGCTTCAGCGATGCCCTCGATGACGCCGACGGTAAGGGCTGAAGTTCCAAGCACCGTCACCATGTAGATGGGCAGCAGCGCGTGGATCATCTCCGACGAGATGTCCATCAGCATCGAGACGAAGCCGAGGACCCAAATGCCCGCCGGAATCCCCTGCCGGGCTCCCGGGCGATCCGTTGTCTCGGTTGTCATCGCGCCTGTTCCGTCATCCTAGCCGCTCACCTCACCGATTTTCATCGTGTGCGTCGAAGACCCGTTGAGCGTAACTGTCGAGCAAAGCCTCGCAGGCCCGCAGACGTTCGGCAGCTTCATCAGCAAGTGATGCACCGTAGAAATCGAGCTTCTTGATCTTCTCCAGCCAGCCCTGGAGCTTCTTCAGATCGGTGTCTTCCTCTTCGAGTTCGGCATAGGTGAACTTGTTGATCGTGATCTCCTTGGCGATCTCGACCTCGAAGCCGGCGCACCGACCGAGAAACTCGCGGTACTGGTCGTCGCGATCCGCCTTGAAGCGGGCGACTACCTTGTCCTCTTGAGCGCGATCAAGGGCGACCGTCTCCAGGATGACGGATTCGCCGCCCATCTTGGAAATATCGTTCTCCAGCATTTTTAGCCGACGCACATGATCGTCCGTCTTCGGCAGCAGACAGACACCGTTCTGAAGGTAAATCGCGCCCATGCCCTTCAACCGCCGCCATAGCGCAACGCGCTTCGTGGCGGGCTCCGGAGGCACCTTGTACGTCAATAGAAGCCAAGTTGGGACAACCATCGCAGCAACATGATGTAACGGCTGTAACAAGTCAACGACAACGCGCCCCGCTTCGACCACCTGAAGGCGTTCTTGAAGGGCTCGGAGGCTCTGACGAAACGAGCAGTCGCACTTGAGAGGCACTCCTTAAACAGGAATGGAGGGAGCTGCGTCCCCAGCAATGAGCGTCCGCAAGGTGTCAGTGGCTGCCCGCTCCGCCTCCCACACAAGCCTTCCTGAACCCCATCTGAACGCCGCCTTCAGCATCGGTTCGAACGGCATCTCCTAAAAAGAAGCCGTTCAACTCGCGGTCCCGTCCGCTAAAGGAGACGCTCTCATGATCCGCAATTCTTTCATCGCAACCGCGCTCGCCGCTCTTGTCGGTATCACCGCCGTCGCCCCGGCCATGGCCAACGATGTACGCATCGAGCAATATGGCTGGTCGAACTCAGCCGGCGGCGCCCAGAACGGTTTCAAGAACCGTATCCGGGTCTACCAGAACGGCCGCTTCAACAAGGTGATCGGTCAGCAACGCGGCCGCCACAACCTTTCGGCCATCGGCCAGGAAGGCGTCGGCAACTATGGCGCCACCTACCAGAACGGCGACCGCAACGTGGCCGGGGTCGGCCAGTTCGGCTCGAACCATACCACCATCTTGACCCAGGACGGCAACGGCAACATCGCTGCCGGCGTGCAGGTGGGTCATGGCTGTGATGCCAATGTCAGCCAGGGTGGCAGCGGCAATGTCGCCGCTTTCGTCCAGGCCTGCCAGTAATCGGCAGCACGAGCAGGCGACCGCGGAAAGTGTCTGCGGTCGTGGCTAACGAACGCCAAGGAGACGAACCATGCCACGCATAAGCAAACACCCCTGCCGCGTCGCGGCACTCGTCTTGGTCCTGGTCTCGGCCAATGCGCTGGCAACCATGGCCACCGCCAACCAGCCCGTCGGGCCGGTGCGCTGCGAGATCCGTGTCAAGCCGGAAGGCGACATGGTTTCGCTGGAGGCGCTCGCCCATGTCGACAGAAACGTGAGCGGCACCTATTCCTTCCATGTCGAAAGTGCCGGACGCACGGGCGGCACCAATATTGAGCAGGGCGGCGCTTTCAGCGCCGCGCCGGGCCCCGCCATGCTCGGCACCGTCACGCTTGACGCGAAGGGCGGCATCTACGACGCCAAGCTCGAGGTAGCCGTCGGCGGCAAGAGCATCGGCTGTGCCGAGCGGGTCGGTGGCGCAACCTGATCGCGTCGCCAGGTTTACGAAAAAAGGCGTCGGGGTCGGGGCGCCCTTTTTTATGAGCGTCGGGCCTGGGCACAATGACTGAACCACAGCTGAACGACCAATTCCGGCAGGGTTCAGCGACGAAATGAGAAGGTTGGCACAAGGCTAAGGCAGCCGGAAAATGGAGACAAAGATGACACTCAATATGTTCAAGACCTTCACAGCCGCTCTAGTTGCCGGCAGCATCGGCCAAGGAGCGCTTTTCGCACCGGCCTTCGCCGGTGGCTGGGTTTCTACGACCTATGCCCCTGCCAACGCCCGCGACGCCGGCGCCCTGGCGACCGGCCTGCGGGTCTATTCGCTCTATCACGGCCTGCGCGGCGCCAGTATCCGCCAATCGGGACGCCGCAATGTTGCAGGCATCGCCCAGAACGGCCGCGGCAATCTGGGTATCATCCAACAGCAGGGTAATGGCCATTCAGCTACCCTGCGGCAGAACGGCAATGACAACGCTTACGGAATTTTCCAGTTCGGCAGAAACACCGACGCCAATGTGGTGCAGAACGGCGATGGCGATAGCGGTGCCACCTTCAGCTACGGCTGGTAGAGGCTGAAGACCGGTGGAGACTCGGACACGGGAACTACTCTTGCTCGTTGCCGGGGCTCGCTTGCCCGGCGCCGACCTCAGGAGCGCCTTCTCGCTATCCAACTTGGAGCACGAAGGTGCGCCCGATGAAGCCCTCGGAAATCGCTCGAACTGGGAAGTGCGAGGCCATCCTAGTAGCGCCAACCCTGCTTGAATTCCCTTATGAACCAGTGCTCGACGTCATCTCGCACCGATGTTGTGGTCTGAAATCTCAAGTGTCCGGGCGATTTCTCCTGAAGCCAAGAAAAGAAATCGGAAAAGCTTGGATCGTCCGGCTGATGCGGAAGGCCGCGTTCCTCAGCCCATTTTGTGCAAAAGAAGCGCACAGCTTCTTCGGCTTCATCCTTTTTTGGTTCTCTTGCTCGCGGTTGGCTGGTGGTGGGTGGTCTACAGCCAGGTTATCTCGAACGCCTATATGAGCTATCCGCAGGCGATGCCGTGCCTCATCTCCTCGTCCGATCGCTGCACGCGCAACGGACCTCATCGGGAGCGCTAGCTACGTCGGAAGGCGCGCATTTCGGACAGTGCGATTTCGCGGCGCTTATCGAGGTATGAAGCCAGGTCCGCTTATCGAGGTATGAAGCCAGGTCCTGAAGATGAACGCCTTTGGCACTCTTCTGGCTTCTTTCTGCTCGGGTTAGCGGAAGCTCAATTTCTCCAATGCTCACTTTGCGTAAGAACTTGGCGAGCGTCAGGTGGGAAAAATAATCCTTGCACACGGTCTCAGCGGGGACAATCACGCGTCCCTCATACTGCGCCATGAGTAGGAAGAGTGTGTTCAATATCTTCGCTCGCCGCCAACCATCCGAGGGATGATCAACGGGGTTGCAGCGAAGTTCAATTGGAGCAATCGACGCCAAATGGATAGCGCAGTCGTTCAAAGCGTGTGCAAGGAAAGTAGGGCGAGCAGGTTCGCAGTGAAAAAAACTGATTTGTGCGAAGTGACGCCGCAGCATTCTGGCATAGAAAACTCATAACCTGAAGGTGGTAGCTTCAAATCCTACCCCTGCTAAATTTCCTACCCGCCTATACCATAGCAGCCGAAACTGAGATCCGGTGCGCTAGGGCCCTGCGATGTGGAGAACGGCAGCGATTTGCATAGCTCAAGGCAGTCTTTCCGCTTTGCGCCCATATTTTGCCGTTCAGACCACCGTTGCAGCTTCCTGAAAGCTGACGGTCTGCTAAGCCGGCACGAAGGCCTCGAACGGGGTGGTAGCGGTTACTCCGCCAGTCAGCCCGCTGCCCAACGACAATAGTCGCGTTGATGTCAACGCGAGCATTCAAAGTTTCATGCAAGTACTCCTAGGATATCCGCCCGCGTGGTCGCTGCCACCGTGCGCTGCAATGAACATGGCGACGGCCGACCGGCAATAGGATTCGATCTCGTTGTCGTCCTCTGCTCTCGCCTCATCGAAGCGTGCGACAATCAGGAGATCGGAGCCTTTGAAAAGCGCGGCAAACAAGCGGGCGGACTGGAGAGGATCGGACACCTTCAGAACCGCCTTCGCTTGCAACTGACGCAACAGGGCCTCGATTTGCGCGATGATGTGGGCGGGTCCAGCTTCGTAGTGGAGCTTGCTCAACGACTTTTGACTCGTCATGTCGGCCAGGACCATGGCTTCGACATTGCGGACCTCCGGTCGCAACAGCGTGCGAAGCAGCGATGATCCCACCGCCATGAGCTGATCTTCGGCCGAACCGTCGACGCCTTCAAAAAGGGCCCGTGGTATCAATTGATGGCAGCGGGCCGCAAACGCCGCGCCAAACAGCGCCTCTTTGTTCTCGAAGTGCTTGTAGATGCTGAGCTTGGATATTTTCGCTCGCTGGGCGACCTTATCCAATGTCGTCGCTTGGAAACCCAATTCCGCAAAGAGTTCGCCCGCGGCGTCGACGATCGTTTGGCCAAGCGCCTCGTTGGCGGGCCGACCCCGCCGCGCCTGGGTTTTTTTTGGGGTCGCCACAATTCCAGTCCTTGACAGTATCCTAATTCTTGAATTACGATACCACACAGTTCCTAAAATGTGCAAGCCAATGGATAGGCTTCAACCGCACCCAGCCCAACCCCTCCATCCACAACACGGAGCTTATCACCATGGATGATGTCATCATCATCGGCGGCAGCTTTGCCGGCCTCGCCGCCGCCCTGCAGCTCGGCCGCGCCCGCCGCAAGGTCACCGTTCTCGATACCGGCCTGCCGCGCAATCGCTTCGCCGGCCACTCGCATGGTCTGCTTGGCCACGATCACAAGCCACCGCTGGACATCCTGGCCGAGGCCCGGCGGCAGCTGGCGCGCTATCCCACGATCAGGCTGGTCGGTGCCCGGGCCGACAGCGTCTCCGGCGCCATCGACAAATTCTCCGTCCGCACTGCCGATGGCGAAAGCCTTGGGGCGCGCCGCCTGATCCTGAGCTATGGCATCACCGACCAGATGCCTGACGTTCGGGGCTTTGCCGAAGGCTGGGGCACGTCCATCGTGCCCTGTCCCTATTGCGACGGCTTCGAAGTCGCCGGCCAGCATTGGGGCCTCGTATGGTCCGGCCCGCAGTCGCACAATCAGGTCAGGCTGTTCCACGATTGGACCGACAGATTGACGGTCTTCGCCGATGGTCAGGACATTCCGCCCGATATCCGGGCCGATCTGGACCGTCGTAACACACCTCTCGTCGAGGGCCGGATCACTGAAATCGCCCGTCACGGAGGGCATGGCGCCAGCGTCAGGCTCGATACCGGCCCCGGTGTCGCGGTCGACATCCTGTTCGCGCATCCGCGCAACAAGCCTTCCGCAAGCCTGCATGAAACACTGGGCCTCGCCACAATCGATACACCCCTCGGCATCGTCCTCAAGGTCGACGAGCGCCGTGAAACCAGCATGCCCGGCATCTACGCTGCGGGGGACCTTACCAACCCCCTCATTCCCTCGGTCACCACGGCATCATGGCAAGGCGCAATGGCGGGTATCTTCGCCCAGCAGTCGATGCTGGTTTGAGAGCACAGATTGGAGATGAGCATGGCCGTCGAACCGGACAGCGCGGGTGTGCGCTTCCCTCCGCCCTTCCTCTATCTCGGAGCGCTGCTGTTGGGACTGGCGGCGGAGCGGTTCGTCACCCTCCGCTTTTTCGGCGTCGACTGGTGGTTGCTGGTCGCGACGGGCGCGCTGCTGTTCGTTGCCGGCTCGGCGATGATGCTTTCGGCGGCGGGGCTGTTCCGGCGGCTGGGCACCAACGTTCCGCCGTCGCAGCCAACGACGATCATCGCAACGACCGGTCCTTATCGGTGGACCCGCAATCCCATGTATCTCGGCATGGCGCTTATCTATGCCGGCCTTGCGATCGGCTTCGACGGGCCGATCGCCTTCGCCTTGCTCCCGTTGGTGCTGATCGCAATCCAGACGCAGGTGATCGCCCGCGAGGAGCGCTATCTCGAAGCGAAGTTCGGCAACGACTACCGCCGCTACAAGGCCAACGTTCGCCGCTGGTTCTGACTATTCCGTTGCCGCCTGCGGGCCTCCCAGGACTGGGGCACCCGATCCTCAACTGACCGCTCTTAGAGAAACCCGACAAGCATGGACTTCGAACACGTAACCTTCGACCTGCGTCGGGCCCTGTCTCATCTGATTTCGGCATCGCTCACATCTCTATGGACCAAACTGGCCCTGCTGACGGGCGGCTTTCTCCTCCATGTCCTTTGGTACGGCCTCGTCATCGTGCTCCTTTCCACGCCCCCAGCTCGCGCGGTTTACGATCGTGCCGGGCAGTGGATCGAACGCGTGGTTGGCACCGCACTTGCTGTGTTCGGCCTACGCTTGATCTCCGAAAAGCTTTGAACGCGGAGTGCTGTTGCGCCAGAAGGCAGCTAATTCCGAGACCGGCAGGTGGCCTGGAATGCCGACGACGCACCTCAACCGCGAGAGGTCAGCCACACCCCCACCAGAGTCACCGTCAGGCCAATGAACATTGCCGGGGCAAGCGGTTCCGAGAACAGCATCCAGGCCCAGAGCATGGTGACCGGCGGACTGAGATAGATCGCAGCGCTCACCTGCGCGACCGGGTAAAGGCGCAGCATCGTGTAGTAGACGGCGTAGGCCAGGAATGTGGCAAACAGCACGAGCCACACCATGCCGATGGCAAACTCGCGGGTCATGGGCGGCTCCAGGCTTCCCTGATAGACACCGCAGAGGCCGAAGAGGACCGCACCGGTCAGCGAATGGATGCACAGGCTCTGGTGGACGGGCATGTTCAGGGATGCCTTTCCCCTGCGCAGAACGGACGCGGCGGCGAAGACCAGCATGGAGCCGATGGTGAGCGCATACGCCCAGACAGGCGCCGTGCCGAAGCTGAGGCTGTCAAAGGAGACGATCAGCACGCCGGCCACGGCGATAGCGGTCCCCAGCCATTGCCGTCCCGAAAGCCGTTCGCGCAGAAGCGGCTGCGACAGGGCCGCGATCGCCAGCGGCACCAGATCCGAGATCAGCGCAACGAGGCCTGTCGGCACCCTCTGCTCGATCGCCAGCGCGAAACCGCCGAGATAAATGAACACGGCCATCACGCCGAATGCCATCTGCGGCAGCACGGCCGAAAGCCGCATCTTCGGACCGAACGCAAAGGTGAAGGGAAGCAGGATAAGACCCGACAGCAAGGTTCTCCAGAACAGAAGGACGGCCACACTGGCCTGCTCGCTTACGTAGCGGATGCCCACGAAGCCAGAACTCCAGCCGATGATCAGCAACGTGCCGAGCAGCGGCAGAAGCAGGCGGGAACGCGGGGTAAGGGCAATGTCAGCGGAGTGAGCCATGGCAGTTCCGGTCGGCGGGAGGTCCAGGGATAGGTGCTCCGGACAAGACCTGCACATGACAAATATCGATCATGTCATGAAGTCTGGATGGCATTCGTAATTCGATCTTGCCGGATTGCATGGCAGGGCACATCATTCGCGTCCCGACATGACTCCGGAGCGATGGATGATTGAGACGAACAGCAGGCGACTGGACATCGATGCATTGCGCGCCCTGCGGGCTATCAAGATGCATGGCGGTGTGACACGCGCTGCTGACGCGCTTGGCCTGTCGCAGTCTGCCGTCAGCCACAAGATCAGGCGTATGGAGACCAGCCTTGGCTGCGACCTGCTGGACAGGCGGCCGGGCGGGGGCACGTTCACCGCCGACGGCGACGCGCTTCTCGCCTACGCCGGCAAGATACTGGGCCTTCACGACGAGGCGCTTGTCAGCCTGGCGAAGGCGGATCTGGCGGGACGCATCCTGCTCGGGCTGACCGAGGACACGACCTGTTCGGACCTGTCGCGGATCCTCGGCCGCTTCCGGCGTCTGCACCCGCAAGTGGCCGTCCGGACGAAGGTGCGCATGAGCCTGGTGCTCCGATCCATGCTGGAGCGGGGGGAACTGGACGTCGCCATCATCCAGGTCTTCGCGCACGAGGTAAGGCCGGCGGATATCGTGCTTTTGCGCGAAGACCTGCATTGGGTGAAGTCGCGCGACCTGGAACTGGAGGGGGGCAGTGCCGTGCCCTTCCTTTCGTTCGATGAGGATTGCTTCTATCGTCGCTGGGCAATCGACATCGGGCAGGACGGCGGCGCGGATCTGGAGACCGTGTTCGAATGTTCCAGCGCTGCTGGCATCGTCGCGGCTGTGCAGGCTGGCCTCGGCGTCGCGCTTCTCAGCGATCGTCACCTGCGTCCGGATATGGAAATCATTGGCGAGCGTCTGCCGGCTCCGCCGCCACTCGCCTATGTCGCGCGGCGGGCAAAGAAGGCGAGAAATCCCGCGCTGGAGAGTTTTGTATCCGAGGTTCAGGCCGAAATCAGCCGATACGGCAAGCTGGCGTTAGCCGGTTGAGTCTCAGGATACTCGAAAGTGGCCTGTCCGGCCCGGGCGCGGGGTGTCGCCAACACCATTATCAGGAAAGAACGGTGGTTGGCTTAGTCATCTGCTTCCGAATGAACATCGCCGGATAATTGAGGGCCGCCGCGTGGCGGCCGCTCGATCCATGGCTTGTCAGATCACTTGGCCGCCGGATACCTCGATACGCTGGGCGGTGATCCAGCGGTTGCTCGGGCCGAGTAGGCCTGCAACCATTGGCCCGATGTCGTCCGGTACGCCCACACGACCGAGCGCAATCATGCCGGCGAACTGCTTGTTGAGGTCGGGCATGTCACGAACGGCGCCGCCGAGGAAGTCGGTCTCGATAGCGCCCGGAGCCACCGTGTTGGCAGTGATCCCGCGTGCGGCGAGTTCCTTGGCCATATAGATGGTCAGAATCTCGACCGCGCCCTTGGCGGCCGAATAGGCCGAGAAGCCGGCTGCCGAGACACGGGTGAGACCCGAGGAGAAATTCACGATGCGGCCACCATCGGCCAGCAGCGGCAACAGGGTCTGGGTGAGAAAGAAGACGCCTTTTACGTGGGTATTGAAGAGGGCATCGAACTGCACCTCGGTCGTCTCGGCAAAACTTGCCATTTCGCCCTGGCCCGCGTTGTTCACCAAGTGGTCGAAGGTGTTGCGGCCCCAGTTCGCCGACAGGGCATGCCGCACACTGTCTTCGAAGGCCTTGAAGGAGGCGACATCAGTCACGTCGAGTTGGAGGGCGACAGCCTTGCGACCAAGGGCCTCGATCTCGGCGACAACGGCTTGCGCATCGGCAACGCCGCTCCGGTAGGTCAGGATGACGTCACCGCCTTGACGCGCAATGCTAATCGCGGTGTTGCGGCCGAGACCACGGCTACCGCCCGTAATGATGGAAACTGTGCTCATATCCGTTCTCCATAAATCTGTTTGTTGTTGACAGACATCTTATGACAGGGGCTGAGGCCCGACGGTTGTCGGATCCTCGGCGAGCCTTGCCTATTTCTCCAGGCCAACGCCGGATGCGGGCTGCAGAATGCGATCGACCATCTGCGAGGCAGAGCCGAGATAGTTTTCCGGATCGGTGAGGTAACGCAGACGCTCGCGCCCGAGTGGGACCGCCACGTCTTGTGTGTCCACGAGAACGTCGAAGAGGGGTTTTCCGGCTTCGACCGCACGCCGGCAGGCGGCATAGACGAGGTCGTGTGCGGTCTGGCGACCGGTCAGAGGAGCGAGGGCCATCATCACCGCTTCCGCCACGATGAGGGCTTTCGAGATCGCCAAGTTCGCCAGCATCCGGTCTGGGTGAACGACGAGGCCGCCAAGCATGAAACTTGCTTGCAAAAGAGCCCCGGAGGCAAGCGCGAAACTTTCGGGAACGGCGGCCCATTCGAGATGCCATGATCCTGTGGCACGCTCGAAATCATGCACCATCGCGTCGAGCATCAATCCCGAATGCTGTCTGACCATTTTTGCCGCGGCGATGATGATTTCGCAGGAGATGGGATTTCGCTTCTGCGGCATCGTGCTGGAAGCGCCGCGATGTCGGGCGAACGGTTCCGAGACCTCCCCGATCTCCGTCGCCATCATCACGGAGACGTCGAAAGCGATCTTGGCGAGGCTACCGCTGATCAACGCCAACACCTGTACGACTTCCACCATGCCGTCTCGGGCCGCGTGCCAGGTAATCGTGGGCGTTGCCAGACCAAGGATCCTGGCGAGCTCCGACTGCACGGCCAACCCTTGTCCGCCAAGGGAAGCCAGAGTTCCGGACGCCCCTGAGAACTGCACCACGAGAACACGCGGACGCAATTGCATGAGGCGTTCGCGATGTCGTTCGAGAGCCGACACCCAGACGGCGGCCTTGTAGCCGAATGTGATCGGCAGCGCCTGTTGAAGATGGGTTCGCCCCGCCATCGGCGTGTCGCGGTGATCGGCGGCAAGCCTGCGCAACGCGGCGATCGTGTCGTCGAGCTGCCGTTCGACGAGATCCAGCGCATTCCGGACTTGCAAGACCATGGCCGTGTCCATGATGTCCTGCGTCGTCGCACCCCAGTGCAGATAGCCGCCGGCCTCGCCACAGGCATCGGCCAATTGCTCGACGATCGGCAGGATGGGATAGCCGACAAGTTCAGTCTCGCGTGCGAGGCGGACCATGTCGAAACGGATCGTCCGGGCTGCGGAGGCGATCGAAGCGGCAGCCGCCTCAGGAATGGGACCAAGACGCGCTTCGGCCGCGGCGAGTGCAACTTCGGTCTCGACACACCGGTCGACGAAGGCGTCACTGTTCAACAACGAGCGCATCTCGTCAGCTACGAAGCTGCGCCCAAGCAGCGGTGAGTCGAGAAGGGAAAGCGCGCTCACAGCCTGTCTCCGTTCCGCGAAACGGTGCGGACATCCGCCAGAACGGTCGATCTGACTACCGAGAAAGGTATGGCAGGACTATCGATTGAGACCATTGGTTTGCTCCACTCAAACCGGGCGCCGGCACTTCTGGCACCCGTCAATTCCGTGTTCGTCAGGCGATGTGGACATGCTTGGTGACGGTATAGGGCTCAAGGATTTCGATCCCGCCCTCAGTGCCGATCCCGCTATCCTTCCAGCCGCCGAGCGGTGCCTCGGGCAGGTGCGTCAGACCAGCGTTTACAGAGACAGCGCCGCACTGGAGCGCATCGACGAGACGACGCTGCCTCTTGCCGTCATTCGTAAAAACGTAAGCCGACAGCCCGAATTCGAGCCCGTTGGCAGCTTTGAGCATCGCCTCTTCATCGGTGAAGGGCAGGATCGGCGCGACGGGTCCAAACGGCTCCTCGTGAAGAATAGCGGCTTCGGCAGGCACATCCACCAGAACCGCCGGAGCATAAAAGAAGCCGCGCCCAGCAAGGCGATCTCCACCGGCAAGGACCTTCGCACCCCGCTGCCGCGCATCCTCGACGAGGCGGGCAATGGCTTCGACACGCCGCTCATTTGCAAGGGGGCCCACATCCGTGGCCGGGTCCAGGCCATCTCCGACCGTCAATCCGGTGGCAACCTCGGCAAAGCGTCTTGCGAAGCGCTCGGCAATGCTTGCCTCGACGAAAAAGCGTGATGGAGAGAGGCAAATCTGGCCGGCATTGGTGAACTTGGCCCGCGCCAGCAGTTGCGCAGTCGCCTCCGGATCCACGTCGCCGCAGACGACGACCGGTGCGTGGCCGCCGAGTTCCATCGTCACGGACTTCATGTGAAGTCCTGCCGCCGCTGCGATCCGTTTTCCGATCGGGATCGAGCCCGTAAAGGTGACCTTCGCGATCACCGGCGACTCGATGAGTTGGGTCGAGACCGCGTTGGCATCACCGAAGACGACGGCGAGCGCCGCCGGGTGAACGCCGGCCTCAAGCAAGGCTTCTGCCATCGCCAGGACGCAACCGGGCGTTTCCTGCGAGGGCTTGCAGATAATCGCGCAGCCGGCGGCCAGCGCGCCGGCGAACTTCTTGGCGGCGAGCGCCATCGGAAAGTTCCAGGGCGTGAGTGCCGCGACGACCCCTACCGGATGCGGCTGCACCTCGGTGAGCTGGCCGGCTTGCCGTCCCGGCACGATGCGGCCTGCGATTCGCCTGGCTTGCTCTCCGCCCCATTCGATGAAGTCGGCGGCGCGAAGAACCTCATCGCGCGCCTGGGACAGAACCTTGCCCTGTTCCAGTGTCAAGATGCGGGCAATCCGATCGGTGTCGCGCCGGATGATGCTCGCGGCATCCTTCAGGATGCGGCCACGCTCCCAGGCGGGTACCGCCTGCCAGGTTTGCAGTCCGCCCTGCGCGATGCCGATCGCGTTTTCGATGTCGGCCGCCGACCCGTAGGCCACCTGACCGAGATTGTCGCCCGTCGCGGGATTGATTACATCGACGGCGACGCCTTCAGAACCCTCGAGGTGCTCGCCGTTTATCAGAAGCTGAAACGCGCTGCTCATCTGAATGTTATCCTTTCTGGTCCTTGAAACCACGGACGGCTCCGATCAATCCTGCAAGGCGGTGACGATCGCCATCGTGAAGGCGGGGATGTCGGAGGGCATGCGGCTGGTGATAAGGTTGCCGTCCACCACGACTTCCTCGTCCACCACGGTTGAGCCGGCGTTCTTGAGGTCAGTCCGGATCGAATACCAGGCCGTTGCACGGCGCCCGCGCAAGACATCGGCTTCCACGAGGAGCCACGGTCCGTGGCAAATCGAGGCAATCGGCTTGCCGGCATTAGCGAAGTCCTTCACCAGGGCTATTGCCTTTGGATCCATCCGCAGCTTGTCGGGATTAACGACGCCGCCCGGTAGAACCAGCGCATGGAAGTCTCCCGCGTCGATGTCGGAGATCAACTTGTCCGGCGTGATCGTCTCGGGCGACTGATCCGAGTTGCCGGTCTCGGAATTGTAGATGCAGCCGCGGATCGGATCGCCCTTCGGCGCAGCAAGCGTGACCCTTGCACCAGCGTCCATAAGCAGCCGCCGTGGACTGTAGAGTTCGGCGTCTTCGAATCCGTCGGTTGCCAGTATCAGAATGTTTCGGTTCGTCAGCTTCGTCATGGGCTCTCTCCTTGCTCTCAATGTGCGAGCTGCCTGCTTCAGTTGCGGAGAAATTTATCGAAGCCCACCTGAGCGGAATTGTCGTGAAATTCAGATTCCTTGCCTAATCCGCCAAAGCGGCTTGCGTGAACGACCGTCCGCGCTCAGGATGCCGATGTTTTGTCGATCGGAGTCAAAAGCGATGAACAGCACTTTGCTCGAATACGTCCGCCGCTTCGCAGATAGCAATGCCGACAAATTCGGCGTTGCCCGCACGCCGTTCCCAGGCCTGTTCGCCATGCGTGCGACGGCTCCGAGCGAGCTTCAATATGCGATCTCGAAACCACTGGTGGCGCTCGTTCTTCAGGGGGCCAAGCGTGTTACGATGGGGAACAGGAGTTTCGAATTCGGGGCTGGAGACTCTTTGCTGATCGCTGCCGACGTTCCGAATGTCAGCCAGATCACGCGAGCCAGTGCCGGAGTGCCATACTACTCGCTCGTTCTCGATATCGATCCGGCAATGACGCAGTCCCTCGTGATGGAGATCGGCATTGCCCAGGCCGAGGTAGGTGCTTCCATTCGCGTGGATCCTACCGAAGCGGAGGTCGCTGAAGCGGCCCTGCGTTTGATGAAACTACTCGATCGTCCCGCTTCAATCCCTGTCCTGCAGAACCAGCTTATTCGTGAGATGCACTACTGGCTGCTGACAGGTCGCCACGGTGCAGGCATCCGAGCGCTCGGGGTCACCGACAGCCATGCAAACCGTATCGCGCGGGCCGTCGCGCTTATCCGAGCCGCCTATGCGGAGGCGCTGACGGTGGAGAAACTGGCCGAAGTCGCCGGCATGAGTCTTTCATCTTTCCACCATCACTTCCGCGTCGTAACATCGCTGTCTCCACTCCAGTTCCAGAAGCAACTGGGCCTGATAGAGGCTCGGCGAATGATGATTTCTGAGGGCGCACCGATCAGCAATGCGGCATACGCTGTTGGCTACGAAAGCGTCCCCCAGTTCACGCGGGAATATGGCCGGTTGTTTGGAGCATCACCCGCAAGGGATGTTCGAGACAGCTTTGGCAAGAGCCAGATCGCTGCCTAGGTCACGTAGCTTGGACTGCCTCTAATCCTATCGTTTCATGTACGGAATCTCTGCCTCTGCGCTGATGGCCTTCGCCAGGAACATGCTGCGGCGTGGATAGCGGCGGGGTGAAGTAGGTGCGGAAACCGTCGGCTACGGCTCGGTGAAACGGATCGATGCGCTGTTCGGTATCGAGCGGGACATAAACGAGCTTACAGTCGATCAACGCCTGGCACATCGTCTATGATCTGCAGACCTGGCTTCAAACCGAGCGGTTGAAGCTGTCACGTAGTTCACCGGTCGCCGAGCCGATCGACTACATGCTCAAGCGCTGGGATGGCCTCACGTTATTCTTGGAGGATGGCAGAATCTGCCTGACGAACAATGCGGCCGAGCGAGCCCTGCGAAGCTTCGCGCCGGCAGAAAATCGTGGCTCTTCGCCGGATCGGATCATGGGGCTGAACGTGCCGCCTTCATGGCCACGCTGATCATGATGGGAAAGCTGAACCACATCGATCCGGCCTACCTTGCCGACGTTCCTGCCCGCATCGCCGACACGCCGATTACCAGGCTGGAGCAACTGCTTCCGTGGAACTGGATACCGCCGAGTGTCGACACTCAAAGCGGCCTGACCTACTCTCTAAGTCTAGCGGTCAACAGATCTACCAGTCTCAGCTAACGCGTGAAGGCGTTTTGCAGGAGTGCTGCGGCAGCATGCCGGAGCTATGTTGTCCATTCAGGTGATGTGTCCGACCGTAGCGAGCTGGAGACATACCCGCGTATCGAGCAAAGGCGACGCTGAAAGTACTGGACGAACTGTAACCAACGCGTTCAGCGACTTGATCCAAGCCAAGCTCTTGTCCGCGAAGGAGACGTCCGGCCAAAGCCATACGCCAAGCCAAAATGTATTCCATCGGCGGCATGCCCACTGTCCGGCTGAAACGGGCGAAGAAGGCTGAGCGCGACAAGGACGCTTCGAAAGCCAGTCCAGCAACCGTCCAGGGATATTCCGGGCGCGCATGGAGGGCGCGCAGCGCGGCCGCAACGCGATCATCTGCAAGACCGCGAGCCAAGCCTGGCGGCGCATTCTGCATCTCACTACCGCATCGCAATGCCGTAAGCGCTGTTGTGGGACCACCTTTCGGGAGTGGTCGCGATCTGTGAGGTTGCCGATTCTGTATTGGGATCGGAGATCGGCTTG